>JAZLGY010000084.1:0-29139 GCA_045616525.1 Acetatifactor sp. | reverse complement strand
CCACTAAAGTACATCTTTTTATTTCTTTGCAAAAGCTCCAGTAAAAATCCTGAGACTCCGATAAAAAACAGAAAGGTTGCCACTACACCCAAAAGAATGTAAACTGCCACTTCATTGGGTTTGTGCTCTAAAGCCTTAAATCCCATTTCATAATATGCAACCGCAAGGATAAAAGCGGCTGTTATTACAAAAAGCACAGATAAAACCTTATTTTTCATCAGCTTTTTCTCGCCCTTTTTCTCTGCATTTAGCAGATCTATGAGCTGATATTTTGAAACCGTTATGGTGTTAAAAATACTGACAACAAGGAAAATCACCGCAAAACTGATGAAGGTCATAAGGACTGCTTTTTTCGAAAATGTAAATGCATAATCTGACACATCGGCGTCAAACATCCTAATCACTATCACAGATAAAAACTGCGAAAAAAACACACCAATCACAATACCGATTACCAGAGAAATCAAGCCTACAACTACAGTCTCTCCTAGGATGATTCTGGATACTGCTCTCTTTCCCATTCCCAGCATTCTGTATACACCAAACTCTTTTTTTCGACGCTTAATCAAAAAGTTATTTGCATAAACCATCAAAAGTCCAAGCACGATTGCAACTGCTACGGAAAGTCCCTGGATAATATCGGACATAAGCTTTAAAATCTCTTTTCCTGTGTCGGAAAGATTCTTGATAGAATCCTGATTCGCCAGGGAATTAAACATATAAAAAATAGAAACCGCAATAATCAAAGTCATAAAGTAAACGGAATAATCCTTCCAGCTTTTCTTTATGTTCTTTAATGATATTTTAAACAAGTTCATTTACATCGCCCCCTAAAACACTCATAACATCGATGATCTTGTTAAAGAAATCCTTTCTGGAATCTTCCTCATCCCTTCGAACCTCTGTAAAAATCTTTCCATCCTTGATAAAGATAATTCTGGATGCATAGCTCGCTGAAAATGCATCGTGGGTAACCATCAAAATCGTGGATTTCAAATTTTCATTCATAAGCTTCAGGCTTTCCAATAATGCCTTGGAGGATTTGGAATCCAAAGCACCGGTCGGTTCATCTGCCAGAATCAGCTTCGGCTCAGTGATGACCGCTCTTGCACTTGCAACTCTCTGCTTCTGTCCTCCTGACATCTGGTATGGAAACTTTTGAAGCACCTCTTCAATTCCAAGTGTCTTTGCAATGGCATTGATTTTTTCATCAATCTGCTTAGGGCTTACCTTCTGAATGGAAAGCGCCAATGCTATATTTTCATAGGCCGTCATAGTATCTAAGAGATTAAAATCCTGGAAAATAAATCCCAGATCATCTCTTCGGAATTTATCTAAAGCACCGCCCTTTAAGGTTGTAATATCCTTCCCCTCCAGCATGACCTTACCTGTTGTCAGCTTATCAATGGCTGACACACAGTTAAGTAGTGTGGTCTTGCCGCTTCCGCTGGCACCCATAATTCCTACGAATTCTCCGGCCTCCACCGAAAAGGAAACATCATTCAGTGCCTTGGTTAAGTTTCCTCTCTCTCCGTAATACTTTTCTGCATTTATAACTTCTAATACTTTACTCATCATTAACCCCTTCTTTGATTCGCTTTTTTCCATTTTGATTTGTTTTTGATTGCTTATTTGATTGCTTATTTGATTACTTTTTTAATTTACTTTTTTTCCATTTTGATTTGTTTTTTAATTTACTTTTTGATTACTTTTTTGATTACTTTTTTGATTGTTTTTTGATTGCTTTTTTACTGTCATATTATATTTCCTTCCTCACATGCTATATCTTACTTTCCTTCCCTCAATACTTCCATAACCTAACCTTACAGAAACCTTACAGTTTTGTAAGGTTATAAAAAAAGCGGAAGCAAATGCTCCCGCCAAATAAATCTTCGAATCATAATGTGAAATTTAATACTTCTTCTTTTTGTTCAAGGCATATCCTGCGATAGCACCAACAATACCGCCCACAATATGTGCCATATTGGAGATGTTGTCCTTCACAAACATACCTGCCATTACCTGCTGGCCGATGTAAATCGCTGCAACCAGAATTACGGTGATTGGAAGCTCGCCTTCTCTAAATCCGGTAAAGGAAGTTAAGAGAATAAAAGCAAACACCACGCCACTGGCACCACAAAGTGAAATTCCCGGGAAGAATAGGGTGTTAATAAGACCTGTGATCAGCGCTGTCATAAGGATGACTTCCAACAGTCTGGCTCCACCATGTTTTTCCTCCAAAATGGGACCCAATAGCAATAGATAAGATGCATTTCCAATGAAATGATTAAAATCACGATGTCCCAAAACATGCGTAAACAATCTTAAATAAGTCAGTGGATTTAACCAGGAACCTCTGTAGGTTGCAAAAAATTTTCCGGTAAGCTCTCCACCACTAAGTACACCAAGCAATGTTGCACCAAATGCCAAAACCACGAAGCAAAGTACTGTTGGCGCATTCAGCGTAATCTTCATAACCTTGGGTTTTCTACCGTAACTTTTCATATGTACCCCCTGTCAAAATACAAAATATCCTTCATAATTATACAAAATTTTCTGCAAGAAATCCATCAATTTCCATACCTGCTGCTATGCTAACCTCAAAACATCCTTCCAATAAGCTTAACTCTCCAAGTAAGCTCGCTCCTACATATACATGTCAATCACATTCAGTACTTCCGGCAAAAGCTGTTTCTTACGGCTCATAACACCGGGCATATCATAGATTCCTTCGTGAATTTTAGGATATTGCAAATGCTGATTGGCCTTAAACTTGGTACAAAGAAGTACACTGTGCTCACGCAAAATATCGGTAATCATAAGCACCGCCCAATCCAGTGCACCCTCGCTTCTGACTTTTTCCAGCGTCTCCAGATAAATATCTGAATAATCCTTCAAATCCTGAAGAGAAGTTACCTCACACTGACCAATACCAACATTGACACCCTTTTCATTGTAGGTCTTAAAGTCGGACTTAATGGCCTCCCCCGGATCGCGCTTACGAAGCCCCTCTGTATTGCTGAACATAAAGAGACCAAACTCCTCCAAGTTTACATTACAGAGGTCAGCCAAAGCCTTGGCACTGATTACATCCACATAAGTGGTTGTGGGACTCTTCAAAATCAAAGTATCGGAAATAATACCTGTCAAAAGTGTCTTGGCTATCTTCTCATCCGGTGTCATATTGTGACGAAGGAACAACTGATACACGATTGTACAGGTACTGCCAAGAGGCTCTGCATCTATAAAAATCGGAAACTCTGTTTTCACTGCATCGATACGATGATGATCTATGATTTCTACAATATTGGCTGTTTCAATTCCCTTAATACTCTGTCTTGGCTCATTGTGATCCACCAAAATCACATTATACTTAGGAGATTTCAAAAAGCATCGTCTGGTAACATATCCCACAAATCCCTTCTGGTCAACAACTGCAAGACCACGCTTTTTGGACATGGAAAGCTGCTGCTTTGCATCCTCAAAAAGAGTACCGGCCGCCACCGGTTCCTCCTGCAGACTCATAATATCCTTCACACGGGGAATCTGATCGATGCTGTTTTTTCCTGAAATTTCATGCATTACCCAGGCTGTAATATCATCAATACTTAAAAGTCCGGAAAATTCTCCATTATGATAAACAGGCACAACAGATGGATTACCAATCTCGTAAGTTTCCGCAATCTCACTTAAAAGGTGGGTATCCTCCACCTGATGCTCACACTGAAGAACCACATCTCCTACCTTGGGATAAACATCTCTCATGTATGGAAGCATATCCAGCTCCAAAGCCTTCAAAATAGATTTGACATTGTCGCTTAAGTGACCGCACCTAATTGCAATATACTCATTGTCCGGATCCACCTGATTCTTTAATGCCGCATATGCTGTTGCGCTGCAAATACTGTCAAGGTCCGGATTCTTATGACCTGTTATATAAATTTTTTCCACAAAAATTCCTCTTTTCTTTTTATTACTTGCTTACATTTCCGCTAACGCCCGCAGCAAGTACTTCTTTATAATCCTTCAAATTCTTTTCAAGAAGGGCCGGAGTATCGAGTCCATAAGGACACTTACTCTTACATTTTCCGCAGTGAAGACAATCCTCGATCAGCTTCATCTTTCTCTGCCAATCCTCTGTAAGCCAGTTCTGAGAAGGTGCTCTTCGAAGCATCAGGGTCATACGTGCGCTATTGTTAATCTCAATTCCCACAGGGCAAGGCATACAATAGCCGCAGCCTCTACAGAAATCTCCACAAAGTTCTTCTCTGTCCTTCGCTATCAAAGCCTTGATTTCCTCTGACATTGTAGGCGGATTATCAATATAGGATATGAATTCCTTTAGCTCTGACTCCTTCTGTACCCCCCAGATCGGCAGTACATTATCAAACTGTGAAAGGAATGCATAGGCAGCTTCGGCGTTATTAATCAGTCCACCGGACAAAGCCTTCATGGCAATAAATCCCATATTCTTTTCCTTGCACATATTCACAAGTTCAATCTCCTGCTCCCCTGAAATGTAGCAAAACGGGAACTGCAAGGTTTCATATAAGCCGCTTTCGATGGCTTCCTTTGCAACATTTAAACGATGATTGGTTATACCGATATGACGGATTTTTCCTTGTCTTTTGGCTTCCAAGGCCGCGTCATAAAGACCACTCTCATCCCCTGGCTTAGGGCAAAAGGCGGGATTATGGAACTGATAAATATCTATGTAGTCCGTACGAAGATTATGAAGGGATGTCTCCAAATCTGCCCAAAAGGCCTCCGCTGTCTGCGCACCGGTTTTTGTAGCAATATACACCTTTTCACGAAATCCGTCAAAGGCTTCTCCCAGTTTTATCTCACTATCCGAGTACCATCTTGCAGTATCAAAAAAGGTAATTCCACCTTCGTATGCCATTCTTGCAAGCTTCACTGCTTCCTCCTGTGAAACTCTTTGAATGGGTAAAGCTCCAAATCCATTTTTATTAACTGTTATGCCTGTACTTCCAAGTGTTACTGTAACCATGTGCTCTACCTCCGTCTTTCCTGTTATATATTTATTAGCTTAATTCATCCATGGACGTTTGACTCCCATTTGAATCTACTGTTTATTTACAAAGCTTTCCTATAGTCTACCTTATGTTTTCTACGTTTACTTATAGTCTGCCTTATGTTTTCTACGTTTATTTATAGTCTGCCTTATGTTTTCTACGTTTATTTATCCTGCATCATACTCTTAATGGGATTAACTCCCGCTGCCTGCTTTTTCAACATAGCAAGATTTCCCTTCATGTACATCTCCAGCTGCGATACTTCCTCCGCAGTGAAGCCCTCATTTTTTGTAATACGGCACGCAGGAATGATTCCCTCTGCCATACGTTTTTCCTCTTCAAATCTGATAAATGCTACCTTTTCGCCGTTCTTATCAACAACTCCGGAAACCATCATATTCATCCTTTACCCCTCCAAATAGGGACCAATCTACAATATGCACGTTAATGCAACAAAATGTGCAATATCTACACTATGCATTTTATTATATCAGATATATAATAAAAATGAAAAAAACTTATTTTAGGGGGAATTTTATGAATCGTAAAAAGATACTAATTCTTTTTTCACTTATGACCATCGGTCTTGTTGGATGTGGAAAAAAAGATGTTAGTCAGGAGGACTTGTCTAATATCAATATGGAGATTGTCTCTTATGAATCCAGCGCCGATACAGGTGAAAATGCTGAGGAAGCTTCCAATATCGATTCCGAAGCAGAAGCTGTATTAAATGAGGTCGTAGAATCGGATACACCGTTAGAGAGCTTCCACTTTACCATGAATGGACATGATACCCAGATGGTTCAGTTTACACTAGACACCTCTTACATCCGTAATTATGAGGAAAATATATCTTTGGACGCCACCTACAACGTCACAGACAAAACACACTTTTCTGCTCACGTTGTTTCAACAAGAAAAGAAAAATTTAACAGTGGTTACACCACTTATGAATATGATGAGTATGTCTTATTTAATGGTGACTCCGGTCTTGTCTATGAGCATATTATTTATTCAAACGATGAAGGAACTGAGGATACAGGTTGGGTAAAATACGAAATTACTCCCGGTCCCGATGATGGTTCAGCTCCAACCTTTGAAAGAATTACTCCTTACGGAGACACCCTTTCCTTACTAGCGGTAGCTTCCAAGGATGGCGGTATTTATACATTGAATGGTGAATTTACTGATTTCTCCATGGTTCCGCTTAGTCAGTATATGATTAACAGCAAATACAAAGAAATCACTGATGTTCCAATCAATATCACCTATAAGATTGACTCCAAAACTCATATCCCAACTGAATACAACTACAACCTTAAGGAAAAGCTTAGTGTAGGTCTCGACAACCAGGATGTATTCCAGGGCTGGGCTGTAAAGAAATTTATCATGGATGAATTTGAAGCCAATCTTGATAATATCAATACCGCAGAAACCGTTACCATTCCTGAAGATGTAGAAAAGAATGCTAAACTCATTGAATATGATGATTCTGCAGCCGAAGAGGGTAATGAAAATGATAATGCTGAAACTACGGAAGAATAATTGATTCACTTTGTAATTCTGAAACTACGGAAGAGTAGGATCTGGTTTATTCGTTTGATTCTTACGCATAACAAAAGGCTGTCGCCCAGGCAATTTACCTGGGTGGCAGCCTTTTTTCTATTTTCCCGTCAATTCACCGACCTTTTCAAGGGGTTACGTCTCTCCCGGCGGTTTTTTTCATCTTTTCAGCTTCATCCCCCCGTCAATTCACCGACCTTTTTAATGGTTTACGTCTCTCCCGGCGGTTTTTTTCATCTTTTCAGCTTCATCTCCCCGTCAATTCACCGACCTTTTTAATGGTTTACGTCTCTCCCGGCGGGGCGCACCTCTCCCGGCGGTTTTTTTCATCTTTTCAGCTTCGTCTCCCCGTCAATTCACCGACCTTTTTAATGGTTTATGCCTCTCTCGGCGTTTTTTTCATCTGCTTGCTTTGATTACCCTTCATTGTCGGCGCTGATTTTCCCCTCATCAATTAACTTTAAGAAAATCTCTGCAAGCTTTGGATCAAACTGCGTACCGGCGCACTTCTTAATCTCAGCATAAACTACTTCATCAGAAAGGCGCTTCCTGTAAACACGATCACTGGTCATGGCATCGTAACAGTCTGCAAGACAAAGGATTCTTGCATAAATCGGAATGTTTTCTCCTGATAGCTTGTCCGGATAACCCTTGCCGTCCCATCTTTCATGATGATTTCTAACACCTTCTCTAAGTCCCGGAACATCTTCCATATTCTTAACGATACTGTCGCCCACGACGGTATGCTGCTGCATCTTGCAAAACTCATCATCATCCAGTTTACCTGGCTTATTTAGTACCGAGTCCGCAACACCAACCTTACCAATATCATGCATCATACCGATATAGCGAATTCTTTCTACATCCGCATTGGTAAATTCATAAATGTCTTTGACTGCATCACTAAGAATTCCCGCGTACTTACCTACTCGCTCGGAATGGCCACCGGTATATTCATCCTTGGCATCGATAATACTGGCGATGGTTCTGATGGTAGTTCGGTTCATTCTTTCCGCGTAATCACGACGCTCATTGGCTCTGTGAATTTCATTTCTGAAAACCTGGGCAATGGTAGTAATCATCATGATTACCAAACCGATTCCAAGTAAAAATCCGATACTATGAATATTATTTATATAGTACCAAACAATTTCACCAAGAGCTCCTACGATGGCCCATCCCATACCCATGGCCACGATTCTATATTCTGCAAGCTGCTTCTTTCTAAAGTCTGCTACAATTGTTCCGACTGCAGTTAAAATAGCAACCAAAGACCATAAATGAGAAAAAATCAAAGTTGTTCTGAATCCCGCAATCTTTGTAAAATCCAAAACGATATTCACAACAACCTGGATTAAACAAATGAGCTGAACAGGCACGTACAGCTTTTCATAACGATGTCCCTGCACCTCATCAAAAAACATACTGGCAAGTGCCGCAATCAGTGCAATCAATACATAGGAAAAAATCTTGCTAAGGGACTGGGTCTTAAATAGAAGCTGATTAATATTAATCTCGGATACTATCCAAAGTCCTGTAGCCACAATAGTTAACGCCAGATAGTAAATAGGTTTTCCACCCTGAATCTTGTTTTTTAAAAGAAGATAACCAATAATACTTCCTGCACCGACTACGATCAAAATAATGGCCATGATTCCCAAGGAAAGAGAACCCTTGATATAGTTAAACCATACGTTATTTCCAAATCCGTAATTGATGCCGTTGATTTTGCCCGGTCTCTCGCGATAAGAGGTTACCTTCAGTTTGATTTCCCCTCCGGCATCGCTGTTATTTAAGTCAAACAAAATGAAGGCGCTTCGTGGAGCATCACCGGGATACAACGCATTGGTCATATCGTGAATTGCACGCAATTCTCCATTGATATACACTTCCCACATCTGAGATTCCGGTCGAAATGCCATTCGCATTCCATCCTTAATACCGGATGGCAGCACATTGGTCAGGACCACCACCTGCCCCGGTTTTTCCTGTAATTCCAGAGGAAGCGATACATCCATGCGCTCCTTTGTTTCCTCGTCGGTGTACACCCATCCATCTACAAGAGCTTCAGAAGAGAAAGAACCTATTTTATTTTTTTCTATTTGGCTTTCTGTAAAGATTGCACCTAAGAACAGCACAACTGCAAAAACCAATACCATTTCCAAGCCAAGAGCTGTAATTCGTTTTAATCTTTTCATACATCCTCCCAGTTCTTTCCTCTGAGACATCTTTGTATACTACTGGCGGTCGTAATATTTCTTACCGGCTGACGGTAAAAAATAGGTTCTGATATATCCATCTGTGGATACAACTACAAATTCATTGGTACTTTCTAGATAGTAAATGTCGTCTCCGTCTTCCGCTTCTGTCTTGTGAAGGGCATTGGGATTGACAACTACCTGGGCTGCTGCTGCCTCATATTCTTCCTGGGAAGCAAAACCCATCTCAATTCCATGTTTCTCATAATGCTCACCTAAGAGCTTCTTGTTTCTAAATCTATAATCGGAAGCCTGGCTCGTCGGTTCCGGTGTAGGCACTACGGTCGGCTCCGGAGTTGCTACCACCGTTGGCTCTTCTGTTGATGCCACATTTGACTCTACATTAGGCTGCGCTGTGATTTCCGGCAATGCCTCTTCCTTAGGGTCAACTGCCGGATTTACTTCATCCTCATCCCCATCCTTCACTGTAGCGTCATTCCTATCCTGTACATCAAAAGCACCATTGTCCTTCAAGGTTACAGCTGCCGAATCTAAGGGATCTGTACCATCACTTCCCTGGCCGTTCTGCCCAAAAGCCTGGTCACCCTCCAGTCCTTGTTCCATCTGGGTACTCTGAGAAGTTCCCGTATTCGCTCCATTCTCTGATGCATCCTGATCTAGCAAAACCTCCTTGAGAAAAAAGGCACCCAGCACCAAAACGATAGCAACCAATGCAATCAGTATGTACTTCATGTAGCTATTTTCCGGTGTAAATGCAGGAACCTTAAATGGGCTGCCCGCATCGCTTTGGCCCAAACCGGATCTATTTCCTGCGCCTAAGCCACTGCCACGTGCGCCCGAACCACTGCCACCTGGGCCTAAACTGCCACCAGCACTTGTGCCGCGCTCTGCCTTACGATTCTTATCTCGGCAATCCTTGCATCTTTTGGGAATGCTCAAGTTTTTCTTCTTATAAAAATCTATCTCTGACTGCGGAAGTTCAAACTCCTTGCCACACTGAATACAGGTCTTTTTCATGGTTTTACTCCTTTACCAATTTACCGGTAAGTCTTGGAACTGCGAACTTTTCTACGAAATGATCGCATTTACACAAAAACGAATAATAAATCTCACGCTCAATTCCCGAGCCGGAAAGGCTTTCATAATTGCCCTGGCCCTTGGAATAGATAACATCTGCAGTATCAAAAATCTCCTTTGCATCTTTGGGCAAAAGGGAAACTACCGTACCGGTTATCCCTGCGCCACTGGACAGGATTTCGGCCTCCTTGTCAAGACCGCAAAATACTGCATCCTCCAGGGTTGCGTCATTGGAAGCTTCCGCGCCGCGCACCATGGCATAGATTTTCAGGCCCGGATATCTTTTGTGAAGCTGACGCAAGAAAAGCTTATCCAGCACAACCTCTCCACAGTTATCACAAAGAAGCAAAAAGGTCTTCGCCTTTTCACAATCTGCAATGAATTCTCCATACACCCTTTGATCGATGCCTTCCTTGCTCTTTTCATCCAAAAGTCTTAAAAACTCGGCTTTTTCTACGTGATTCATAGCACTGAAATCAATGTAATTACCGATACGACCATAAATCATGGACATTTCCAAGGGGTCCTTGGATGCAGCAATCTTTTCCTCGATTTCAGTTTCCATATTCATAACCAGGGAATTATACTCGTCCTTAATAGACTTGAAGCTTTCCGATGGTCCAAAGTATTTTTCGGCTATTTTGTTAAAAACCGATACCATGTATGGCGCAGAATCTAAAATTTTTCGCGTTTTCATGGCATTTGTGATTTCTCCTACAAAAGCAGCTCTTTTTGTCATATCCTTTAGGTCTTCTGCTTTTTTAAGCTGTCGATCCATGAGGCATTTCTCACACTTTTCGTTAATTCTCATTTTACTATCCTAAATCTGTAAATGTTTCTTGCGGCAACATTTTAAATCCTATAATCAGTTTCTTTACAAGTGCAACTTTTTTATCAGCTGTTTACGTGAAAACCGGCCTCTTCTTACAGGCCTCTTCCCACAACCTTAGCTCTCTCTATGGTCAATAATTCTCTTTGCTTTCTTCTCTGTACGAGGTAAGGTGCCAACAGGCACGATGGTTACCTTAGGCGTAACGCTCATCTTGGATTTGAAAAGCTCCTTAATCTTAAGACCGGTCTTTTCAAAGTCCACTCTACCCTCTGCTTCCGCAGTAAGCAAAATAACATCACGATTCTTTTCCTCATCGTGTGCAATATTAATATTGTACTCGCTGGAAACGCCGTCCACCTGGCCAAGAATCTCTTCTACCTGGCTGGGGAACATATTTACACCGTGAACCTTGAACATATCATCACTTCTGCCCTTGATGATATCCAGACGAGGATGCTTTCTGCCACAAGGACAATCCCCGGGAATAATTCTCGAAATATCATGGGTACGGAAACGAAGCAGGGGGGCGCCCTCTTTTACCAAGGTAGAGATTACGATTTCGCCCTCCTCGCCGTCCTCAACCGGCTTTTCCGTCTTAGGATCAATGATTTCAATGTAAATATAGTCATCCCAGTAATGCATGCCGCTCTGCTCAGAACAGTTGATACCAATACCCGGGCCATAGATTTCTGTTAATCCATAAATATCATAGAGCTCGATTCCAAGCTCCTTCTTGATATAATCACGCATCTTGTCGCTCCAACGCTCGGAACCAAAGATACCCTTTTTCAAATGAATCTGATCACGAATACCGCGCTTGTTGATCTCCTCTGCAAGTAAAAGTGCATAGGAAGAAGTTGCGGTAAGGACAGTACTCTTTAAATCCATCATCATCTGCAGCTGCTTGTCAGTGTTGCCGGGTCCCATGGGAACAGCCATGGCGCCAAGCTTTTCACAACCTGCCTGAAAACCGATGCCGGCGGTCCACAAACCATAGCCGGGCGTAATCTGGATACGATCCTTCTTGGTTATCCCCGCTGTTTCGTAGCAACGAGCAAACATAATTGCCCAGTCATCTACGTCCTTGGCGGTATAAGGAATGATTACCGGCTTACCTGTGGTTCCTGAGGAAGAGTGGATTCTGACTACCTCCTCATCAGGAACTGCCTGAATTCCAAGGGGATAGGCATTTCTTAAGTCTGCCTTGCTGGAAAAAGGAAGCTTCTCAAAATCCTCCTGGGAAGCGCAACCTGTAATTCCTGCTTCCTTGTACATTTTTCCATAATAACTGTCCGTTTTGATTAATCTCTTAATCTGTGCATCTATCTGCTGTAACTGTTTTTCATTTAATTTCATATGATTACCTACGATTCCTTTCAATTCCTCGATACATTCATGCTTCCAAGCTTCCCTTTTTCTCTTTGTAAAAGCAGTCTTTTGCCTGCTTTCTTGAGAATCTGTGTTTTATTCTAGCTTTACTTGCCTTCGCCGACTTCCACACCTGCATGAAAAGCTTGCTTATTCATCTCCACGAACCTTGCAGGCACCCTTCTTTCGATTTCTTCCATCAAGGTTTCCTTGGAAATACCAAGTCTTCCGGTTCCTGCCGCCACCCCTAAAATAGCTATATTAAAAAACTTAGAGGAGCCAAAGGGCTCACATATTTTTTCTGCATCGATGACGATACAATCGCATTTTTTCTGCAAATATTCAATCATATTTTTTCCGTCATAGCCGGTATCCTGCAAGGACTCTGTCACAGGCTTTGTGGGAACGCTGTTCACTATCACGAGGCCATCCTTTTTGAGATAACCCAAATTACGGACGGCTTCCGCGGGCTCAAAGGAAAGAATCACATCTGCGCATCCTTTCGGAATCAGTGGAGAAAAAGCTTCTTCGCCGATTCTCACGTGACTGGTTACGGGACCGCCTCTCTGGGCCATACCAATGGTTTCGGCCGAGTGAACCTTTTCCCCCTTATTCATAGCTGCAGCGGCAATAATCTTGGAAGCAAGCACGGTTCCCTGACCACCAACGCCACAAATCATAACATCCTTATTCACTTAAGCCACCTCCAATCGCATTTACAGGACAAAGCTGACTGCAAAGTCCGCAGCCTGTACAAAGATTCTGATCAATTGTAACCTTGCCATCCACTGTAATCAGGGCAGGACAGCCGATTTCTTTGATACATTTCTTACAATTGATACACTTCTCGCCAACACAAAGCTTTTTGGTAGGCTTTGTAATAGCTACGCAAGGTGACTTAAAGATGATGGCCTTTACTCCATCAAGGGCAGCACATTCCTGAACGGCAGAAACGCCTTTTTTATAATCCAAGGGATCTACGGTGACGATTTTCTTAACACCGATACCCTCCAAAACCTTGGCTATATCCACTTTGTCTACCACATTGCCCATCATGTTTTTACCGGTTCCCGGATGGGGCTGATGGCCGGTCATGGCTGTGGTGGAGTTGTCAAGTACACACAAAATCATATTGGCTTCGTTGTAAACAGCATTTACAACACCGGTTAATCCTGAGGCAAAAAAGGTCGAGTCGCCAACAAAGGCAAAGCAGGTGGCGTCTTTTTCCACCCAATGTAAGCCCTGTGCCATGGTAATGCCGGCGCCCATACATAGGCAGGTATCCACCATATCAAGGGGCATTGCATTTCCCAGGGTATAGCAACCGATATCTCCGCAGAAGTAGCTCTTTTTTCCCTTCATGGCCTGCTTTACAGCATAGAAGCTTGCTCTGTGCGGGCAGCCTGCGCAAAGCACAGGAGGACGCATGGGAAGCGTGGGCATATCGGACAGATCCGGTCCACCATCCATTGGCTCTGTTCCAAGGAACCTGCTTAAAATCTCTGAGATTAGGTTGGAATTGTTTTCTCCATTGTGTGGACACTCCTCGTCCAGCTTGCCGCTCACCTTTACAGAAAGATGATGCTTACCCACAAGCTTTAAAACCTGCTCCTCCAAAAACGGACTAAGCTCTTCCAAGCAGATGACTTCATCGATATCCTCCAGCGCCTTCATCATAAATCTTTCCGGAAAAGGATAAGGGGTTGCCACGCGAATCAGACGAATCTGTGGATAATTTTTCAAATACTCTTTTGCATAAGCATAGCTTACGCCACCGGCAATTACTGCCTTTTTATAAGGAGAAGAGGTTCCGGAGGCTGTTGTTTCCAGGCTCTTTGTACTATGCTTGTAGATAGCATCCCCCTCTACGGTGTTGTATCTGTAGCCCGAAAAATCCTCTCCGATTTCTACGTTTCTCTTTTCAATCATGCCATGATTTGCATAGGATAGTCTGGGGAAAATCACCCATTTTTTCGAATCCTTGATAAATCCCTCGTACTCCTTGGGACTAGTTTTGTCCGGAATCTCTACGGATGCATATGCATGACAAACTCTGGTTGTAGGGCGGAAAAGTACAGGTGTTTTGTACTTTTCAGAATAATCAAAGGCATCCTGAATCATCTCGTAAGCTTCCTCCGGAGAAGAAGGATCGAACACCGGGATACGGCAAAAGTCTGCAAAGCGACGGGTATCCTGCTCGGTCTGGGAAGAAATAGGGCCCGGATCATCTGCGGAAACTACAACCATTCCGCCCTTGACTCCCACATATGCAAGACTCATCAAAGGGTCTGATGCAACATTAAGGCCTACCTGCTTCATGGTGACCAAGGTTCTGGCACCGCTGTAGGCTGCACTTGCGGCCACTTCCATAGCCGCTTTTTCATTGACAGACCACTCCAGATGAATCCCATGGTGGTCGTACTTAGAAATTGTTTCAATAATTTCTGAGGAGGGTGTGCCGGGATAGCCTGACACCAGATTGACTCCTGCAGATAATGCGCCAAGGGCAATTGCTCCATTGCCCATCACATATTCTTTCATGAATTTACCTCTCATAAGCTTATTAAAAATATACTTTATTATAGCATTTTTTAGCCCAGTTGCCAACGAAGTAAAGGAATACTATTGGTTAAAATATTTGTTTACACCCTTTACAATTCCCTTGGCCAGTTCCCTCTGGGTTTTCTCTGAATGGTCACTGCCCCGGTCCCCCACCTCTACGTCAACAGAAGGAATGGTCGAGTATGAAGTCTGGGTTAAGTCAAGCGCCATGGTTCCCTGTCCACGAATCTTGATCCCCTGCTCAGTCATACCTGAAAGTAGTGCATTCCCCAGCGCTTCATGCTGCTGCCAATGGGATGCCACCGGCTCCATAGCCTTGTAGGAAGCCACATCCGGCACACCAATATAGAAAAATCCCTTGTCTGTTTCTGTAGAATCATAATGAAGCGCCAAATGACAATCCGCGTACTGGTTGCAGAACACAGTTCTTGCTATATTGTCCAGCCTGCAGTCACTGCTCTCACGAATCATAAGAACATCATAGCCTTCCTCCAGCAAGTACTCTTTACACAGGTTGGCAAGGTCCAGTGTTGCTGTAGCTTCCGATGTTCCATCTAAGAAGGTGGTTCCGGCCGATACTGCTGCCGCTGTTGTTTCCCCCTGGGCTGTACTGCCACCGGTCACCTTGGCGGAGCCATCGGGATGACACTGGGTTCTCACCTTGTTTCCTCCACTGGTTCCATGACCTGCATTGATTCCAATAACAATATTCTTCCTGTTGGGTGACTCGGATCTGTATAATGTGACACTACTGTCATGAATCATGGAAAAACCGGCATACTCCCACTGATCATTCCATGTAAGCACCTCTTGGGTTGCCGACGGACTGGGAAGTACCTCCGGAATAGGTGTGGGCTGGGGAGTTGGTTCCGGCGTTGGTTCTGGGGTTGGTTCTGTTGCTTCCTCCGGCGTTGGTTCTGGTGCTGGCTCAACTGTTTCTACTGTGGTGTCTTCTGTTGGTTCTGTTGCTACCTCCACAGTAGGGGCCTTAGCCACTTCCTCTTCTGTGTTCCACTGACTATCGGGTTTTTCTGCGACAGTTTCGCTGTTTTCCACATAGGAATTCGCGGATGATTCTATGGAATCATCCGGTGATTCTGTAGAACCATTCGAAATTACCACAGCCGAGGCTTCTGCAGAGTTCTCTCTTTGAGATGTACTATCTACCTGAGATATCATCTCTCCCTGAATTATGTTCTCCCCGGAGATTGCTTCCAATGTTTCTATATTCTCGTCCATCTTCTTGAATAAATTCTTCCCGATTACAATAAACACTATTAGGAGTGCTACTGCCACCACACCTACACTCGCCCGGGCGAGGATACGCTCTCTTCTGATTTCGTCTTTTCTGCTTTTATTACTCATATCTACACTTTCTTTCGATGCTTGATTTATGTATTCTTTATTGCATTTATTTCTTATGGCATTTTCTATTTATTGTCTTTGTTCATTAACACACACTTCCTACTTGCCATGGACGATTTCGCTTCATTTTCCTTATAATCGCTTCATCTCCATAGCAAAAGTTCGGTCTATTTCTATAATACATCGGAATATCCAAGAACTAAAGGGGATTAATAGCAAATTACCAAGGAATGCCACCAATTCTTGGCTCTCCTTGGTAAATCCAATAAAATCACTCAAAAAAAGGCCAAGCTGCAATAGCAGCTCGGCCAAATATTACTCTACTGTAACGCTCTTTGCCAAATTACGAGGCTTATCAACATCAAGACCCTTTGCAACAGATACATAGTAACCAAGAAGCTGAAGAGGTACAACCGCAAGGGAAGCTGCGAAGTGTACATCTGTCTTGGGAATGTAGGTTGCAAAATCAACGGTATCCTCCATAGCATAGTTGCCATAGGTTGTAAGGCCACAAAGATATGCACCACGGCTCTTACACTCTACCATGTTGCTGACTGTTTTCTCATAGAGACCTGACTGGGTAAGAACGCCGATTACTAATGTGCCATCCTCAATCAGAGAAATCGTACCATGCTTTAACTCACCTGCGGCATAAGCCTCAGAGTGAATATAGCTGATTTCCTTCATCTTAAGGCTACCTTCAAGAGAGATTGCATAGTCGATACCACGTCCGATAAAGAAAATATCCTTGGCTGCAACCTGCTTTGCTGCGAACCACTGAAGTCTCTCCTTATCCTCCAAAATCTTAGTAATCTTATCAGGAATGGTCAAAAGCTCCTTCAAAAGCTCCTGGTACTTACCCTCTTCCAGCTGTCCTCTTACCTTACCAAACTGCATTGCCAGGGTATAGAAGGCAATCAGCTGTGTACTGTATGCCTTGGTGGTTGCTACTGCGATTTCAGGACCTGCCAAGGTATAAAATACATTATCCGCTTCTCTTGCAATAGAAGAACCAACCACATTAACAATTGCCAATGTATTTACGCCCTGCTCCTTGGCTTCACGAAGGGCTGCAAGAGAGTCAGCGGTTTCACCGGACTGGCTGACAATCACAACCAAGGACTTAGGATCCAAAATAGGATTTCTGTATCTAAACTCAGATGCAAGCTCTACACGAACAGGAATACGAGCCAAATCCTCGATGACATACTGTCCAACCACACCTGTATGATATGCACTACCACAGGCTACTACAATAATCTGTGATACATCCTTGATTTCCTCATCTGTTAATCCAACCTTGGATAAATCAAGTCCTACTACCTGACCTTCGGCATCCTTCTGAAGTACAGAATTGAGTGTATCCATAACTGCCTTCGGCTGCTCATGAATCTCCTTCATCATGAAATGCTCGTAACCGGCCTTTTCAGCTGCCTCTGCATCCCATTCGATTTCAACGGATTCCTTGGTAATCTCATCACCGTCGATGTTGTAGAAGGTAAGTCCCCCTTTTGTCATACGACCGATTTCCAGGTTACCGATATAATAAACATTTCTTGTATACTTCAAAATAGCAGGAACATCAGATGCCAAATAGCACTCGCCATCATTTAAGCCCAAAATCATAGGGCTGTCTTTTCTGGCAACATAGATTTCTTCCGGATATTCCTTGAACATTACTGCAAGCGCATAAGAACCACGGATACGAACCATGGCATGGTTAATTGCATCTACAGGAGTTCCCAGGTACTTCTTGTAATAGTAATCCACAAGCTTTACAGCAACCTCAGTATCTGTTTGAGAATAAAAGCTGTATCCCTTCTTGATTAACTTTTCACGTAATTCCTGATAGTTCTCGATGATACCGTTATGTACTGCTGCCACATTGCCATCATCACTTACATGAGGATGGGCATTGGTCTCAGAAGGTTCACCGTGGGTTGCCCATCTGGTGTGACCGATACCACAGGTACCGATTAAGGATTCACCGTCATTGGTCTTTTCTGCCAAAGCCTTCAAACGGCCCTTTGCCTTTACAACCTCAACATCTTTATCTCCATCACGTACAGCCATTCCCGCTGAATCATATCCACGATACTCCAGCTTGGAAAGTCCATCCAACAGAATGGGAGCTGCCTGTTTACCACCTACAAATCCAACTATTCCACACATACGCCGTTCTCCTTGTTTTTGTGTTTCTTCATAACCTCATGCATGCTTTGCACTTTATGTTTTTCAAACCATCCATGCATGCTTTGCACTTCACGTTTTCAAACCATCCATGCAAGCTCTGCTCTTCACATTGCTTCAAATTATCCATGCAAGCTCTGCTCTTCACATTGCTTCAAATCATCCATGCAATCTCTGCACTTCATTTTTTCAGTCTATCCATGCATTCTCTGCATTCTCATTTTCAAGCCCCTACGCTCTGTGTCCCTTGGCATCAATTACCTTTACCACATCATCTACATACTTCTGACAGAGCTCCTCAGAGGAAGCCTCTACCATGACACGAATGAGGGGCTCTGTACCTGATTCACGAACCAGGATGCGACCGTCACTGCCAAGTGCCTCAGCCACCTTACCTACTGCTGCCTGCACATCGCTGTCTGCCTGTGCCACTGCTTTATCCTTTACCTTTACATTGACAAGCACCTGCGGGAAAATCTCCAAATCAGCTGTAAGTTCATGTAAAGACTTGCCTTCTGCCATCATCACTTCCATCATCATCAGACTGGTTAAAATTCCGTCACCTGTGGAAGCCACCTTGGAAAAAATAATATGACCTGACTGCTCACCACCGATGATACAATCATTCTGCATCATATATTCATAAACATATTTGTCGCCTACTGCGGTCTTGGCATAGTCAATACCACATTCATCAAAAGCTTTGTATAAACCGAAGTTACTCATTACAGTAGTCACAACGGTATTCTTTGCAAGCGCTCCTATCTTCTTTAAATACTTACCATAAATGTACAAAATATGGTCTCCTGTGATGACCTCACCCTTTTCATCTACGCAAAGACATCTGTCTGCATCACCATCGTAAGCAAAACCAACATCCAAGCCATTGTCTACCACAAACTTCTGAAGCCCCTCGATATGAGTAGAGCCGGCATTGTTGTTAATGTTGGAACCATTGGGCTCTGCATTTATCACAAAGGTTTCTGCGCCAAGTGCATCAAATACCACCTTGGCCAATTTATAGGAACTGCCGTTGGCACAATCAAGACCAACCTTCTTGCCCTTAAAATCAGACTTTGCAAGCTGAATCAAATAGTCTGCATATCTGTCTCTTCCTGCCACATAGTCCACGGTACAGCCAATCTTTTCTCTGTGAGCCAAAGGAAGCTCCTCCCACTTCTGTCCGAAAAGCTCTAGCTTGCCATCGATATAATCCTCCACCAAAAGAATGGTGTCCTCATCCATCTTTTCACCATTTCCATTGATGAGCTTGATTCCGTTGTCATAAAATGGGTTATGACTTGCTGAAATCATAATACCACAGTCAAAACCATCTGTTTTTGAAATATATGCAACAGAAGGTGTAGTTGTTACATGCAAAAGATATGCATCTGCACCGGAGCTTACGATCCCTGCAACCAATGCATTTTCAAACATATATCCTGAACGACGAGTATCCTTGCCAATCACGATTTTGGCAGGCGCCTCACCCTTTTTTAACTCTGAAAAATACCATCCTAAAAAACGACCAATTTTATATGCATGATCAGCAGTCAGATTTACATTTGCTTCTCCACGAAATCCGTCTGTACCAAAATATTTACCCATATCAAACCATCCTTATTTTTCTCGTTTATATTCTACGATACAATATCATGACATTATACCATATCTGCCAAATAATAACAAATACATTTAATAAATGACTAATGTTTCAAAACTTCCTTTACAAGGCTACTCTTTGCAAGAAGCATTACGAGTGCATAGCTTCCAAAGAAAACAACCGCATAGAAGCCCAGCTGAAGCACCAATGCAAGAGTAGTTTCAGCCTCAGCCATTACAAGCGCCCCCAGGCCAAAGAAGTGACTGATATTTGCAAGGAAAAGAACTGCAAAAGCAACCACAGTTGCTGCCAAAACCTTCAAAACCTCCCCGCCTTCCGGATTTATGTACTCCCTCATTTTAAGCTTCACCATCATAACCATCTGAACAAATAGCACCACCACTTCCGCAACCAGGGTACCGATGGCAGCCCCCAGTGCTCCGTACAAAGGAATCAGCCAAACATTTAGACACAGGTCCACCACAGCTCCAATCACTGTTGACCAGGCAGTATACTTTTCATATTTTAACGGAATTAAAACCTGTATACCGATGATGTTGGAAATACCGATACAAACTAAGGTGGGCAAAATTGCCTGCATGGGTGCGATGGAGGCTTCAAACTCTCCGCCCGCAATAATAAGAATCGTATTTCTCGCCTGCAGGATAAAGAACACGGTTAAGGGCAGAGCAAGCGCCAGCACAAATTCATAGGACTTACGAAGGACCTTACGGAATTCCTCCATCATGCCATTTTCCACATAATAAGATACTCTGGGCAAAAGTACGGTCCCCAGGGCCGTTACCAGACTAATCAAAACCGACTTGATTCTAACCGCCGCATCGTAGTACCCTACCTCCTCTTCTCCATGGATAAAACCAAGCATTACCGTATCCAGGTTTAAATAGATGGAGGAGGCCACTGACATCATAAAGAAAATGAAGATAGGCTTTAAATGCCTTTTTATGCCGGAACTCTTCTCCCTCTGCGCGTTCATGGCACTATCCACAGTGCCTGCTTTCTTATCTTTCCACGGTTTTAAATCCACATATTTTCCCACGCGAAGCATATTAAATATATTGGAACCGACGGAACCAATTATGGTAATTCCTGCATAAATCAGTGCATCATTTTCGCTTTTTACAAACAAAAACATTAGTACAACAGAAAGAACCTTTAATGACAGGTTACGCACCGTAATATAGGTATATTCTTCAATAGCCTGATAAAACCACTCCATGCCAAAGCTAGTCAAAAGAATGCTCACCGAAGTTAACAGAATGATTGTTTTTCTCTCTGAAAGCATAGGCACCGAGAACATCAAAACAAGCATTACCACGTAGGAAATGGCTGTGGTAACCGCTTGTATGCCAAGCAATTCCTTTACCGTCCTGCTCAGCCTTGCCCTGTCATCTCTACACTCTGCGCAGGCTCTGATTCCATAGGTTGGAATTCCAAGGCATGCAAACATAGTAAAATAGCTGACAAAGGATGCCGCAAAACGCACCTGGCCATTGCCTGTCGCCCCAAGTACACGGGCCACATAAGGATATGTGATTAGAGGGAAAATAAAAGAAGACATACGAAGTATGGCATTCATTATAAAGTTTAGCTTAATAGACTTCTGCGGCATACTTATGTCCCCTTTCTATACTCTATCTTCGGTTAATATAACATTTAAAGTGCCTGCCCGCAACTTAACATTTTATTAAGGGAAGCCATCACACACGGGAAAACATTGCATTTTTCCCACAATTATAATATAATTCGACTATTGCATCTGGGGAGGTGTAACATCATGCGGATGATTCATTTTTAGGAAATCCCATGGTGAATATGAATGAAAGAAGGAAATAAAAAATGAAAAGAAAATTAGCAATGGCTATCCTTGGTGCATTGTGCGTATGTTTATGCGCCTGTGCTTCCGAAGAAAGCAAGGAAAGTAGTGCGGTAAGTGCATCAACTGCAACAACTGTGGAAGAAACAACAACTGCGGAAGAAACAACAACTGTGGAAGAGACAACCACTGTAGAGAGTACAGAAGAAACTCTCTCTACAGAAGAAACTGATGTTGAGGAAACTTCTGAAGAAACAACTGAGGAAGTAGCTGAAGAAACAACTGAAGAAGCAACTGAAGAAACCACTGAAGAATCCGAAGCAGTATCTGACGATTACATCAATATTTACCTCTGCATCCCTGAAGATATAGGCGTAGACGTAACTTCCTTACGCGTTGACTACTATGCAGACGATGAATTTATTCGAAACACTGTTCTGATGGGATCCCCCTTAAACAGTAGTGAAGACATTGAGCTTGGAATTGAACTTGAAAAGCTAAAGGGTGCCGATACTGTCACCTTGGTTTTCACCATCAATGATGAGACCGAGCGTCAGTGGACACGTTCTTTTCTAACCGATCCTAACGAAGCTTACTACAATGTCATGGATCCGGTGGATTCTGATGCAGACTGCTATTCCAGCACCTTAGCCGGCTAAAGGAAATGGAGAAACTATGAAATTACTGACAGATGAAATCATTCGACAAGAACTTCTTAAAGCCAGTCACTCCGCACTGGTTGCTTCAATTGTTTTGGGTGCAGTCGTTGTTTTATGTGTGGTCATCACCATCCTGCTCCTTATTCACTACAAAAAGAAAGAGGCAGAAGGCGTTGTTCTGAGTAAAAAACAAAAGCAATACTTTTTGATTCCTTTATTTATTGGACTTTTCTTTGCCATAATTACCTTCGCAATATTTTGGAGTGGTAATCGTGACAAAAAAGCAGCGGATCATTTCGCTGTTTCCCTGGAAAGTGTAAAAAACAAAGATAAGGTCACCAAGAAAACTCGTAGTACCGGTCGTCACGGACGTACCCGTACCACCACCACCTACTACATCTACTTCTCCCAGTCCGGTAATAAAATCGTGAGCTCAGCAATCTATAACAAGACAAATATAGGAGATCAGTTTTATGTTGTAACAAGTGATGGAAATATTATTCGCTTCTACGATGCTGATGAGTACAACTACGAAGGAAACCTTACCGACGTAAAAAGGAATAGAAAAAGCAAATAAAACGGAAAACATAAAGCACCGCCGTATAAGCCTCAAAAAAGCTTATACGGCGGTATTTTAAACCTTCTCTACTTTAAAATCCACGCTTATTCAAAATCACTCTTAGAAACTTCCGTACCGCCAAATCCTACGCCGTACCAAATTCCCTCACTCTTTACCAAGGTAACACAAGAAGAACCCTCGTGTAACACCTCGCCATCTTTAACCAGCTGATAGGTTACCTCTACAGCAGTACCATCTTCCATAACAAAATCCTGTCCATAGAAAGCATCGATTCTGGCCTGAACAATATCAAGCTCGCCCATCTCCTGTACAAACACATCACGGGAGATTTCAGGATTTTCAGGGATGGAAAGTTCAATACGAATTGCTTCCTTGGGCTTACCTGCAACACTTGCCTTTAAATCATCTACCATGATATAAGGGACACATTCAAAGTCGCTGTCTTCCATCTCTTCATCGGCTTCTACCTTGTTAAACATTGCAACATAGGCAGCAGTGGCATTAATAATCGCCTGCTCCTCACTTCCGGTCTCAGCATCACTTCCTGCTTCCTTGCTCTCAGCATCGTCGCCACCTTCAACATCAACATCCTCTTCAGAGTCTTTTTCCTCTGAACGATCCTTGCTCTCTTCCTTCTGTACCGGTTCTTCGTCATCATCGCCGCTACCACAAGCTACGGTACTGAGTAACATTCCTGCTGCCAGCAGCATCAAAAAAATCTTCTTAAACTTCTTCATATTCTTCTCCTTACTGCGCTCTATAAGCATACATTTCTCTAGTCAGATTCTTACACACTTCTTCGCACTCTTCCAGGTAATTAACCACATACTTGCGTTCGTTTGTTTTGATTACCACCTTGCCCCATTTATAGGAAATACCTCTTGCTGTTGCTCTGATATAAGAGATATCCGTAACTTCAATCATGGGAATGGTCACATCCAGGCCGGGAAGGCTGATACTTTTGTTGTAATTTAGGATGATTGCATCCTTGGGCGTCTTAAAATAATGGTACAGCACCCATGCTTCCACTGCCAGGAAAATCATAATTATAAACAGCATTAACATTCCATCCTCATATCTCAAAAAAGAATTTCCCATCACAAATCCCAGCATAATCAAAAAAACCACGCCAACCGCGCTATACATAATGCCAACCTTTGTGGATCTTTTTCCTACTACCATTTTATCTCCTTTACTTTACAAAAGGCCCACATCAAATGTGAGCCTTTAACCTTCTTAATCTATAACCACGCAGCCCAAAACCTTCTTGTCAAGTTCCTTCATTCTGGTAAGCTGTTTCTTTACTGTATCGTAGGTAGAAACGCCTGTTTCTGCTACAAGTACGACTGCATCATACTCCTTGATATTCTGCATAGTTGCAGGATTCTTAAACATGTCACCACTTGAAGTAATTGTTACATCATTCTTCTGATCTGTAAGAGCCTTCTGCATTTCAGTCAGCTTCTTATCATCCACATCACCGGTTAAAAGCACCTTCTTTAAATCTCCGGCATAGTTTGCAATATTGGCACCTGCAAGTGCAAGCTCTACTTCTTTTGTAAGTTCAGGTCTCTTCTCTGCCTTGTTAATCCACTTGCTGTAGAAATCCTTTTTCAGCTTCTCAGGGATATTTCCAAGAAGAACTACCTGCAATCTCTCCTGTAACTCATGCGCACTGTATACCTTGCCACCAAATAAATAACCACAGGCAGATACACCCATAATCAGGATAGCGCCAACAACGCCGCCTACCACGCCAAAGATGATAAACTTCTTAACTACAAGCTTGGGAGAATATTCCTGCCATTCAGGCTCCTTCTGAAGCAAGAGAACATCCAGCTCATGCTGTGCTTCTTCAACATCTTCCTGCATTTCCTGAAGCTTTGCAAGCTCATTCTTCTGACCTGTTACAAGGTCCGGTCTGGTCTTGGTTGCAGTGCTTTCATTGGTCTTGGTAATGGTATGGTCAGCCACATCTCTCTTCACCAATTTATAACGGCCATCGATTTCTTCATTGACCATCTGCATCATGGTATTTAAATTCTGTCTGCTATCGCTGGCAAGTTTCACACGAAGAAGTCCTGACTGATAAGACACTGACATAATCTCGGGGATGTAACAAGCCTCGGTATCCACCTTGGCTGCCATAGCTTCCATTAAATCACCTGACTGCAATGCATTCACATAGGATACGCCAACAGTATCTGTGTAGTCTCTGTTCTGATAGGTCTTGTCCGGCATAATCTGATAATTTGTATCAATGAGGTAAGTAATCTCTGCTTCATACATCTCGTATGGATTCATACGCATCAATACAGAACGATCTAAATAAAGCTGCTTCTGCTCAATGGTCGGCTTCAGCAACGCGATGGTTCTCTCCGCCTGCTCCTTGCCATGAACGAATTCAATACGCTTTTCTTCGAAATCATTCTTTAACTGCTGAAGACCTTCCTCTGAATTGTAAGAATTGTATGTCTTCATGGCCATAAATCCACCAAGCGCCAGCGCCAGCAGGATGGCGCAGATTACAATCTTTACAGGATAACGAAAGGCACTTATCACAAGTCCTTTCAAATCTATAGTCATTTCATCTTGTTCCATGATTTGTCTCCTTTTTTATCATCACATTCCGTTTGATGATAACAAATATTGAGTAATTCGTCAAATCTAATTAAAAAATAGCCAGGGGACGTTTCTTCTGGCTTTCCCCTGGCTTATTACAAGGAAACATTTCCTTTCCTGTCAGTTTTTGCGTAATATGTTGCGCCCCTGCCAGAGCCATAGTCGAAACGAGTTCCCTTTTTATCTCCCATATAGTTGGAAGAAACAATCAGCTTCGCAGTGATTGCCACGGCCAACATGATTCCAAGAATCATTCCCAGAATAAATCCTACTGCCCCCATTCGTTCTCCTGCCTTTCTTTTACATAAGAAACTGTACTGGACGACATAAAATAACTTCGCTCTCGATGATATTTTACCAAATTACTCATTTCCTTTATGAAGAAACCTCCAATCAGGACAACAATCATGATTAGAAACTTGCTGCCATCACCATCATCAGATTCCATCATAATCGGAAATAACACCTTCATAATTATTCCCATAACAAAGGCTAATATAGGAGTCAGTATTCCTAAGAATGCTCCCACCTTTTTCTTACTGATGGGCACGTTGCCAACTACCTTGCCCGTCTGACCATTGACCAAAATCGTGTAAAGCTGCTGCTTATACCAAAAGGTCATAAACCATGCAGGGAGAAGTGCATATTCCTGTTGCAAAATCTCATACCTGTAATCGCTATCGATGATTTTGGGAGAACTGTACTTTACAGTGCTGATGATGTCCTCCTCAATGAATTCCTTGGCACGCAATCCGGCAATTGCTCTGGTCTGTTCTTCCTCCACGTCATATCGATCCGCATAAAATCCGGACAAAAACTCAGGTTTAAAATCTTTAAGTTCATTCATCCCATAGGGCTCTAATCTCTGAGACAATTCATCATTTAACTTTCTGGAGGCATCAGAAGTGACTCTGTGATAAGTAGCCTCTGCATCACGGAAACAGTAGACCGTATGGCGTTGCTTGCCACTACCTTTTTCCGCTTTAATATTTGCCCTCTCACGAATCTTTACATCGTGAAGCCAATAGGGTACATAAATGCCGCGTAGCTTGTCTACCTTCACATTCTTGATTTCATCCGGAACAAACATACCCTTATTTAGTTTTGCACGAATTTTCGCTACTGCCTGCTCCCCTGTCAGCGTAAATGGAACGCAGTAATCCGGCTGAAGTTCCTTGGATACGCGGCTAAATACGACCGTAGGCTGGCCGCAATAAGCACAGAAGGTAGACGCTTCGTTTTCATTTACCATCAGTTCCGCGCCGCAGGCCGTACAGGAATAGACCTTGACCTCAAAGGACTTCTGATTTCCCCAGTTTTCCTGGATCATCTTCTCATCCTCCCGCGGCTCCTCGTAGGTATTTACCTGAACATCATCCGCCTCCGGTTCCCCAACCAGTTCGTACATTTGATACACCTGGTTACAATACTTACATCTCATTCCATTTTCCTGTGGACTGTACACCAGTGCACTTCCACATCCGGGACATCTATAAATCATAATTTTTCCTCTTCTTCAAATTCCGTACTTTGAAAAATCATCATTTGCTTAAAGTATTTAATATTCTGATTATCTAAGTTAATACCCCTGTTATCCTCTTTATAAATCTCGGCTAATGAGGCAATCTCTGCTACTACTCTGTTCATTGGAAACTTTCCTGAAACCTTGCCGGTCTGTCCATTGATTAAAATGGTATAGGTTTTTCCTTTGTAATCTATGGTTAAGGACCAAGCCGGGAAAAGCACGCAATCATCATTTAGTATTTTGTAGCGTGCATTCCTTTCCTTGATTGTCTTGTACCGACACAGCTTTATGCTACTAAGAAAAGCTTTTTCAATCAAATCCTTCACAATCTCCAAGACCTTTTCTCTGGCTCCCTCTTCTTCCAGCTCTCGCTCATAAGTAAAAGCTTCCGCAAGGTCTTCTGGTTCCAGTGGCTTTATATCATTTAGATCATAGGGCAATAGGCCCTTTACCAGATGTCTGTTTATCTTTTCCGATGCAACAGTCATAACATTATTGTAAACCGCCATACCGTCTCGAAAGCGCTTGACTGTATACCAGATTGGTTCCTGTCGAAAACCATCCCAGCCCACTCTTCGTTTTCCCATTATATTGGCTTTCTCACGATATTGCACATTATGAAGCCAAACGGGGATATACACTTCCCTAAGCTTGTACATCTCTCCCAGAACAAGCTTTCTTGGTATAAATATATTCTTTTTCAGTTCCTGCCGAATCTTGATTTCAGCCATCGCTCTGGTTATAAAAAAGGGGATGCCATTCATACTTTTTCCTCACCTTTGTAATGTAATAAGCTTTAGTGAATAATATTTTAACATGTAAATACGAGGAAATATATATTCACATGTGCACTTTATGATGGGGGAAATTCTTCCAGTAGCATTTCTATTTCACAATTTAATACCCTGGATGTTGAATCGTTCTAAGCGCTACCCCGCTTCTTTCTGCCGGTTCTCTTTGTGAAAAAGCGGTCTCACTTTTAATAACAATTTGTTCTCCCCAATTGCCTAGTTGCATTGCTTTTGACGACGTCTGCCTTTTCTGCACGATAAAGTTACTTATCATTCCATATCTATACTTTAACTGATGCTCTCATTGGATTATGATAGAAAAGTAAACGCCAAAAACAAATAACACTTCAAAAATAAAACACGAGGGAAATAAATATGAATAATCGAGAAATTGACTGGGGAAAACTAAACATTGACTTTAAAAGCAATAAATTCCGTCTGATGCTTGCGGGCATCCTAATCATTGTGTTTGGACTTATATGCTGCACTGTTGTTCCCAATAATTACAAAACTCACATGGTTCAAAAGCATCAAAAGGATATCAAGCAGTTCGAAGCCACAGTAGAAAATATAGCCGGCACAAAACATGTCAACTTCCACCGCTATTCTCCTTCTACACGCTACTATGAATACACCATCAGAGTCTATATTGATGGTATTTTACACACACTGGAAGCGCATAAAAGTAAAGGTGATAATCCCGGCTTTGGTGTAGACGATACCATTACCGTATACAACTACAAGGACCGCTATGCATTGGCGGAGGAAGAACTCTTCAGTGCGAAGCCCTTTACCCAGACCGTTTATGCAGTGACATTAATCTTCGGATTTGCCCTCATCATCTATGGAAAATACATTTATAAAGAGCCTGAGGATGACTACTATAGTTATGATGGTTTTGATAGTTATGACGGTTTAGATAGTTATGATGATTTCTAAGGAGTGTCCCCCTGGCCCAAAACAGGGCCGGAAGAAACGTCCCCCCGGACCCCACTAGAAAAACTTCTTTGCAACCCAGACACAGGCACAGGCACCGATGACTGATACTACAAAGCCTCCGATCCATCCCGTGGCACCAAGGCCGATGATTCCAAGTAAAATAGAACCAACAATACCACCAACAAAACCAAGTATAACATTACGAATGATACTTCCCTCACTCTTCATTATTTTACCCGCAAGCCAGCCTGCTACTCCACCGATTGCAAGATTAATGATGAAACCAAGAATTTTTAACATGATACATTTCTCCTTTATATTTTATTTAACATAAGATTAATCTGTACATAAATAATTGTCAACCTAAGTGC
>JAZLGY010000083.1:0-2523 GCA_045616525.1 Acetatifactor sp. | reverse complement strand
AACACGAGAGGTAATTGCCGCTATCGGTGATGGTGGTAATATTATATATGTTGATAGAAAAAATCAAATTGTAGTAGCCATAACGGCACATTTTAAGGCTATGGTTTTTGACAGAGTGGAATATATTGAAAAAAACATTGTTGAAGCATTAACAGAGAGATAAATTGTAATTTTAATTAAATTACTTTAATTGAATAAAGTACATATATGGAAAGACTTTGCCATATTCATTGGGAAAAACAAAGCTTTGGTAAGTGTAATTATTAAAACCGGAGGTAGATATGTTTGAGGTAAAGGATATAGACTTCATTGAAAAAAGTGATGAAAGTTTTTCGCTTTCTCTTATTCCAGGAGAGAAGAATGCGAATATAAATGGTGTTGTTCATGGCGGAATAATCTTTTTGCTGGCTGACGAAGCGATTGGAAGATATGTTACTAGATTAGGGAAAAAGGGGGCTGCAGCGGATTCGAATATACATTTCTACAGACCAGCGATGATAGGTGAGAAGATGACGGCAACCATTCATGAGAGAAAGATGGGGAAGAAACTTGGAGTATATCTTGTGGAAGTAGAGAATGAGGCACAGAAACTAATTGCAGATGTAGTTGTTACTGTAGCTTTTACGGAGTAGATTGTGACAGCTGCAGGGGAAGAAATTCTACCCCCCAAATTGATACCTAAGTATGATAGCATCAAATCTTATTTTTAAAGCGAAGGAGAAAATAATGTGTACTAGTTTTACAATTAACAAAAAGAAGACGCTTGTTGGATGGAACTTAGACATACTAGGCATGGAATATCGTGTCAGACCAACAGATGAAGGCGTATATATCGAAATAAATGATATGACAGAGGGATGGATGCCTATTTTTGGAGCAAATTCACGTGGTGATTTCGTGGGCATGCCTACCTGTCATCCGTTTGACGATAGAAGTAATCCAAAAGCAGAGGGACCGTTGTCAATTATGCTTTGTATTGAACTTTTGACAAAGCAGAAAACCTTTGAAGAGATAAAATCAATAGCGGGAACAGGAAATGTATATAGCGTGCCAGGCGTAACACATATGTGTTCTATGACGGATGCAGAAGGTAATGTGCTGCATATAGTTCCGGGGCAGGGATATAAGTATTATGAGAAGCCAGAGTATGCTATTCTTACAAACTTCTCACCATTTAAAGGTGATGCGGAGAAACACCCTTGGATGGGGATGGATCGTTATCAGACTGCCGAAAAAATGCTTTCTGTTGCACAGGATGATTTTGACGTAAGTGACTGCTTTGAAGTGTTAAAGGCGTGTTCACAGGAGCTGTGCCCCACAGTTGTATCGATGGTATACGATGTTAATGCAAAGAAAGTCTACTGGTGTGAAAACCGTCAGTTTGATTGCATTGAAGAAAAGAAATTTTAGTAGTTTCTCGGTGTTGTAGTTTTGAAAAAATTCAGATTGAACTAAGTCGCTGCGCGACGGCCTGCCAAGGCTGTGGTTGCAGCGATTCTTTTATCTAAAAACAAAGAGGCAGTTGAAGCTTCCTTGGAAAGTATTTATAGTTTAAGTTGACGAGACAAAAACTGAATACAAAGGAAATCACTGCCTATGAAAAGATTATCACGTGCGTCTTCTTTATACAAGAGGATGTTTTTTATTCATGCACCTCCGTGGTGGTAGTGATTACTATATTTACTACTATCACGGAGGTTTTTTATGTACGAAGAATATTTAGACAGATTAAAAAATGAAGGAATTATACGTAACAGAAAAGAAGGCACCATTCAAACATACACAGCAAATGTAAATAAGTTTCTAAACTGGGCTGATAAGAATCCAGAGGATTTGACTCTTGATGATTGTAGGAATTATATCTGGGAATTGCGTGTTAACTGTAAGTTTTCAACCCAGCACTGCAATGGAGTCAATTCAGCTTTGAAGTTTTTCTTTCGGTATGTTTTGAAAAAAACATAGGACCAGGATATTGTCCCAAGAATGATAAATGATATCGTCCTTCCCAGAGCGATATCGCTTGAAGAAGTAAAGGCACTCATCGATGCAGCTACATTAATCCGAAATAAAACAATTATTGCTCGTTTATACTCCTCGAGCCTTAGGGTAAGCGAACTATGTAGACTGGAGTTTGGAGATATCTATTTCAGTACAAATCAGATTCATATAAGAGGAGGCAAGAATCATCAGGATCATTGGACAATCCTATCTGAAACTTCTAAAGAATTATTGACGGAGTATTGGAGAAGTTATCCGGTAAAGAGACAGTATGTATTTGTAGCTTCTAAGGGTAAGGGAGAAAGAAAACCATTTAATTCAAGCGGTGTTGAGATAATGCTTAGAAAGGTTTCAGCCTCTGCGGGAATTGAAGGCGTGACACCCCACACTTTACGCCATTCCTTTGCTACACATATGGTGGAACAGGGTGAAAGTCTTGAATTCATTCAGGCAATGATGGGACATAGAGATCCGGCTTCGACTCATAAATACATTCATGTGGCCAATAAATCTTTCATGGGAATC
>JAZLGY010000082.1:0-15682 GCA_045616525.1 Acetatifactor sp. | reverse complement strand
ATTCTTCTAACAGTTACCTTTTTCCATTAATTTACTGTATTTAGGTAATATTTCCGCTGCCCTACCTTTTTCCATTCCACTTTTTTGATAGTGTCCGCTACGTGCTACGTAGAGCGCAAGCGTGTCTACATAAAATACTTTTAAATAGAACATCGAATAGATAAAGTAAACACCTGGCCCCTACAAGCCCTTCATCTCATTTTTGTTTTCATACATGGCGGCATCGGCGCGAGAGAATACATCAGAGATGTTAAAGTCGGTGTCCGGATTGTATACGGAAAGTCCGGAAGCTATGGAAAGCTTTTCGCAAGCCGGAAGGTCACGATCCTTCATCAGCTCCATCTCATCTCTTAAATTCATTAAAAGCTCTTCACGATATACATAGTCATCATTTTCCATAACAACGACAAACTCATCGCCACCGATACGATACACAGCACTCTTTTTAAAGGTTCGGCAAATCATACGGCAACAATTGATGATATATTCATCTCCGGCCTCGTGTCCCAGAGAATCGTTAATGCTTTTTAGATTGTTTACATCAAAGACAGCAAAAGCAAAGCTGGGCTTTACCTCTAACTGCATACGGGATTGAAGTTCTCCCTGTTTGTTTTCAAAAGCAGTTCTGTTTTTAACATGGGTCAGCGCATCGGTTTCTGACATCTGAAGTAAACGTTGGTTCAAAGCATCCAGACGCAGATTCTGATAAAACTTACCTACAACAATATTGAAACGCTCCATATATTTACGAAGCTTATTGTTTTCCTGTAGCTTGCTTAAGTCATCCCCAAAAACAATATAGCCGTAGGTGTACTGGTTTTCGTGAATGGGAAGAAAGATAAAAAATCGATTTTCCGTCTGAGGATTCAACTGGGGAACCAGCTTCCGGGTTTCAAAATGATTGTGAGAAGTGGCAGCCCCCTTATCCTTAGAATAAACCACATCCATATATTCGGGATAACCATTTGTACGTAAGGGATACTGGGGATTGGTAATGGACTTCTCAAATACAGGATCCATTACAACATGGTAGGTATAGCCCTCGAATTCGCCGGTAATCTTGTTTAGGTGCATCAGATTCTCGCCGAAATCACTATAGGCCTTGCTACCCAAAATAATACGCTCTATAGTAGCAAGTCTCATGTCAAAGTTGGAATTAATAATCTTTTCCTCAAATTTATCGCGACCAATTCTACGTCGAATAGCACTGAAATCCTTGGCGGAATTACAGCCACAGCTCTCACTTGCAACAAATTCACAGGTAACCTTATGGGCTCTTTCCACAGTTTCACCATTTAAAAGCTTAATTAGCAAATCAGCAGTGGTTCTTCCGATATTGTCAAAACGCTGGTCAATGGAGCTGATGGATGGGTCATAAACCTGTGCCAGAGACTCGTTATCAAAGCCTGTTATAATCACATCTCTTGGAACATAGTACCCCTTTTTACGAAGCTCCGCGCAGATTACCATGGCCATAGTATCGTTGGCACACATGATGGCATCCGGAAGAGGTGTGCCATTCTTTACTCTGTCCAAAACAAAATTAAAGGCAATATAGGGAGACCAGTTGGTGTAGCAGATATCCTCCGGTGCCAGGGACATACCATTACTTTCCAGGACATCCATGATGGCCTGCATACGGATATTGGAATCCATATTGTCAGGAGAGCCAGCAATGAACCAAACGTTTTTCACATCATGCTCATCAATCAGATGCTGGGTCATTTCCTTGGTTCCAACGTAATTGTCGGAGCCCACGTAATAGAATTTGGGATCATCCTTTCCGGTATAGACCACAGGAATTCCTGCTTTTTCGCAGCGACTGTTTATGTCTTCCAGTAGCTCCGGATAGTCCAAACCATTGGCATAAACTAAGGCAGCGTCAAAATCCTCCATATTTGGAAGATTATAGATATTCATTTCCCCCTTTAAATAGGCTTCACCGGGGCCATAGACAGCATGACTTAAAAACAGGTATAAATCGGCAGATATACTTGATAATCCGTCGCGAACCCCCAGTAAATACTGATACAATATTTCACTTGACCATCCGGTTGCAAAAACTGCAATTTTCTTCTTCCCCATAGGCACCTCCATAACAAGGCTACATAGTAGTTATAACTAACAATATTATACTAAAAAACTATGAAAATGAAAATAAATTTGTGAAAGATGATGAAGAAAATTTATTAAAAATCATAAAGAGATTTAAGGTTTTCTTTAAGAATTCCATTTAAAGTATAATCAGAAACATGTTTTTGAAGGGGAAAACAAAACCCAATACGAATCAGGAAAGGATACTCCTATGTCAACCAATGTAATTGAAGTAGAAAAATTAGAAAAGCAATACATGAAAAAGAAAGTCGTTCGAGACGTCAGCTTTCAGATCAAAAAGGGCTCCATTGTGGGACTCATTGGCCCCAACGGCGCCGGTAAGACCACCATTATGAAAATGTTGGGAGGATTGATTCTGCCGACAAAAGGAGCCTTAAGCATTTACGGGGAAAACGATGAAAAGGGACTTGCCAAGGCAAGAAGCCGCATGAGCTTTATTATTGAAACTCCTTATGCAAAAGAGGACATGAACGCCAGAGACAACCTGGAAAAACAGAGACTTCAAAAAGGAATCCCGGATAAAAAAAGAGTGGATGAGGTTCTGGAACTGGTAGGACTAAAAGATGTGGGAAACAAAGCGGTCAAGAAATTTTCTCTTGGTATGAGACAGAGACTTGGTATTGCCATTGCACTCTTAACAAAGCCGGAAATCATGGTGTTAGATGAGCCTACCAATGGACTTGATCCGGAAGGAATTATCGAAATCAGAGAGCTACTTTTAAAGCTGAACAGAGAGAAGCATATGACCATTATTATTTCTTCTCATATCTTAAGCGAGCTGCGACTTCTCTGCACGGACTATCTTTTCCTAATAAAAGGAGAAATCAAGGAAAAGCTCTCTGCCAAGGAATTGACAGACAAGAGCAGAGAATACTTTAGAATCCACACAGACAACGATGCGCTGGCGCTGACCATTATGCAAAATGATTTGGGTATTGGGGAAGTGGAAATGGGAGATGAGGGTGCCATTCATCTCATGGAGAGACTGGATGACATCTACAGCGTATCTAAGGAGCTTTGCAAGAAGGGGATTGTTCCCTTGGAAATGGGTATGAAGGAAACCAATCTGGAAGAATACTACATGAATCTGTGTGGAGAAGAGTAGGGAGATGAGCCATGTATAATTTATTGAAAGCGCAGTTTTTTGGAATGCGGAAAAATAAAAGATTACTGATTGAGATGGCATTTGTATTCTTTTTGCCGCTTCTATATGCACTGCTTGCAAGTAGTGACTTTGATAATGCAGGAGAACTAATGGCAGATATGCAATCCATGGGCGGCGTGGTTTTGCTGATGGCCGGAATGCTCATTTTGCCGGACGTTGCTTTAAAGGATTTTGATGATAAAACCATTAATTATGAAGTCTTAGCAGGAAACAGTAGAAGTAAGATTTTTTGTGCCAGAGTTTTTTTGGGTTTGGCCATCAGCTTTTTCTATGGACTCATCTGTTGCTGGACACCGGTTCTAATAAAGGCCGGTATAAGCGGCTGGGGCTCCAATTATCCTTTGAATGAATGCCTTGAGGCATGGGGGATGTATTTGTGCATTTTTTTCAGATTCCTATCGGAAATGGTTTTGCTTGGTTTTATTTTTAAAGGATACCTGATTACTGTGATTGGAGGGTTAACCATTATTCAATCCTTAGGAATGGTGGGAATGGTTTGGGCCGCATTCACAGATATGAAATGGGCAGCCAAGCTGGGATCCTTTATGAGCCTGCAACTACGCATGGTAGATTTTAATCAAAAAATGGACTTTATCGATGGAAAGGATACGGTGAGATTCTTTTTCAATGTACATGACAAGTTTTTCTGGTGGGACACGGTAGGCTGTGTTCTGTATGGAGTTCTGTGCATAATCATCGCTCACTATATCTTTAGAAAAGGGGATTTGAAATAATGAAGGATATTATAAAATCGCAGTTTTACTTCTTAAAAAGATTAAGCCTGATTCGAACCGTGGCACTGGGACTTATTGCCTTCAATATGATTCTGGGATATTTGGAAGTATTAAATAATCCGGGAGAGACCATATCCTGGGCCATAGCAGTCTTTGATGAAGTAGATATGATGAATAGCGGTGTAGTGTTAATGATGATTGGCTTAATTGCAAGCATGGCTGCAGGCCACGACTTTGACGACAAGACCATTAATTATGAGCTCCTTTCGGGACACACCAGAAGGCAGACTTTTTTCGGAAGAGTGATTCCGGCAGTTATTCTTGCTACAGCATTTGGTATTTTGGAATACATCGCAGGCTACCTCATCATGATCCCCTTTGCCTCCTTTGGAGATACGGTGGAGCTGTCAGCTGTGCTTCTGCGTTTTCTACTAATGATAGCTGTATTCGTAAGAATTTCCTGCATAGCAATTATGCTGGTATTTATTGTGAGTAGCTGGGGAAACGGCTATATGGTATTCATGTTTGTATGTGGTATTGAAATTTTAGGGATGGTTTTTCTTGGAAGCAGAATGCCCTACCTGCTAAGTGTGTCGAACCTCTTTTGCTTGCGCCGGTTTGCCGTATTCCAGACCTACCGCATTGACAACGTGCAAAAAATCTATGGTGTGTATGATGCCATGCCAAAGCTAAATGAGGTTCTTGGAACCCTGGGGATGACAGCGGTTACCATCGTAGTGTGCCTGGGGATTGGTTATAGCTTTTTCCACAGGGAGGATATGAGGTAAAGGGCGTTGTGGCAGACAAGAGGACTAAATGCAAACAGATTGTAAAAAATGGAGATTCGTATGAATAAATATGACTTAATTATAGTAGGTATCATTATATTCTTTAGTATCCTTTTGGGGGCGCTACCGGGAGTGATGAACAAGTACAAAACCAATAAGTGGAGAATCCTGTATCTGATTCCGGGAATGCTGGTATGGATGTTTTCCTCGATTGTAGGAATGGACATTTCCATGCTTCCTGCCTATGTGGCGGCGGTACTTCTTTTTGTGCCCTTCCTTGTAGATGGGGAGAAAGTGAAAAAGCTTAGTAGCATAGTGGCCATAGTGTGCGCAGCACTTGCGGTACTTGTGTGCTTTATAAATCCCGGCTACAGAGTTCCGGACTTTCGAAAGGAATTTAACGAAGTTTATGAAGTAATGAGAGAAAGATACTGTCTCACAGAGCACAAGGGAATCGACTGGGATACGCTCTATGCAAAATATGCGCCTAAGTTTGAAGAGGCCTACAAAAATAAAGATAAGGTACAGAACTATATCCTTTGGCAGGAATTTTGCTTAGAGTTTCACGATGGTCATGTGAGTTTTCAAAGTCATGACAAGAAGGTGAAGGAACAGGCCCAGGAAATTATGTATGGCAACGACTATGGATTTTCCATGATGACACTGGCGGATGGCAAAACCGTTGCAGTCAATGTGGACACAGAGAGTGAAGCCTACAAGGCGGGGATTACAGAGGGTACAGAGATTGTAAAAATAGATGGGAAAAGCATTGAGGAAAAGAAGGGGGAAGTGAAGTATTTTCCTATAAACTTTCCGGACAAAGAGGGCGAGGACTTTTACCGCGCTGTGCTGGCAGCAGGCCTGGGGGGCGAGAAGATAGAAGTATGCTTTGTAAGTGAGGGGACAGAAAAGAATGTGACACTTGCAAAGCAGGGGCCATATATGGAGAGACTCATAGAGACCATAGAACTGGTCGATCAGGGGATGGATGTTGGAACCCTTACCTTCAACGAGGTGGGTGAGGACGCTGTAGTTTTCCGTGTAAAACAGATGGCTTATGATTCCAAATCCAATGGCGACGGAGATTACGCAGAGCTTGAGAGTGAGATGCGTGAAGGTTTACTTGAGTACAAGGAAAAGGGAAAAACTAAGCTCATCATAGATTTAAGAAATAATGGCGGCGGCTTACCTGATATGGATATCGCTATGGCCAAACTCATAGCAAGCCAGGGAGAACATTACTATTGCTCCTATGCCCAAATTGATGAAAAGACCGCTACCTGGGTAGTGGATCTGGCTACCGGAAACTATGTGGTAGAGGGCTCCATCAGTTACGTTGGCGAAAATCTCTGGGACCAGGGAGAAATCATCCTGCTTACCAATGCAGAATGTGCCAGTGCCGGCGACCACTTTGTAACTATGATGTCAGAAAATCCCAACGTAACTATCATGGGCTTTACTAAGTCCAACGGCTCCGGCCAGGCCATCCGCGGCATGTCCATAGTAAGCGGTGACATCAGCTTCTCTACCGTTCCAACACTCTATGAGGATGGAAGTATCTATGTAGATGCGGGAGTAGACAGAGTAGCCAAGGTGCCCCTGGATGTGAAGATTCCTTTTGATGAAGAAGCCTGCAGGAGCATCTTTGTGGATGGGGAAGACTATGTGCTTAACTATGCACTTCAGTATGGGGAATGATACTTGAGAGAACATCCTTCGAAGCTTGCTTCGAAGGGTGTTTTTTTCTTTATGGAAAACAAGGATGCACTTTAGAGATAACCAATAATTGACTGCCAGTGTTAAATTGGTTACAATGTGGTGTAAAGAACAACGGTTAGGAAGGAGTGACCTATGAAGCAGAATAAATCCGCACAAAATAGACAAGAAGAAATTATGGAACAGCTTAAGACACTGCCCCAGGGCACTCTGACCTACAAGTCCATCCGAGGAAAGAAACAGCCATATTTACAGAGAACGGTGGAGGGGCGTTCTCAGAGCATTTATATTAAGGCAAGTGAGCGAGAAGAGATCCTGTTACAGTTAGAAAGACGAGAAAGCTTGCAGAAGGAACTGAAGCATCTTCAAGCCTACGGGGAGAGGATTACCAAGCTATTAACCAAGAACCCTTATTTGGCAGGGAAACCCGCCATTGGATACCAGGACTTTGAAGATATCATTGAGAAAAAACTGATGTATATTGACAAAACAGATTTCCTAAAAACCTGGTGGGAGGACGGAAGTCAGGTTACCCTGATTACCAGACCCAGAAGATTTGGAAAAACACTGATGCTCAGTACTGTGAATAGCTTTTTCTCTATCAAATACAGGGAAAAGAACAAGCTTTTTCATGGCTTAAGGATATGGAAGGATGAGAGGATGCGAAAGCTACAGGGAGAATACCCAGTCATCTTCGTAAGCCTATCCTCTATGAAGGGAAATTGCTATCAGGACCTTATATTTTTCCTGTCAGAGACATTGCGCAGCCTGTATCGGGAGACGAGATATTTTCTGGAAGGGATAGAAGCGGAAGGCACCGCAGCAGAAAAAGAGAGTAGAAATCAGGACCGGGAATGGAACAGGCTACAACAAGAGAAGCAGAGAGAGGCTTTGGAGAGACTGAAAAAATATGAAGGGGAGATTGCGGAAAACAGGGAGTGGTATGGCAGCAATGGCTTGCAGCTACTGAGCGAAATCCTGTATGACTTTTTCGGAAAAAAAGTACTGATTTTGCTGGATGAATATGATACGCCTCTGCAGGAAGCATATCTGTATGGATACTATGAGGATATGGCTGGATTCATGCGACGTTTTTTCAATAATGCTTTTAAAAGTAACCCCTATATGGAAAAGGCACTGATTACCGGCATCACTCGTATATCCAAGGAATCACTGTTTTCGGATATGAACAATCTGTCCATTTATACCATTACGTCCAAAAAGTATAATACCTGCTTTGGCTTTACGGAAAAGGAACTTTTCGATAGTCTTATTTGTCACGATATTGAGGAAAAAGAGAAAATCAAGGAATGGTATGATGGCTTTACCATAGGCGGCTGCAAGGAGATCTACAATCCCTGGTCCATGGTAAACTACATGGATCGCAGAAGCTTTGAACCATATTGGGTCAACTCCGGTGGATATGCGCTGATTAGCAGGCTGTTTCTTATGGGAAACAATGGACTGAAAAGAGATCTAGAAAACTTGCTTCTAGGAAAAAGCATATACAAATGTATTGATGAAAATATAACCTTTGGAGAACTGGATCGGACACCGGAGGCTATCTGGCCATTTCTACTGAGCGCCGGCTATCTCAAGGCGGATGATGTAGAAAAGGAAGGGGATACGCGATGCAACCTAAGTATCACCAACAAGGAAACACATTTTCTCTTTCAAAAGATGGTCAGAAGCTGGTTTGGAAACGCCGGTAGTACCTACAACGACTTTGTAAAGGCTCTTCTTAATGAGGACTGCGAGGCCATGAATCAGTACCTTGGCGCCCTGGCCCTGGAGTGCTTTAGCGTGTTTGATGTGGGCAATCATCCATCTGAAAAAGCCCCCGAGAGATTCTATCATGGCGTGGTGCTGGGACTATTGGTGGAACTGCGAGAGCGATATGAACTATCCTCCAACAGAGAAAGCGGCTATGGACGATACGATGTCTGCCTGATTCCGAGGGAAAAAGGAGACAGGGCCTTCATCCTGGAATTTAAGGTAAGGGATGAGAAAAAGGAAAAAAGCCTGGAAGATACCCTACAAAAAGCATTGCAGCAGATGGAAGAAAAAAGATACGATGCAGAGCTTATAAAGAGAGGAATTGAGAGAGAACAAATCAGTAAATATGGGATTGTGTTTGAAGGAAAAGAAGTGATGGTGGGGGGAGAGCTGTAAAATAATAGTATACTGAATGACGTAGTACTAGCATCATTTTTAGGGCAATATATACAAAAATTATCAGAAAAAAGCCATAAATATCACAAATTTACTAATAATATGATTCTATATAATTGACAAGGACCACTTACAAGATTAAACTTTTTGTAAGTGGTTTTTCTATATACATCCTTTTCGGTATTCATTTTTAAAAGAAACCGGGATAGGGTGTTATTTGAAACTCAAGAAAAAGGCAAGGATGTCACAGAAAATTTCTCTGTCTATTATTAAGTTTACGGGAGGAGAATCCGATAAATACAATAGAACAGGGAGTGTCCACCTGCAAGGAGTGCAGGATTACAGGGAGGTAAGGATTATGGCTATTGAACCATTAGGAGGAATCATGTCGACGCAGGCGCAAGCTTTTGCTACGCCAAAACCTGTTATGCAGGTTGAAAAACCGGAAGTAAACACAGAATCAACAGAACCACAGGCTGAGAGAGTGGACCAGAGTACTAGTGTTGTTGAGAACGCACAGGCAAAGGGCCAGGCTAATGCAGGTACGCAGCAGGAAGAAACCAGCGCGGCCAGTGAGCAGATTAAGAAGGCTGTGGAGAAGATGAATAAGTCTATGACGAATTCAGAGGCTGTCTTTGGTATTCACGAAGGAACCAATCGTGTTACCATCAAGATTGTAGACAAGACAACCAAAGAAGTCATCAAGGAGCTTCCACCGGAAAAGACACTGGATATGATTGCGAAAGCATGGGAAATGGCTGGAATCCTAGTAGACGAAAAGAGATAAGTAACCACAAACCTAGGGAAACGGAGGTCCCTTTGTAGGAGAGTAAGGAGGCAAATATTATGGCAATGAGATTGTCAGGACTGATGTCAGGTATGGACACTGAAAGTTTAATATCGCAGTTGGTGGAAGCCAAAGGATCAAAGTTAAAAAAAGTTAAGAAAACACAGATTAGTGCAAATTGGAAGCAAGACGCTTGGAAAGATCTGAATACAAAGCTGAAGAATCTTCAGTCTAAATATATCAGTAATATGCGTTTTGCGTCTGCATACAGTAAGAAAACAACTAAGGTTTCTAACAGCAGTGCTGTTAGCGTAATTACTGGTGGCAACGCAGTAAACGGTGTTCAGACCATGGAAGTTAACCAACTTGCTAAGACAGGATATCTTACCGGTGCAGAGCTAAAGGATTCCGATGGTAACAAGGCAAACTATGATGCTTTGACCAAACTTAGTGATCTGGGTGTAAACGGAGAAGGTACCTTTAGCGTTAAAAGTGCAAAAGGTAGCGTAGATATTAGTGTTAATGAGAATACTACAATATCTGATGTGCTGACTAAGATGAAGGATGCCGGATTAAATGCCAGTTTTGATGCAAAAAATCAGAGATTTTTTGTTAGTGCCAAGGAGTCCGGTGTTGCCAACGACTTCAGTATCACGGCATCAGATACCAATGGTCAGTCTGCATTGAAGGCACTTGGGCTTCAGGTAAATTTAAATGATGATAAGGCAACTCTTGTTGAGTATCAGAAGTATGACAAGTACTTTGTAGAGGGCGACAAGGATCAGACTCTGGCCAATATGAAGAGCTTGATTGATAGTTCTGTAGAGGATAGAAAGAAGACCTATCTTGATAAATATACCAGTGCTAAGGAGACAATCAAGGCAGCCAATGAAGCTATTGACAAGCTGAATGAAAAGTATAAAGACAGCCCGTTGGATACAGTAGAAAACTATACTTCTCAGATTGATGCCCTGAAAGCAGAAAAGGATGCAGAAGGCACCAGTGGTGAGAGAAAGAAAGAGATAGAGGAAGAGTTAAAGTCTCTTAACGAAAAGAAGTCAGATGCGGAATCTCTAAAGACACAGAATGATAAGATTGCAAAAGCCAATGAGCAGATTGCAGATGTTGAGAAATATATTGATGTTACAGAAGAAGAGGTTGACGGTAAGACAGTATATACTGCGACTGCTAAGGATGACCTGGTAAATGAGGAGTCAGAGAAATTTTATCAGAAGGCTCAGTATGCTCATGACGTTATCAGTGGATATGACCCTGATGATAAGACCGGAACCGGTGCAACCAAGGTTTCAGCACAGGATGCAATCATTACCTTAAATGGAGCAGAGTTTTCCAACACCACTAATGTATTTGAAATTAATGGTTTGACACTTACTGCGCTGAGTGAAACTAAGCCGGGTGAGGCGGTGACCATAACTACACAAAACGATACCGATGGTATCTATGATATGGTTAAAGACTTCTTGAAAGAGTATAACAGCGTTATCAATGAAATGGATAAGTTATACAACGCAGCATCTTCTAAGGGATATGATCCTTTACTTTCAGAAGAGAAAGAAGTTATGTCTGATTCTGAAGTTGAGGAGTATGAGAAGAAGATTAAAGATGCGATTCTTCGAGGAGATGACAATCTGTCAACTATAAGTAACAGTATTAGAGGAGTCATGTCTGCTGGAATTGAGGTGGGTGGAAAGACCATGTATTTATCTGATTTTGGCATTAATACATTGGGCTATTTCAATGCACCTGATAATGAGAAAAATGCATATCATATTGATGGTGATGCTGATGACAGCAACACATCAGGTAACGCAGATAAGTTGAAGTCATTGATTGGAAGTGATCCGGATACCGTAATCTCATTCTTCACACAATTGTCTCAGAATTTATACAGTAAGATGAGTGATTTGTCAAAATCATCAGAAGGTTATAGAAGTTTTGGCAGCTTTTACGATGATAAGAGAATGAAGACAGATTATGACAGTTATACTTCTAAAATTAGTGACATGGAACAAAAATTGAATGATTACGAAGATAAATGGTATAAGAAGTTTTCAAAGATGGAAACAGCCATGGCTAAGATGCAGAGTAAAACGTCTGCGTTATCAGGTTTGTTAGGAGGATCATGATATGGCATTGACCAATGCTTATGCAAATTATCAAAACAATAAGGTTATGACTGCAAAACCTGCAGAATTAACCCTAATGTTATATGAAGGCGCAATTAAATTTTGTAATGTTGCAATAGTATCCATAGAAGGAAATGATATCCAAAAAGCTCATGCTAATATTGTGAAGGTCCAAAAAATTATCGACTATTTAAGACAAACATTAGATATGAATTATGATGTGGCAAAGGATTTCGAAAATATTTATGAATACCTTTCACAAAGATTAATAATGGCAAATATAAAAAAAGACAAAGAGATTCTTGAGGAAGTGAATACACATCTTCATTCAGTTCGAGATAACTGGAAGGAAGTAATGCGAATCAACAGGGAGAAGGGATTGTATTAATGGAGAAAGAACTGCACATATTGGCGGAAAGTCTTGATCAGAAAGCAAGAGTTTTACAGGGGATTTTGCAGATTAGTAAAAATCAGGAAGATGTCTTGAAAAAAACGGAACCCGATTTGGACAGTTTTGATCAAATGGTGGATAAAAAGGACCAGTTGATTGACGTGTTGACGCATTTAGACGAAGGTTTTGAAGCTCTTTATGAAAGAATATCTGTGAGTATTAAAAGCAAAAAAAATGAGTATGTGACTACAATTGCCGAACTGCAAAAGAAGATAGAAATTGTGACGTCTTATAGTGTGCAGATTCAGGAGCAGGAAGCCAGAAATAAGCAGATTATGGATGAATTTTTTAATAAACAGAAGTTGGGAATCAAATCAGGTAGACAAAATTCTAAGGTAGCATTTGACTATTATAAAAGCATGAGTAATATGGGCACAATGAATTCTAGATTTATGGATAGTAAACAGTATAGAGATTAGACGTAGAAATATACAAAATTATATGGATTTTGTAAAAAAAATTGTATAATGGGTATAAAGTATTTATTATTATGGTCGATATAATAAACAAGTAAAGGAGAAATCCTTTTCTTAGATAGTAGCCGAAAGTCATCCGCACAATGACGGAAGGTTATGAACATTCTATCCGAAGGAACGGAAGGTGCGAACCGGGCTGGGAGATAGCAACAAATCGACTGATCTCAAGGAAGAGATCTTTTAAAATCAAGGAGGACAATATTATGGTAGTACAGCACAATTTAACAGCGATGAACTCTAACAGAATGCTTGGTTTAACAAGCTCAGCTCAGGCAAAGTCAACTGAGAAATTATCATCAGGTTACAGAGTTAACCGTGCAGCAGACGATGCATCAGGTCTTGCAATTAGTGAGAAGATGAGACGTCAGGTAAGAGGTCTTACTCAGGCTTCTGCAAATGCTCAGGATGGTATTTCAATGGTACAGACGGCAGAAGGTGCTTTGAATGAAGTACATGATATGCTTCAGCGTATCAACGAACTGGCTGTAAAGGGTGAGAACGGAACACTTACTTCAGATGATCGTGGATACATCGATAGTGAAGTTAAGCAGTTAATGAGCGAAATCGATCGTGTAGCTTCAACTACAACTTTCAATGAGAAGAACTTATTGAACGGTGACTGCTCAAGCGGTGTAGCTCTTCAGGTTGGTGCTGAATGTGGACAGCACATTGACTTATCTATTAAGGCAATGAACTGCTCTTCAATTAGTCTTTCTGGTGATGCAACATCAGCTACTAATGCTGGTAAGTTAAATGCTAGCGTTAAGAAGGCTATTACCAAGGTTAACGAGCAGAGATCTGCACTCGGTGCAATCCAGAACAGACTCGAGCATACAATCAATAACCTTGATAACGTAGTTGAGAATACCACAGCAGCTGAAAGCTCTATCCGTGATACAGATATGGCTACAGAGATGGTTAAGTACTCCAACAACAACATCCTTGCTCAGGCAGGACAGTCTATGTTGGCACAGGCTAACCAGTCAAATCAGGGTGTTCTTTCATTACTTGGCTAATTCTGAGAGAATTCAAGCAAAACTACCCAGAATAGGATCGGCGTTGTCGATCCTATTCTCTTTTTATGGATAATCAAACATAATATGGGGAATTATGTAAATATATTTTTTTATTAATAATGATATGATAAAATACTATATATTATAACTTGTGTTAAAAGGGTTACAAAAGATGAATAAGTGGAAAAGCATTTGGGACAAACGAGATAATTCAATCGAACTCCCCCAAAGTACATTTGAGACTTTTATAACATTAAAAAAAGCAGATGGATTCGATATTCAGCAGCATGATAACTATTATGAGGATATGTTTGAACAGTTTACAAAGATGATAGATTTTGTAAAAAATGAAAACATAGAGTTTGATTCTGCTTATGAAGTAGGTTGTGGAAGTGGAGTAAATCTGTATTTGTTTGATTGTATGTTTGATAATATAAGGCTTGGCGGCTGTGATTATTCTCATAATCTTCTTGATATAGCTAAAAGCATTATTAAATCAGATGATTTGATTTGTATGGAGGCTATTACTATACAACCGGATAAATATGATTTTGTCTTATCAGATAGTGTATTTCAGTATTTTCAATCTGAAGAATACGGATATGAAGTGCTTGAAAAAATGTATGAAAAAGCTAATAAGGTGTTGGTTATTCGTGAAATACATGATAAAGAATTAGAAGAAGAGCACTTAAGAATGAGACGTGAGACTATTGAAGATTATGATAAAAAATATCAGGGACTCGAGAAGACGTTTTACGATAAAGAAAGATTTATAAAATTTGCAAACAGTAAGAATGCAAAATATCTTATTGTTAAACCAGATAATTATTCATACTGGAATAGCAAATTTGTTTTTGATTTTTATCTTTTTAAATAATTACTCATTTAGGATACTTGGTGGGTCTGAAGAATATTATTCTTGTTGAGTGGAAGGGCGGAATTTTTTTTGATTGCAAGAACCTCTTTTTTCTGGGCATCAGATTTTTCAAAGTTTTTCTTTTTTCTAGCGTAGGGGCCATCTTATTCATGGCTTCTGACATCATTTCTAGTGTAACAAATGCATAAAAATCGGAGGTGGTTGACATACTTTCATGTCCAAGAAGGTGCATTATAAGTAGCAATGACACACCGTTCTTATATAAATCCATTGCTTTAGCTTTTTCGAATTATATGACAGTGAACTTTATTTGGTGCTGTGTTACAGCTTGCACTTGATTTATCTGCAGCTGATTTCAATAATAAATTTAGCGTTATATTTACCAGGTTAGCATTAGGATGAGTTCCTGTAGTTCAATGGTCGTAAATCTTTCAAGTGATTCTGTCGTCAATAATAGAGGATTTGTATGTAGAAATCCAATTTGAGAGGATGTATTTATGAGGTTATTAAATTGTAGTTTAGATAAAATAACAAAGACATTTGGAAATAATAAAATCATTTTTTTGTTGTGGAAGTTGGTTGACAGCTGTGAATCACACAGAAATGATGACGTTAAAAGATCAGTTTGAATATGTGATCGATAATGGAAGTATAAAAGAGACACAAATCGGTGATGTTAAATTAGAGGTATTCAATCCGAAAAAAGTGAAGACAGAGAAAGCGGGCATTATAATAATCACTAGTTCAATCTACATGTTAGAAATGTATAAGCAATTGATGGATACGAACTTGCCAGATTCCATAATAGTGTACATTTTTCCATTTATGCAGATGGTCACGAAAAATAAAATGGATTTGAATCTGTTAAAAAAAATAAAAGATGAAAAAAGCGAAGTGAGGATTCCTAAAATAATTCATAGTTTCTGGTTTAGTGGAGATGAAAAACCACAGGCATATAGTAAATGTATAGAAACATGGTGGGAAAAGTTGCCAGATTATAAGATTATTGAATGGAATATGAAGAATTACGAATGGGAAAAACATCCATTTATGAGGAGATGTAAAAAGCAAGTAAAAACATACATTTTGGGGGTGCGGACATAATCTTGGACCAGATATGAGATATATCAGGAGGAGATTATGTTTAGTAAAGAAGAACGACTGAAAGCAGTACAACTGCTTATACAGTATGACATGATGTATTCAAAAGTTATCGTTGAACTTGGTTATCCGAACAA
>JAZLGY010000081.1:0-2795 GCA_045616525.1 Acetatifactor sp. | reverse complement strand
CTACCATCTGAAATCCGGATGCATACCGACCATATCAAGATACTCTGTTCTTGCCTTTTCTCGCTCCGCTTCAGATAATGCTGTTTTTGATTTTGTATATGCTTCGTGTCGTGCCATCATATCAATCTTTTCTTCTAAACCTTTTTTTATTTCATTGCCCGAATCATAAATATCTAGCAAATGAAATTGAATTAGTTTTATAAATAGTTCTTGAGATATCTGAACATTTTTCATATCTAATCCCATCCTTTCCGTTTTACTCGTGACGACTGTGTCGATAGTGACGATATTATCTAGTGCCATACACTCTCTCAAATACTGTCACAATCGTCACACATCGTCACCAATTTAAAGTTTCTTTAAGATAACATATCTGCCTTCATGGTTTCGATTATTCTCGTAATGAATTCCATATTCATTAAATAACCTGTCTACAGATATATTTAATTTCCGTGTTAATGCGTTAGGCTTCAGATTAATCTCCGGTAACAAATCCAATAACTCTGATGATGTTCCCTGCCATTCTTTAACTTCTTCGGTGAATAGACCAGCAATCTGTTCAAGCACCGGATCAGGTTTTGGTTTCCACAATTCTGTTTCAGATTTTATGAAGTTCCACCTGCAAAACTCCATATCAAACTCTAATGTGATTTCCTGGTCCTGTTGGTCTCTTCCTACAACTTCCATCACAGCTTCCTTATCAGTTCGCTTCTTTTTATGAAGTATAAATGCACCATCTGCTGCACCTAGCAAGCCATTTGTACCTGAAATCATATCGAATGCATCCGATGATTCCATTTTTCTAGTATGATGCACAACCAATAAGCAAACATTATATTTGTCACTAAAGCTTTTCAGTTTTGAAATAACCTCATAATCACTTGAGTAGCTATATAATTCTCCACTTGCCTTTCGCACTTTCTGTAAAGTATCAATAATAATCAGTTTGCAATCAGGATATTCTTTAAGAAATATCTCCAGCTGACTATCTAATCCTTCACTAAGAGCTGGCGCTTCCGTTACAAGATGAAACTTATCTGTTCCTTCTACTCCATACATTTGAGATATTCTTCTCTGAAGCCTTGCGTAATCATCCTCCAAAGCAAGATAAAGGACTTCTCCATTATGGACTTTGTAATCCCACAACTCTATTCCTTTTGAAACATGTATTCCAAGTTGTGCCATTAAGAATGATTTTCCGATTTTGGGAGCACCTACAAATAAGTAGGTGCCTGCATACAATAACCCTTCAATTACGGGTGTTTTTGGTGGATAAACAGTATCGAGCAACTCGTCAAGAGTAACATCCTTAAGTGCTGACTGCTTATCCGGGTTTACGTTTTCATTAAAATTGTTTTCTGTCATTTCTGTAATCTTCCCTTCTAAGCGATTGCTGGATCCGGATTAAAATACCCTGTCTGCTCCCAGACTAGTTTATCCGAACAATAATAGCTAAATTCTTTTGATGTTCCTATCTTTATTGCTGTTCCGAACTTTAATAGCCCTTGTTGTATTCCTTGTCTTACGTACATTGGGTCTTTACCCATGGCTTTTGCTATTTCCTTAATCGGAACATTTCTGCCAGTAAAGGCGGGATGATTTACATACGCAATTTCATTTTCCAAATATAAACCTCCTTTCATAATATTTTGCGTAGAAATCTGCAACCCTCTTTCATATCTTTTTCATAAGAGTAAATCACTCTGCAATTTGGTTGCATATTCAATATACCCAATAATATTGCAGATGTCAACACTTATTTTTTATAATATGCACTTGACTTGCATATTTCTTTCATGTTAATATGCATTTATGATGCAACGTGATTGCAGATTAATAATTTATAAGGAGGGTATCATGGAAGAAAATACCACACTCAAATCAATCGGAGAACGTATCAGAATTGCCAGAAAAGCCAAAGGATTAAATCAGCAACAATTAGCTGATGCTATTGGTAAATCAATTCGTGCGGTTCAGATGTACGAGAAAGGAGAAACTGATTTAAATATCTCTATTATGGAAAGTCTTGCTACTGCACTTGACATGAAACTTTCTGATCTTATTTCAGATAATAAAAGTGAAAACCTAGCTACACTTTCAGATGTAATTGAATTTTTCATTCAGTTATCAAAAGTAAAAAATGTTCATTATGAAATAGATGTTAAAAAACCACCTCTTCATGATGAATGGGAATGTGCTGTTGTTTTCAAAGGAAAAGATCCTGCCGAAAATAATGCAGATATCTGTATGGCACTTGAAACTTTCAAAAATGAACTTGCTAATACTCATAAGGATGCTGTCACAGCTATTGATACTGAAAACAGACTTATCGATTATTACAAGCGATTCAATTTGATCACAGGAAAAAAGAAGGAGGGTAAAGATTGAGATTACCAAATGGATATGGTAGCGTAATAAAAATGTCCGGAAAAAGGCGAAAACCCTATGCTGCCAGAAAAACTGCCGGATGGCATTATGATAAAGAAAAAGATAAACAGATCCAGGATTTTGTAATTATCGGCTATGCCGAAACTAGAGCAGAAGCATTACAGCTTCTTTCTAATTACAATAATAATCCTTATGATCTCACAGCATCGAAAATGACTTTTGAAGAAGTATATAATGAATGGTCAAGTAAGAAGTATCCTACTATCTCTGAATCCAATGTACACAGCTACAAGGCTTCTTATAATGTATGTACGGTCTTGTGGCACAAGACGTTTAAGGATATTAAGCTGAATGATTTACAAATGGTGATAGACACCTGCGGTAAGAATTATCCTACACTTCGTAAA
>JAZLGY010000080.1:0-197074 GCA_045616525.1 Acetatifactor sp. | reverse complement strand
TACGTCAAAAGGGGCCGTTACTGTACAAAATGTAAAAATGAAGAAATCTGCCGGTGGAGCTGAGGCCTTTGAAGAACTTGTGGATGAAATCTATCAGGATAGACTTACAGAATATGGGGATCAAAAGCAGGCATTATTTTTTTGGGATGAGTATTACACTTCCAGCAGTGATTACAATGCAGAGGATTTGTTCATTCTCGGAGTTTTTATCCTTGTTATGGGGCTGAGTGGGTATTTAATTATATATAACATTTTTCAGATATCAGTGGTAAATGATATTTCTTATTACGGACTTTTGAAAACCATAGGAGTGACAGGTAGGCAGCTTCGCGCAATTATCAGAAAGCAGGCGCTTACATTGAGTGCAATTGGAATTCCTATTGGACTTATTTTGGGATATTTTGTAGGAATCTTAACTTCGCCCAAAATCATGAAGATGACCCTGATGTCTCAGATAGAAACGGTCAATTCCGGTTCGATCTGGATCTTTGTACTGGCCAGCATGTTTTCACTTGTCACAGTTTTTGTATCCTGCAATAAACCGGGAAAAACCGTTGCCAAAATCTCACCGATAGAAGCTTTTCGTTACAGTGAGGGAAAGCTTGATAATAAAAGTCACAAAAAAGTCTCTGGTATTTCCGGAATGGCAGGAAGAAATCTATTACGTAACAAGAAGAAAACAGTTTTGGTAGTATTGTCCATGGCGCTTCCTATTGTTATTTTTTCACTGGGTATGAGCTTTGGAAACGGTTTTCATTTTGAACAATATTATTCTTCAGACTATGCCTTTTTTGTAAGTAACAGTGATTATTTCCACTATGAGATTCCTACTGCGGATTATGGTTTTGTCGATGATTTTGTAAGTGATGAAAATATTGGCGATATCAGAGAAAAGGTTTCATTTGAGACCTATGGATCCGCGTATATGCCAAATGCGTTTGCCAGATGTAATGAAGAAACTGCCGTGGAAGTGGGCTTTGATGAAACAATGTTACAAAGTGTTATTGTAGAAAGCGGAAATCTGGAACCTCTGTTTGATCCTACTCAAAATGCAATCGCTCTTTCCACAGATGCTATGAGTGGAAGGATGTTAGCCGTGGGAGATAAGGTAACACTAAACTATGCGGTATTGACGGTAAATGATACCCGAACAGGGGAGGTAATAGAGGATCAAAAGCAGATACAAAATACTCCGGAAATATACAGAGATTATGATTTGAATTATATCGATAAAGAATATGAAATCTGTGCAATCGTATCCTATCCTTATGAGATTGGCCCCAGATATTATTTGACAGGTTCTTATGAATTTGTCATCAATGCAGACAGGTTAAAAGCAGATACAGAGGGAAGATGTTATCGTTATTTATCGGTATTTGATACAAAAGATACAGATAAACTGGAAGCAGCGGAGGAGGTAATTAAGGATTATACTAAGAAGGAGGGATTGTATTACAGTAGTCAGGCCACAGAACGAGCGGAGCTTGCAGAATTTGTAGATATTATTAAAATGGTTACATTTGTAATTAGCCTGGTGCTTCTGTTTATAGGTACGTTGAACTTTATTAATGCAGTTCTGACGGGAATTTTGACAAGAGCCCATGAACTGGCCATGATGAAAGCCATTGGAATGACGGATTTCCAGCAGAAGAAGATGCTTATGATAGAAGGACTCTTCTATGCAGGAAACAGTATTCTGGTAGGCTGTGGCATCTACTTTGTATTACAGCTTCTTCTTCAAAAACTGTTTGAGGATATGGAATTTATTCAACCGCAGTTATCCTTTATGCCTTTGTTAGGATTTTCAATTATTTTTGCTGTTTTGGGATTATTAATTCCCGGAGTTATTTACAGATATGCATTGAAGAAAACAGTAGTGGAAAGGTTAAGGGGAGTAGAATAAATTTGACAGTACGAAATAATCGTATTATTATATCCATATAAAATGTATTTTCAAAAGGGAAAATAACTCATATGGAACAACAGGCTGTATTAGATACTAAAAGAATAATAGCGATCAATTTGAATCGTTTTATGGAATATAAAAATCTGACACGCAAAAAAGTATGTGCGGATTTGGATATTAAATATACCACATTTTGTGAGTGGGTAAATGGAAGGGCATATCCGAGAATAGAAGCATTGGAGAATCTTGCATCATACTTTGGAGTGCAGGTAGGAGATTTTTTCTTTGACTGCGAGCAGAATAATACAAATTCTGATGAACGAATCATGTCCTATGTAAAGAGAATGGGGGAACTCGATATGAACATTTCAAAAAAACTGTCAGAGAAGCAACTACAGATTTTACTTGAATCAGGTGTTCATATTCAAAGAAAGAGTTTGGAGGATTATATCAAAGAGTCCGGCCAAGACAAACTGATTCCCTCAACGGAACTTCATTGGGGAGAACCTATGGGGGATGAGATATGGTAGAGCAGGGGGAAATTATTAGAGTGGAGGGAATTGAATGGCCCTGTGTTGTTGTGAGCAAAAATCAGTATAATAAATCAGACCATGTTATAGTTTGTCCCATTACAAAGCAAAAAGATGCCACACTTGGTTATAAAGTATCCGGAGGAAACATATCAGGATTTGTTCAATGTGATAATCTTCGAATGTTTGATTTAACAAAACGTCATGTTTTATCAAAAGATCGTGTTTCCATGTTTGATATGATTCAGATATTGAGTAGAGTAAATGCATTGTTTGATATAATCTAAAAAAGGTTCATCCATTTCGGATGAACCTTTTCTCATCGGAGTGACGTGATTCGAACACGCGGCCTCTGCGTCCCGAACGCAGCGCTCTACCAACTGAGCCACACCCCGAAATATTTAGAACTTAGTGATTATAGCATAATGCCCTCTAAAAGGTCAAGTAGTGAGAAAAGTAATCAGCAGGAATATTGTAGTTTGTTTCTCAAAATGATAAGATGATAAATAGATTTTGTTAAGTGGCAAGCAAAGCATTGTCCGAAATGAAAATAAACAGAAAGTAAAGAGATGAAAATATGGCAGGAATCGCAGTATTAAAAAAGGGAGAAGGCCGGACCATCAAAGCAGGTGGTGCATGGGTGTTTGATAACGAAATAGACAAGATGATTGGGGAATACGAAAATGGAGATCTCGTTGAAGTGCAGGATTTTGACGGATACCCTATGGGAAAGGGTTTTATCAATCATAATTCCAAGATTCGTATTCGAATGATGACAAGAAAGGCCGGAGTTGAAATAGATGATGCATTTATTGACATGCGTGTTAGAAATGCATGGGAGTACAGAAAGACAACTGTAGATATATCTTCCTGCCGTGTAATCTTTGGAGAAGCAGACTTTTTACCGGGACTCGTTGTTGATAAGTATGAGGATGTTCTGGTTGTAGAATGTCTGGCACTTGGTATGGAGCAGTTTAAGATAAAAATAGTGGAATGCTTAAAGAAGGCCATGGCGGAAGACGGCATTAAGATTCGTGGTGTATATGAGAGAAGCGATGCCAATGAGCGTACCAAGGAAGGTCTTCCCAAGGTGAAGCAATTTTTAGGAGAAGAGTTTGATACTAATGTAGAGATTGTAGAGAATGGTGTGCATTACATGGTAGATGTAGTGAACGGCCAGAAAACAGGATTTTTCCTGGATCAGAAATATAATCGCCTTGCGATGCAGAGAATCTGTAAGGGTAAAAAGGTGCTGGATTGTTTTACACATATGGGAACCTTTGCCCTAAATGCCGGTATTGCAGGTGCAAGTGATGTAACCGGTCTTGATATCTCTGAGTATGCGGTAGCACAGGCAACAGACAATGCCAAAAGAAATCATTTGGACGATACAGTAAAGTTTCGTGTAGCCAATGTACTGGATGAACTTCCCAAGCTATACGAGGCAGGTGAGAAATATGATGTGGTGATTTTGGATCCTCCTGCATTTACCAAATCAAGAGAAGCAACCAAGAACGCAATCAAGGGTTATCGTGAAATCAATATGAAGGGCTTAAAGCTTGTAAAGGATGGCGGATACCTGGCTAGCTGTTCTTGCTCACATTTTATGACACAGGAACTCTTGGAAAAGACAATCAAAGAGGCTGCCAAGGCAGTACATAAGAGACTTCGTCAAGTAGAATTCCGCACTCAGGCACCGGATCATCCCATTTTGTGGAATAATGCTGCAGGTGTAGAGGAATCCTATTATCTCAAGTTTTTGATTTTCCAGGTGTGCGAGGAGAAGTAAGAAGAATTATTTACTTGAAATCAACTATTTATAAGGTTTTTAAAGTAATACCCTATCTGTATGAAGTATCGTATCTTATTATAAATTTTTAATAAGTTGGTGTAGTAAATGGTGTACTACAAAATATTGAAAGAAAAAGCTGTCGTGTCGGTCTGTGCTAGAATTTATTTGTATGTTATGTGTTTATGATATGGTCGTATCAGAAAAAGTAAAATCACATAGGATAGAGGAACTTAAGAAATTATTTAATGGGCGAATAAAGGAAAAAAAGGGATTCTTTAAGAAAAACGAATTAATACTTAGTACATATAACTTTGTGAATAAAGTTATAAAAAATTTATTCGGATAAAGTCAATTTAGAATTCTTAAAAAAGTTGACTTTTTACGCGAAACTGCATATACTATTACTAGAATCATAAAACACATTTGTGTTTTTGTAGGGGCGGCGTTGCGACGGCGCTCTATTTTTTTTGTAAATATAATGTTATGGTGAAGACTTCGAGACCAAAAACATTGCAGAAAATATTAGGTCATAGCTCGTTACAAATGACTATGGACTTGTATTGTCATGTTGAGGAAGATACACTAAAGAGTGAGATGGTGCTATTTGAAAAGGAATGATAGTGTCGTCAAATCAAAAAATGAGATAACAAAATGTCAGTAAAATCAACGATTTTAACATATACACTTGAAGTTTTTCATCTTTCAGGTGGTAGATGAGAAGTAAGTATGGTACAAGGTGGCAAGGAATATGAGAGAGATTTTACCAATTGGATACAGTGAAACTAAAATGGGAAGAGGCATCGCGTTTTTTTTCCTGACTTTTGCGGCTATTCTGTCGGTTGTTTTAGTATGTGGTGGGATAGAAATTAAATATGCCATCTATTTGCTTGGTGTAGCAGCAGGGCTTGGCATTTTGTTTGTGCTTACAGATTTATCTACAAACAAAAATAACAAAACAAGAATCCTTCACATGGAAAAAATGCTTAAGTGTCCATATGTCGTAGGTACTGTTGTTGAAGTAAAAAAGTATTATTATGGGTTGAATGGAAAAATGAAAGAGATTAAGCCCGGATATTACATCAAATCTAAAGATTGTGCATATACAATCATTGCATCATTTATTGATCATGAAAATAACGAAGTATTGGTTGAATCAAAACCATATGCAACGAGTCCTAAGGAATATCTTGAGAATAACAGAGTTTACATTCATTATTCAACTGATAACGAATTTTGGATTGATGTGAACAAAATTCCTGTTTCAGAAAAGAATTAGAGACATTTACATGAATCACAATAAATGGCAAAACAAAAGTCTCCTTCCTCCCAAATGCGATAATGGGGAGCAAGCTCTGAGGATAGTGTGTTGATTTCACTTAATTTTGAGGAAATGCCGGTGCCAAGATATTTAGTGTAGGCTTCCTTCCTAGTCCAAATCTGAAAGAAGCGACGATTGTATAAATCCTCGTGATCTTGGACTTCTTCAACATAGGCTTTTTCCTCTTCGTGGAAAGCTCGTTTCATAACAGAAGAGGGAGCATTTCTGATTAGTTCTACATCTACACCGACTTTCCCTTCAGTAGAAACAGCACAAAGAAGCATACCCTTTGTGTGTGAAACATTAAAGGATATGCCTGGTAAATCCTTGGCATAAGGCTTCCCCAAGTCGCCGATTTTGAAGGTAATCTCAGAAGAATCTATGTGAAGCAATTCACTGATTCCTTTTTTTACTAAAACGGGACCGTAGAGGCACTGACGTTTGCCCATATTGGTTTTTTGTTTATGAAATTTTTCGACTCTTTCCGGGGAAAGAGTCTTTAATAAATCGAATTCTTCCTGCGTTATAGCATCACAGGTAAGAGGCATGGTATAAACAAACATAGGTCTCCTTATTGTATATTCAGTAACGATGGTTTATATAGAAAAGGGAACTCTTTTTTGGCCATTTGATGACGGATGTTAATGGTTTCCGATTCTGTTATCATCAGTAATAACAAGTGGTTCAAATACGGAATTTTTATAATATTCAAGAAGAGCAACGGTATATTCTTCATCTAATGGGTGGTGAGGAAGCTCAACTACGATTTCCTCGTCACCTATGTTTGCAATCAGGACATACTTAATATAATGACCATCCTTCCAGGACATTTCATAAAGTGTATAAGACAATCCATTGTCGAAGCTTTCAATTTCAGTAGTTGTATAGTTACTCCAATAATTAATATAGTATCCGGCTTCATTATGTAAAACATGCATTTCACATCCGGAAACAAATTGCATACCATATGCACTACATACACCTGGGAAAAAGGCTAAAATATCATTTTCCTTGTAATCTTGTAAACAAGTCAAATCTTGAACTTTATATTCTATATCAGGATAAAAATCAAATCCGGGTACTCGTCCCACATATACAAGTTCTCCTGAATTTAATGTCAGTGGGTAATCTGTAAAATAATCCTCTCTTGTGATGATAGGTCCTTCATTGTCATCTATTACAGATACAGTAGACTCTGTTAATTCTATTTCTGTGTTTTCCATCAATTCAGTCTCGACTTGTTCAGTAGATACTGCATTAGCAAAATCAGTTGATTCGGATACAACGGTATCCACTGGATAATCTTCGGTACTGCTATGATTTACTGTAGAATTGCTTTCTGATGAACAGCCTGCTAGAGTTAATATTCCTACAGTTAATAAAATAATTACGAATTTTTGTTTCATTTTTTTCTCCTTTTTATTTATCATTAAGAATGAATTGTATTTACACTTATATGACAATTTAAGAATAAAAAAAGTTTAGTTTATAAAAAAAATTTTTTCAATAAATTTTTAAACTTTTTTAATCTTTGTTGTGTCTATACAGTATAGGGTTGAAAAACCTGACACTACATTGATTAAAAGGAGAGAAAAGAAATGAAAGCTAAGGTAAGCGGAAAGATTGATTTTGAGGATTTGGTAAGAATAGGTTATGTGGGTGTATATGCAATTACCATTTTACTTAGTTTATTTGTTATGTTAGTCGGTATTTTTAGCTACAAAAAATTGGGTGGTTATTTGCAGTATGATGAGGATTTTTGGAACTATGTTTTGAGAAGACCTATGAATAAAGTTATATTGGGAAAAGATCCACTGACTTTTGGTTGTAATAGTATTGCAATGGTAGTATTTATACTTTGTGCAATTAGACATTTATTTATATGTTTATTAAATATTATTGAGGATCCTTTCAAGGGCTTTGTCGGATTGTTTGGTCCCATTGGTGGCTTTGGGGCGATGCTGTATTTTTTTGCAACCAAGGGGCCCGATGAGGATATAAATATGAAGCTGGCAATCTGTTGTGGTGTTATGCTTCTGGGATTGTTTATTGGTTTCTGGAAATCAGAATATGGTATTCAGTTCTTAATTAATATCGGTGCAATATTTGCACATTTCTTTGGAATTGCTATTATATTGTATGTAGCTCAGATTGGTATCGTACAGTCTCTTGGTGCTGTTGCTGCATTTGCAATATTATATTTCTTTGGTGGTGCGATGCTGATGAATGCAGAGGGCCCTTCAGGTTCTAAGGAAGGAAGTTCTTCATCGAATGGTTCTCAAAAAGCACGAAGAGAGTTTGAGAAGGCTCAAAAAAGAATTGATGCGGAGAAACATGGACGTAAGATGCATAATAAGGGAGCAATAGGTTATGGACATGTGAACGAAAAAGCGTCCCTGATGGCGCAAAGGAAGGCTGAAGCAGATAGAGATTTTTGGGCAAAAAAAATGTAATGCAAAAGATGAGGATGAAAATATGAATCAAGAATTATTAGATGCAATAATTAGTGCAAAGACCGGTGACCAGGCAGCATTTACGTACATTTATGAAAATACATATAAGAATGCGTATTATGTTGCATTAAAATACATGAACAATGAGCAGGATGCACAGGATGTCCTGCAGGAAACCTATATCAAGGTGATGAAAAACATTGCAACGATAGAGGACCCTACAACCTTCAATTCCTGGTTATCAATAATCGTGGCTAATACCGCCAAGAATGAACTGAGAAAAAAGAAACCGCAGCTTTTTTCTGAACTTGATGCTGAGAATGAGGAAGGAGAGGAATTTGAATTACAGATTGAGGATGAACGAGAAATCATTAATCCTGAGATTGCATATACAAAGCAGGAAACCGCAGAAATGGTGCAGATGCTTTTAGGAGATTTATCTTCCGAACAGAAGATGGCTGTAATTATGTTTCATTTCGAAGGGCTTAGCATAAATGAAATCGCAACAGCCATGGACTGTAATTTGAATACAGCCAAATCCAGGCTAAACCTGGGACGAAAAAAGCTGAAAGAGTCCTGTGAAAACATGAAGAAGAAGGGCTACAAGCTTTACAGCTTTTCACCGATTACCCTGCTTCTATGGCTCTTAAAACAGGAATATGCCGGTACAGCTACCAATGTAACCATCGGGTTAAGCGGAGCTGCAGGAGAGGGTTCTGTTACAGGTGGTTCTGTTGCAGGTAGTACAGTAGGTAATATAGCAGGTAGTACAGCAGGTGGGGCTGCAGCCAAGTCCTTACTTGCTAGTGTGGGCGCTAAGGTAGGAGTTGCGCTAACGGTTGCCCTGGTCAGTATTGGTGGTTTGGTTGCATTGATTAAAAGCAATCAGTCTTCTAGTGACAAAAAGGTCGCAGACGATGGAAGCACCAAGGTAGTTGTAAGCACAGAGGCAGACGTCGATGTCAGTGATATTTCCGACGGAGATGGCGTGGAAAATATACCCAAGGAAGAGGAACCTTTGTACAATGCACTGGGATTTGATGCCGGTGATTATATCGCTGTTTTGAATGAAAAAGGGAAAAAAGAAACTGATCTAGACGGATTAAAAGACTATAAGAAAGAGACGCCCATAGCCTTTTGTGATCTTACAGGCGATGGAATTCCAGAGATGTTTATCCCTGACTTTAATGGATTTGCGGGACTGATGATTTTTTCTACGGATGCTGAAGGCAACTGCACGCAGATTGTGATAGATAATAATTTGTGGAATATAACGTCCCCACATATCAAAGCATATGATGCCAATATGAGAAACAATTGGGAATATATGATTTTTAAGTCAAGTGACGGTAATGTCTATGCGATGGCAACAAAAGACTATGTAAACGAAGAAGCAAACTATAATAGGGCATTTTATAAGGCTTATTGGAAACTGGGAGTAGAGAATCAGACACTGACAGCGGAAGAAGTTCTTGCAGTGGATAGTGATAATTATGTTGTAAATAAGTACGTAAACTGTAGAGTAAATGGTGTGGAAGTATCCATAGATGAATTTAATCGTGCTGAATATGCTTTGGAAAACACTGTAACAGAAGTGATTGCATCTTCGAGAAATGATCGCTTTGATTACGTTATGGCAATGGGGGCTAAGGATCTTTCTATGGCTTGGTTTGATGCATATGATTATCTTCAGACAGGAAATTTTACTCCTATGATGAATCAATCAACTGACGAATACCCTTTGCCCAGATATCTTAATACTCATGAGCAATATGATGCTATGGTTATTATTCGAGAAAACAATACATTATCTGTCGGAGAAGGGCGATATGCAGATGAGTTTACCATTAGTTCTTGGAATAAACTTGATGAATTTACTTATGAGATAAATACGGACCAAGGTAAAGTATTTACGTTATATACTCCGGGAAAAACACTGGATGACAGTACCGTTTCATTAATCCACGAAAATATGTATTATCAAACCCACAAAAATGAGTATAATCTGTATCATAACGTGGCTCAAAATTATGTAGTAGTTTACAATGGCCAAGCATTTATTTCACATTTTAGTAATTAATGGCAAAAAATGGAGAAGTCTAGATCGGAGGTGCTTATGGAAGAACGGGAAAGGGTGAAATATGCTGTTTCCCTTTTGCGTTATCTGATGAAAAAGGAGCGCGAGGAAATGCAAATTCCAGCAACTGTTTCAAGCAAAGAATCAATTATTAGAGAGGTGCATGATATTATTGTCAATCGCACAGGAAATATTTATTAAAAAAACATACAAATGAGAGGAAAAGATATTTATGAAAAAAGGATTATTAGTAGGTTTGTTTAGTTTAATAATTGCAACAGGATGTGGTAGCGGAGGAAATAATGTAGATACTTCTGTGGCAGAATCAGATGTAAATCTTTCAACAGAGCAAATGAAGGAAGATATTGATGAAACAGAATCAGTTCCTGTTGAAGAAGCATTGGAGACCAGTAAGGAAACAGTATTTCTTATGGCAAGTCAGTATGAGAATGACAAGGTAAGAAATCGATATGAGTATGATGCCCAGGGAAACTTGATTAAGGAGGAGTTTTTTTATCCTAACGAAGGGTACATTGAGTATCAGTATAATAGTGCAGGATTGGTAGAAAAGGCAGTGCAATATAGTAAGAATCTAAATAAAGAATCTAAACATACCTGCTATGAATATGATTCTCTGGGAAATATGATATCTTCTGATGAGTACGTAAAAGATGCGATATCTGTTTCAAAAAAATATTTTTATGAAGGCACAAATCTCGTTCGGGAGGAATCATATAAAAACGGAGAAAATACATTTACTGCAACCTATAAATATGACGAAAAAGGCAACATGATTGAACAAATACACATTAATACAAGAGGTGTAGAGAATTCTGTAAGGCTTTTTAACTATGATGAAGATAGTAGACTTATTTGCGAATTTGAATTGGCTTGTAATTTTGAGGGTGAGCGAGTAGCGAAACATGTCCAAAAATATGAATATAACGAAAAAGGACAATTAGTAGCGGAGTATCACAGCAAGGACGTTTATAAGGTGGATGAGGATGTTGATGTAGATCATATGAACTGTTATATCACCGATGAATACATATATGATGAAAAAGGAAATTTAATTGATAATAATGAATTTGAGGAGAATGGTAAATTAGCTCGGAATAAACATTATGAATATGTAGAAATAACCAGATAATCTGGTTATTTTATAAAGAAAGAAGAAAACATGTGAACGAAAAGTATCTTCTTGCACGATGTGGTGGAGGAGCTTGTTGAGTGTGGAAATATTGAACGATACGAAATTGAGTGTCCAAAACTCGATGAATTTGGATGGAAGTAAATGGACTACTCAAGGTGGTTGTAGTGTGCTACAATATCCTTACAAAGAAGGATTTCTCGTTTAGAGATAAATGGAGAAAGGACTTGTCGGAGGTGACGAGCAATGGAAGAAGAAAATATTGATGTATATTCAAACAGAATCTTCTACTCAAGTATCTGAAAAATTGGATAATAATATTATGTGTATCCATATTTATTTCGATGTTATCAATATATATAAATTTCATATGAGGTGATTTGTTATGACAATTGAAAATACAAAATCTACAAGAGATATTAGAAATGTCGCTGCTACGATGGCTATTGAAAATATGCATTTGAGCAAAGCATTTGTTGAGGAATTAGTAAAAGTTTCAAATGGAGAAAAAACTTCCGAACAACTAAGGCAGGAGGTGATTCGTAAATATGCCAGATAATAAATACTGTTATCCTGACTCCCAGGTTTTAAAGAATAAACTTAATATCACTGATAAGAATGAGTTATTCGAAGCAGAAAAAGAACTTACTGCTATCCGATTAAAAGAACTTCAAGACAAACCAATAAAAGGCAAATTTGATTTTAAGCATTTAAAAGCAATTCATAAATATATTTTTCAAGATATTTATGATTGGGCAGGCAAAGAAAGAACTGTAGAAATAGGTAAGGGAAATTTATTCTGTACAACTTCCTGTATTCAGAGTTATGCTGAGTCTGTTTTTAATAAATATTATTCTCAATGCTGTAACGCTAAAGATAATTTTGAAGATTTTATTCGTGTATTTGCTGATAACTATGGGGATTTAAACGCTCTACATCCTTTCAGAGAAGGAAATGGAAGAACTCAAAGAGAATTTGCAAGATTAATATGTTTAGAATGTGGATATGATTTTAATCTATCAATTGCCACTCATTCTCAAATGCTTGAGGCAAGTAAGTTATCTTTTGATAAAGGTGACAGCTCTGGGTTCGTTGAAATATTCTCAAAAGCCGTAACTCGATTTGATGAGGTAATAAGCCGAAATTCTGATATATTAAGCATATTAACATCGGATGATTTAACTATAGGGAGTCCGTCAAATTATGATTATTACGGATATAATGAACATGAAAAAGCTGATATTTATGATAGTATTTATCAGGCGAAAATATCTGAAATGGATGCTAAGAAGAAAATATCCGATGCTAAACAGTCTTTAAAAGTAAATACTGAATCTATAGAATCTCAATCCATAGAATTAACGCAAAAACAGCAAGAAATTCATCATGGATTCTCACGATAAATACCATCTATAAAAAATAAAGCCTACCAAAGTTTTTATAAATGCAATCTAATTTCCGCAAATGTTATTGCAACGGGGTGTTGCAACAAATATGAAAAATCTCCATTGAAAGTTTGAAAAGAATGTTGTAAAAAACAGTTGCATTCTTGAAAAACCTATGTTATATTGACCTTGAACAACGGAGCTCACATTTTTGAGTTCCGTTTTTTTGTTAATAAAGAATGATTAAACAAAGGCGTTTTGCAGTAGTTGCAAAGCGCCTTTTTGTATTTTAACGAAGGAGTGATTGTGATGGAGAATTTGGACTTACTGGAACACACCGATACGGTCAACGAGCTGCTGGCAAGGTATGGTGTAAAATTTGGCATTTATAAGAATAATGTTTTCAACGAGCAGTTATTCCCATTTGATGCAGTGCCAAGAATTATTAAGCATGACGAATTTGAATATTTGGAAAAAGGATTAAAGCAAAGAGTTGTAGCTTTGAACTTATTTTTAAAGGATATATATTCCAAAAAACAGATTGTAAAGGATGGAGTAATTCCGGAGGATTTTATTTTTGCATCCAGCGGCTACATGGTGGAGTGCGAAGGTTTTTCGCCGGTAAAGGATATCTATTCTCATATTTCCGGAATTGACCTGGTAAAGGGAAAAGATGAGAAATGGTACATATTGGAGGATAACTTAAGAGTGCCATCCGGTGCATCCTATCCCATGATTGCGAGAGATTTATGCAGAAGATCTTCTCCCGGTACCTTTACCAATCTGAAGATGGAGGATAACCGAAACTATGCAGAGCTTCTCAGAAGAACCTTTGATAACGTCAATGTTGGTGGTCATACGGTAATTCTTACACCCGGCAGATATAACGCAGCATATTTTGAGCATAGCTATTTAGCGGAGCAAACAGGAGCCCATCTTGTCAATGGTTCAGAGCTGATCGTTAAGGATGACAAGCTTTATTTTATTACAGCCAGTGGAGAATTAGAAAGAGTCGGAGCGGTTTACCGTCGAATTTCAGATGAGTATCTGGATCCCATGAACTTTAATCCGGAGTCACTGATTGGTATTCCCCATATTTTTGATGTATTTAAGAAGGGCAATGTAGCACTATTAAATGCACCGGGAAATGGAGTGGCGGATGATAAAGGTATTTATTACTTTGTTCCTAAGATGATTAAGTACTATTTGGGAGAGGAGCCGATTCTTTCCAATGCACCTACCTATCTTCCATTTTATAAGAGTGATTACGATTATGTTATGGAGCATTTTGATGACCTGGTACTTAAGGATGTTGCAGAGGCCGGTGGTTATGGAGTTGTATTCGGCAATACCATGACCAAGCAGCAGAAGGAAGATTTTATCAAGCTTCTGACCAAAGAGCCTAGAAGATTTATTGCACAGGAAGTTATTGATTTCCAGGATATTGATATTTTGGAAAAGGGAGAAATGGTTCCAAGAAAAGCCGATTTACGAGCATTTGTATTAATGGCAGATGAGCCACTGGTATGGAAGAGTGGATTGACCAGATTCTCGCGTAACCCGGATTCATTTATTGTAAATTCATCACAAGGAGGAGGTTTTAAAGACACATGGGTATTATCTCAGTAGAACAGGCAGATCGCCTTTATTGGTTAGGTCGTTACACAGAGCGTGTATATACAACACTTAAGATTTTTTCAAAGAGCTTTGATACATTGATAGATGGACTTGTAGATAGTTACGTAGAATTTTGCAAGGACATTGATATTCCCAATATCTATGCAGATAAAGAGGACTTTGTTCATAAGTATCCTTTTGATCAGGAGAATGCAGATTCTATTATTAGCAATTTAAACAGAGCCTATGACAATGCCATTATGCTTCGTGAAAGCATTGGCTCAGAGACCCTTGCTTATATTCAGCTTGCAATATACGAGATGAATCGTGCAGCACAGAGCAAGGCTCCACTCATTGAGCTTCAGAAGGTAAATGATAATCTTCTTGCTTTTTATGGAACGGTAGATGATCAGATCGACAGCGAAAATATTCGTAACATCATTAAGGCCGGAAAACGTATTGAACGTATTGATATGTATGCCCGACTTGGTGCGAATCAAAAGCAGTTAGAGAGAGAAATTCAAAGACTGATTCCCAGAGTTGAGCATAGTGGCCTAGATTATGACAGTGATAAGCTGAAGGATATTGAGAGGCTGATTAAACAGGAAAAAATAGATTATTACAAAATCGTCTATGAAGTGGAATCGATTCTGTAAATAAGGTACCCGAAAGGTGCCGTATAAGGAGCGATGTGTATGACGAATCTACATTTTTCATATGAGATGCAGATTGAATATTCCGTGGAAGTGGCGCGATGTAACTTTACCATCAAGTGTATTCCCAAGGATAGTAAACGGCAGAAGGTCGGTGATTACAAGGTCACTGTCTTTCCTGCTGTTCATTATTGTGCCGGAGTGGATGGACTTCAAAATAAACAGATTTATGGTGTGAATGAAGAAGCCCATACGTTGTTTAATTTTAAAATTGAAGGAGATGTTACAACGGGACTGGCGGAGTACGAGGAAGATTTCGAGGAAGATATTGGCATGATTTTTGGTCATCCCCATGGACTGAATGTGGCAGGGGAAAAGATAGGTTGTTTTTATGTGAAACATAAGCCACCAAAGAGTGCGCCTACCTATGCAAAAGTTCTTCATTTAATGAGTGTGCTTTATGAAAACTTTGCATACAAGCCCTGTTCTACCAATGTAAATACTACTGCGGAGGAAGCTTTTTCACAGGGGTGTGGCGTGTGCCAGGATTATGCGCATATTATGATTTCACTCTTACATCTGGCGGGAATTTCTGCCAGATATGTAACGGGACTAATCGTAGGGGAGGGACAAAGTCACGCCTGGGTAGAGGTATTGTGTGACAGAAAATGGATTGGCTTTGATCCAACTCACAACAAGATTGTGGATGATGATTATATAAAGATCGGAATTGGCCGAGATGCCAAGGATTGTATGATTAACAGAGGAATTATGCATGGTGGTGGTCTGCATACACAAACCATCAAGGTATGCGTAAGTAAGAGAGAGGAATAGAAACAATGATTAAAACAATAGCATCGGTAGGATTGCCGGTAGATGAGACCCTAGCAATAAAAAAGAGACGTATTCAGCCAAAGGAAAAGACAAAGGGTATGAAGCGTATTTGTGTTGTTACCGGTATTCATGGAGATGAATTGGAAGGACAGTATGTTTGTTTTGAGGTAGCAAGAAGAATAGAGGAAAAGATGGAGAATCTTAAGGGGATAGTAGATATTTATCCTGCCATGAATCCCTTAGGAATTGATTCTATTACAAGAGGAATTCCTGCCTTTGACTTAGATATGAACAGATTATTTCCCGGAAATATTGATGGAAACATGACAGAATATCTGGCTGCGGAGATTATGAAGGATGTATCCGGTGCAGATTTAGTAATCGACATTCATGCAAGTAATATTTATCTTACAGAGATTCCACAGATTAGAATCAATGAATTGCATGAAGATGTTTTGGTGCCTTTTGCGAAAAAAGCAAATGTAGATTTTGTGTGGGTTCATGGTGCCAGCACTGTTTTGGAATCCACCTTTGCCTATAGCTTAAACAGTACAGGTACCCCCTGTCTTGTTGTAGAGATGGGTGTTGGTATGAGAATTACCAAGGAATACTGTGAACAGCTAACCGATGGTATTTTCCACTTGATGGAAACCCTGGGAATCTGGAGTGGCAAAACCAAGAAGCCCAGAAAACCGATTGTTTCCAAGGATCCGGAGGATGTGAGTTATTTAAATGCCCGCGTGGGAGGATTATTTATTCAGAAGGTTCGTCATTGGGAGAAGCTGAAAAAGGGCGATTTGATCGGTCAGATTATTAACCCCTTAAGTGGAAAGGTATTGGATGATGTAATCTCCCCTGTAGATGGTATTTTATTTACCATTCGTGAGTACCCTATCGTGGATGAGGGTTCTTTGGTTGGACGATTACTTCGTAAGGAGGCATACGAGAAATGAAAAAGAAGACAGTTTACGAAATAAAAGGCTTATACAGAGATGATTTCCGTGTGACCGGTTACGAATTCGGAAAAGGAAAAAAGAGTGTATGTATCGTTGGAACCATGCGTGGAAACGAGGTACAGCAGCTTTATTGTTGTTCGCAGCTGATTAAAAAAATGAAGCAGCTAGAGGCCGAGGGACGTATCACGGCAGGCCATAAGATTTTGATTATTCCCAGCTGTAACCCCTATTCCATGAATATTCAGAAAAGATTTTGGCCCATTGATAATACGGATATTAACCGCATGTTCCCGGGATATGACCTTGGAGAAACCACACAAAGAATCGCCGATGGTGTATTTAAGGAGATTATGGATTATCAATATGGTATTCAGTTTACCTCTTTTTATATGCCCGGAGAGTTTATGCCTCATGTGCGTATGATGGATGAAGGCTACAGCACTGTGGAAACTGCACTGAAGTTTGAGATGCCATATGTAGTAGTTCGTAAGGTGCGTCCCTATGATACAGCAACCTTAAACTATAACTGGCAGGTATGGGATACCCAGGCATTTAGCTTTTATACTACAACCACCACAAGTATTGATCGAAACTCTGCAGGACAGTCAGTTCTGAGTGTTATGAAATTTTTGTCTTCCCTTGGTATTGTAAAGTATCAATCCGGCGTGAACAAAAAGGAATCTAAAGTGGTAATGGACACTGACATGATTAGTGTACAGACTGCGAAGTCAGGTATTTTCGAGCCACTTGTTAAGGTGGGAGAGGAAGTTAGGGAAGGTACTCCCCTAGCCAATATTGTGCATCCCTATGAAGGCGAGATTATGGAAACACTGTATGCTCCGGTAGATGGCAAAATATTCTTTATGCATACAGATCCGCTTACCTATGCAAATACTGCTGTCTTTAAATTGGTGGAGGAACAAAAAGCCTAAAGACGCATAGGAGCAAAGAGACATAGACATTAGTGAAATGTGAGAGCATATCATGGAGATAAAGCATTACAAGAAAAAGAAATTCCCGGGAATCGGTATGCGAATTATAAAATCTGCCATCGCCATTGCAATCTGTTATCTGATTAATCTGTTGCGTGGCGGTGCAGGAATGATTTTTTATTCCCAGCTAGCAGCACTTTGGTGTATTCAGACTTATCGTGACAACACCATAAAAAATGCTACCCAGCGAACCATCGGAACCTGCATCGGCGCAATCTATGGATTGATTTATTTATTGATTTATCCATGGATGACGGTCCAGGAGCATATATTTGGAATACTGGAAATGATAGTGGTTCCCATATTTATCATATTGGTTTTATATACAGCCGTCGTCCTAAAGAAAAATCAGGCGGCTTATTTTTCGTGTGTAGTTTTCTTAAGTATTATTGTGAATCATGCAAAAGATCTAAACCCTTATCTGTTTGTATGGAACAGATTTTTGGATACCATGATTGGTATTGCGGTAGGAATTATTGTGAATGACCTTCGTTTGAAGTTTCGACTAAACAAAAATACATTGTTTATCTCAGGTTTAGACGATACCTTATTAAACAGCGAACACATATTAAATCCATTTAGTAAGGTAGAACTGAATCGTATGATTGACAGTGGCCTGAAATTTACTGTATCCACCATGCGTACACCGGCATCTCTCTTAGAACCAATGCGTGATATTCGATTAAATCTTCCGGTCATTGCCATGGATGGAGCGGTGCTTTATGATACGCAGAAGAATGCTTATCTAAAGGTTTATATTATATCTGCAGATACATCACAGCAAATTATGAAAATGATATTGGAAGAAAATATATGTTGGTATGCCAATGTGATTATTGATGATGTTTTATTAATTTTCTACGGAGAGATGGTGGACGATACCAATCTGCATATGGTGGAAGAATTAAAAACGTCCCCTTTCAGAAACTATATGAAAAGACCGCTGCCGGAGAGTGAGGCCGTGGTTTATTTCATGCTGCTGGATGAAAAGGACCGGATAGAGGCCTTTTATAAGCGATTGGAAAGGGAGGGTTATACACAGAAGCTTCGTGTAATTATGTATGATTCTCAGGATTACCCGGGATACTCTTACATAAAGATTTACAATAAAAACGCTACAAAGAAAAATATGATTGAGTACCTGAAGCAGATGACAGATTTAAAGGAAGTGGTAACCTTTGGAACCATACCCGGACAATATGATGTTCTAATTCAGGATGACAATGCCAATGAAGTCGTGAGAATTATTCGAAAGAGATATGAATCTCTTTTTTAACAAAATAATCCATTCCCTTATTAATTTACCCATGGTATAGTTATAAATAGTATGATTTCATAGGAGGATGGTTTGATGCAGGAAAGAAAAGAAATCAATAGAGAATTTTTGACAGGAGAAAGAGCATTATTTCATTCTGACAATTTACATATTGTAGATACTATTTTTGATGATGGTGAGTCTCCCTTAAAGGAGAGCCATAATATAGATTTGGAAGGCTGTTTCTTTCGATGGAAGTATCCTTTGTGGTATTGCAGCAATATTACCGCCAAGGACTGTAAATGGTTTGAGATGGCCAGAGCAGGTGTTTGGTATACAGATCATTTAGTGGTTGAGAATGCCATGATTGAAGCACCCAAGAACTTTAGAAGATGTAAGGATTTAACCCTTACCAATGTGAACTTCTTCCATGCGGCAGAAACTCTTTGGCATTGCACAGATGTTAAGATGGACAATGTTACTGCAAAGGGTGATTACTTTGCCATGAATTCTTCAGACATGAAGATTAACAATTTTAAGCTGGATGGTAACTATTCTTTTGATGGTTGTAAGAATGTTGAGATTCGTAACTCCAACCTGCTTTCCAAGGATGCTTTCTGGAACAGCGAAAATGTTGTGGTTTATGATTCCTTTATTTCCGGTGAATATTTGGGATGGAATGCCAAGAACCTTACTTTGATTAACTGCACCATCGAAAGCTTACAGGGAATGTGTTACATTGATAACCTTGTCATGAAAAACTGTAAGTTAATCAATACAACACTGGCATTTGAATATTCTAACTGTGATGTAGAAATCGTAGGTGGCGTGGACAGTGTAATCAATCCTTCCGGCGGAACAATTAAGGCAGACTATATCAAGGAACTTACCATGGATAAGGATAAGATTGATCCGGATAAGACAGTGATTATTGTGAATGGACAGTAAGGGAGGAGCTTTCACTTGAGTCGATTTGATGAGTTAGTAGATCGAAGAAATACCCAGTCTTATAAGTGGGATGTCAAGGAAAATGAGCTTCCTATGTGGGTTGCAGACATGGATTTTCAGACGGCTCCCTGTATCATAGAGGCAATACAAAACAGAGTAAATCACGGCGTGTTTGGATACTCTATTGTACCAGATGAATGGTATGATGCTTATATAGGCTGGTGGAGAGAAAGACATAAGTTTACCATGGAAAAGGATTGGTTAATCTTTACCACAGGTGTGGTTCCTGCGATTTCTTCTGTTGTAAGAAAAGTAACCTATGCCGCAGAAAAAGTGGTAGTTATTACGCCGGCTTATAATATTTTTTTCAATTCGATATATAATAATGGCAGAAACATCTTAGAAAGCAGACTTTTATACGAGGATGGAAGGTATCGTATTGATTTTGCGGATTTGGAAGAGAAGTGTGCAGACCCCCAGAGCAGCTTGCTGATTCTCTGTAATCCACACAATCCAACCGGACTTATTTGGGATCGTGATACCCTTGTAAAAATCGGAGAGATTTGTAAGAAACACGGTGTTATTGTTTTGTCTGATGAGATACATTGTGACATTACCTTGCCGGGAACAGAATATGTTCCTTTTGCTTCAGCTTCAGAAACCTGTAAGGAAATCAGTATCTCATGTATTGCGCCTACCAAGGCCTTCAATATGGCAGGTCTTCAGACGGCAGCAGTATGTGTTCCCAATCCAAAGCTTCGTCACAAGGTATGGAGAGGCTTAAATACGGATGAGGTGGCAGAAGGCAATGCCTTTGCTGCAGATGTAGCCATTGCAGCATTTACAAAGGGTGGTCCCTGGTTAGATGAATTAAGAGAGTATTTGGCAACCAATCGTAAATACGCAGAGGAATATATCAGGGATAATATTCCAAGCATCAAGGCAGTTTTGTCTGAGGCAACCTATCTTTTATGGATTGACTGCAAGAAGCTTAAGATGTCTTCCGATGAACTCTCAGAGAAAATCAGAGCCTTGACAGGTCTTTATCTGTCAGAGGGTTGTGAATACAAGGGAGATGGCCCTGACTTTTTAAGAATGAATCTGGCTTGTCCAATGAGTCGACTAAAAGAGGGACTTCAAAGACTTAAAGATGCTATCGAATTAATAGAGCAGGGTAGATAGAAAAATAAGGAAAATGATGTAATGCTGAAACAGTAAAAGGTTTCAGCATTATTTGTAAGTTGGAAAGGTGAAAATAGTATGTATGATGTAATAATTCTAGGTAGCGGCCCCGCAGGTATGGGGGCAGCCATATATGCGGGACGTGCCAATTTATCTTACGTGGTACTGGAAAAGGACTATGAGGGAAAGGGGCAGATTGTATATTCTGACAGAGTAGATAATTACCTTGGACTCAATGGATTCAATGGTTATGACCTTGGAGAGACTATGCGTCAGCATGCTCTTTCCATGGGGACAAGCTTTGAAGATGGAAGGGTAAAAAGTATTGAAAAGTATGAAGGATATTTTAGGGTAACCACAACAGATCTGATGGGGGATGAAAAGGTTCTTGAGGGAAGGACGATATTAGTTGCAACCGGTGCCTCCCATAGACATCTAGGTATTGAAGGAGAAGCATCGCATATTGGTAAGGGAGTTTCCTACTGTGCTACCTGCGATGGCGCTTTTTACAGAAATAAAACAGTAGCGGTGATTGGTGGTGGTGACACAGCCTTAAATGATGCTTTATATTTATCGGGACTTGCGCAAAAGGTATATTTGATTCACAGAAGAACGGAATTTAGAGGTGCAAAGCACACGGCTGATCTTGTAAAGAAGAATGAAAAAATCGAGCTTCTTTTAGAAGCAGTTCCAGAAAAGATAATGGGAGATTCCAAGGTATCGCAATTGATTTTGCAGGATGGACGCACGCTAAATGTAGACGGCATCTTTGTTGCGGTAGGAATGGTTCCGGAAAGTAAGCTGGTAGAAGACTTTGTGGAGCTTGATAAGTACGGCTATATTGTAGCAGGGGAGGATGGCATTACTTCCTGCCCCGGTATTTTTGTGGCAGGAGATGTTCGTACCAAAAAATTACGTCAGGTAATCACAGCTGTATCCGATGGAGCCAACGCCATGGAGAGTATTACAGAGTATCTTAGATAGGAAGATTCCATGCTATTGTGGAAATCAAAAGGGTTCTATGGTACACTGATTTTATATGTCAATTAGAATTGGTAGGAGAGATTATGTTCAGAGTAATGAGCGATATGGAAATTACAATTGCACAGATTTCAGACCTCAAGATGGTACACATCTATGAACTGACAGGTTTAGACGTGACCAAGGCGGGAGAAGGCTGTAGTGCGATTGCAGTTTATTATAGAGAGTCAGAAAAATTAAATCTTAACGAGTATGATCCCTGTTTTCAGGATTTGTTTGATAAATTACTGGAGCTGTATGCTGCAACGCCTAATAAAGAGGCGATTTCCATGGACCCTGTTACCAGAGAAATCCTGGAAGCCGGAGTGGGAATCATGCATGATATGGGTTTTGCAGGATTTCAAAAAGAGAATGGAACATTACTTCCCTTTTTCCCCTATGATTCTCTTTTATCGAAGCGCTTTTTGCCTCTGGCAGAGTATTTTCTGTGTGCAGCCTACAAGGTGCTGGACATTGATTTGATGATTATAGGGAGAGAGCATGGTTATAGAGGCGCTTCCCTGCTTGTGGCATCGAATAAAGGAGAAGAAAAAGAGTATTATGTGAAAATACAAAAGAAGGATGAGAAGCGAACAACCATAAAGATTACCAATTTTGCAAAGCCGGGTGGTCTGCTTACCATTGAAATATGTATGGAATGGGATTCCATGAGTGCTGATTATTACTCTGATGATGGTGAGTTTGAGGGGAAAAGCATCTATCTTTTTGGAAGAGACAAGATGACAGAAAAGCATGACATGACCTTTAGGGATAAAAAGGTATTCCTAGAGCAGGCAGAAAAAGAAATGCAAAAGGAACAGACCAATGATTATGATAAAGAACTGTTTCTTATAGATGTGCCGGTAATTGGCAAATACAGTCTTCCCTGGGGAATAGATTATTATAGTCTTTGGGAGCAATTGGGAGACTCTTTGGATGCAGATGTTGAAACATGTCGATTGTATGGAATTTATGAATACAAAGAAGCTGATTTTGCAGATATACAAAGTAGTATTCACATTGAAAATGAAACGACCAATGTAAAGCTTAGTGTCAATTCAGTCAGAGTTTACAGATGCCGTATGCAGGATGGTCGTATGCAGAGCTACTTTGTTCCTATGGAAAATCATTCTATGGGAAGATACAAGAAGGAACTTGCCGGAAAATACTTTTTACAATAGAGAAGGATATAGAATATGGGAATTTTTACAAAGAAAACAAAAGATGAAAGACAGATTAGAACAGAGGCGTTAGTAAAGAGTTTAGCAGCCAATAGCAATCAATATGTAAGAGACTTATCTACCAGACTTTTTAATTTAGTACATAATCCGGCAAGTGCAGTAATGAAGCCGGTATATCTTTATACTGATTGTATTGAGATGATGATGAGTAACATTAAAAACTTTGATCCCAAGGACTATGCAAAAGCATTGGAATATGGTGAACAGGTTTATAAGGATGTATTCGTATATGAGGAAGATACGCCGGAATTTGATGAACTTGAAACAGTATTTATCGAACTGTTTGATGTAAACAGTGCTATCTCCAAGCATTGTTTTGAAGGAGGGTTTTTCCACTTATTCAAAAATAAACATAACTATGTAAAGTGGCTTCGAAGCCTTGCAAATTATTCCAATATCCAAAAGATTAATTCTCTTGTATTAGAATATGCTTCTATGGCAAAGAGTTTCTTTACAGATGAGGATGCATTTACAGCACAAATGATAGAGTTTTCTTTAAAATTGTTAAAGAGTCCCAATCCGGAAGAGGTTTATGCCAAGGAAGCAGAGAATATTTATCATATGGTGGGAATCTACAACGTGGATGAAGCCAGAATCATGGGTGTGGAACAGAAGCTTGATTCCACAGAAGCACTTCTTGCGCAGACAACAGCACTTCTTGCACAGGCAGATCAGAAGTTGAAGAGTATAGATAGCATTACTACTAACTCCTATGAAAAGGTGAAGCAGCTTTGTGAGAATGAGGTACAGGTGGCTAGCGGAGAGTTGTCTCATTTGAAAGATAAAATAAATGCCGCCTATGATAGTTTCCTGAATGAGCAGAGACAGATTGTACTCTATGAAAAAGAAAAATTCTTAAATGAAATATTTGCAGATGCAGAAGCCAAGGTTCGAAGTATTAAGGATAGCTCCACACTTGCCATCAGCTCAGCCAATGAGAAATTAATGCAGATTAATCAGGAGTCCGGTCTTGTTATGAGCAAGCTGGATAACTACTTTAAGGATGATGAGCGTCTTAAGAAGGTCATTGGAAATGCTGCAGTAACTGAAAATCTTATGAACAAGATTGATAAGCTAATGATATTGAATGATCAGAATATAGAGGGTATGGTAGCAGCAACCGTACAACAGCCAATGCAGCAGGAAGCCAAGGTGGTTGTACAGACTGTGAAGGAGCCGGTAGAAGTAGTCAAGGAAGAAGTTGTAATCGCTGACGCAGAAGAAGAAAAGGTAACCATGACAGTGAACCCTTATCTTGATGAAAATGTCAGCTTTGATAAGCGTTGGAAGATGGTTCAGGAACGTAAAAAGAAGATGCAGGATCAGGGTGTTCATTTCCATGAAATGTTTGATGATGTATTGATTGCGGTCATGGAAAATGCAAATCCATACTTAATCGGACCTACCGGATGTGGAAAGACTTACATGATTGCCCAGATTGCCAAGATTTTAGACTTGGATTTTATCGATATTGGATATATCAACGAGGAGTATGATATTTTAGGTTTCCAGACTGCAAATGGTGGATATAGTAAGCCCAATTTCTATCGTTGCTATAAATACGGAAAGATTGCATTCTGCGATGAGCTTGACAATGGTAACAGCAAGGCAACTGTAAAGCTGAATTCCTTCTTGTCCAATGTAAGCGATGCAAGCTATAACTTCCCGCATGGGGAAAATGTAAAACGTCATCCAAACTTTAGAATGATTGCTGCAGGTAATACAGCAGGAAATGGTGCGGATATAAATTACAACACCAGAGAAAAAATCGAGGAATCCGTACAGCAGAGATTATTGCCCATTAATGTAGGCTACGACAATGCCGTAGAGAAGAAGATTTTGAAGGATTACAAGAATTGGTACGAATTTATTGTGCTCTTCAGAAGGGCAACAGATGCATGGGGAGCCGGTAATTTCAGTGATGCACCCGGTATTATTACTACCAGAGACGCGGCAAGAATCAAAAAGTATTTAAGTCATAACAGCTTTAATGATGAAAAGATTTTGGAGTATGAGTTTATTCAGACCAAGGAAATCGGATATCTGACATTCTTAAGTGAGTTCATGACAAAGAATGTGAAAAAGGATAATCCGGCAAATGTTCTTGTAAAAACTTTTGCAGTAAAAGTGGAAGAAAGACGTTAGGCTAATTGGAGGAAAGATGGGAAGCAGAGGAGTTAATCCTGAGGAATGTGAATATCTGAAGATAGAAACCAAAGGAAAATTAAAGGATTTTAAGATGAGGTTTTCCTCTCTCAGTGAGATTCAAATGTTTCTTCGTGACAATCCGGATCGAAATAGAGAGGTATTTGCTGAGTCAGCCAGTGAAACTGCACCGGAGGCATTTGCGGGAGCACCACTAAAGCAGGCCATTAAATATTGTATTGGCGGCTACGAAGACAGATTCGAGGAATTTCTAAGGTTTGCCAGAGAACTGGAAGCCCATAATGTCAGATTTGCCAATGAGCGATATACAGAAACCTCCGTGGTGGGACAGCGACCCAATGTACCGGCATATGTAGCCGGTGCACCGAAAACCATGTATAGACTAAAGCGCGCACAAGAGAAGAAAAACATCAATATTTTTATGAATGTTTCATATCCTGCCAGTTCAACAGAAGAGCAGATTCGTAACAGAGGAATTGTAACCTTGAATCTAATTCGTATATTGGAGCGTAATGGTTATATTGTGAACTTCCGTGTATTTGAGTATAGTATGAATGATTATGAGACCTTTCTCTGTGAAGTGGTACTGAAAAAACCGGGAGAACAGCTGGATTCCAGAAAATGCTATTATCCTATGTGTGGTAAGAGCTTTGTACGTCGTATCATGGCCAGAATCAAGGAATCCATGCCTTTTGAAAGTAACTGGGGATTAAGTTACGGAAAAGTTATGAAGGAAAGTGCCGCAAGAAGAGCTTTGAAGGCTGAAGAGGGTGATATTTATATTGGAGCCCCATTGGAAATGAATATTATGGGAAATGATTTGTATGCAGATGCAGATGCTTTTCTTGACAAATTAAACATTCGTGACAAAATCGTAGTTCCCAGATACAAGTTAGCAAAGGATTAAGTATGGAAGAAAAAATGACATTACAAACCTCTTCTGATATTATGCTTTATGGTGCTGACCTGCAGAAAAAAGTTGCTGAGCTATCACAGTTAATCCTTCATGGATTGGAAGAAGATGATAGCCCTGAAGTCAGTGATTCCATTAAGTATACAGCCAAGTGTTTAAGTGACTTAGAGGAGGAAGAAAAAAGGGGAAATACCCTTCTTGGAAAATTTGCATTAAAAAGAGCCTTGGAGAACAGAAAAAAGGAGGCTCTGAAAAGTGTGGAAAAGCTGGAAAAAGATTTGGAAGAAAAGCGTATTCGTATGCTTATGAAAAACGCAGAGATTGAACAGCTGCTTCGCATGAACAGGAGTTATACAGAGAAGGTAATATATCACATAGAGAATGCGGATGCTACCGGTTTAGATAGGGAGCTAAAGGATTTAATCAGTCACAGAAAAGAGGAACTTACAGTGACTCTGACGGTGAGCAGGCAACAGGAAGAACAGATTAAGCTTTTGCAGAAGAATATAACTTTTATGATGGATACCCTGCAGGCCACCCTGTTTCATGTGATTCCTATGTGGAAAAAGAATTATATAGATCAAATCAATCAGCAGCAGCCGGTAAATCAGCTTCTGGCGCAGCACTTAGAAAAAATTGTAAATAAGAGAGGTTAAACCATGCCCGTTTTTGATTTTAATCAGGAAAAAAAAGAAAGTGTAAAAGCAGAGAAAACATATGAACTCTTTTATTCTGATGAAAGATTTTCGGATGCGCAACATCCAATTATGGTATTGAAGGATGAGAAGGGAGTGTTACTTCATCATTCCTCCGGTATGTTCGCATCGCCACTGAAGGGAACTTATTTTTCCTATGAGCAGGAAGAGAAAAGCCAATATGATATTGTTAAACTGGATGCCAGATTTGAAAATTTAATTAAGTGGCTGGGTGAGAATCATATAGTAGTAAGACTTTCCGGACAGAAAACAGAGGAGGGCTATGCGGTATACAAGATTCATGAAACCGGCGTAGCCATGAGAGGATCTAAGCTTTCCGGTGAAAATGGATTTTTACAGTTTATGATAGATCGTCTGTTCCAAAGTGATGCACCTTCTAAGGAGGTTGTGGATATTGATGAGCTGGAAGATGCAGATGACATGAAGCTTACCAGTATTCAAAGTATTACAGACTATATTACCTGTGCCGGAAGTACACTGCCTGACAATATTCGTCTCTGGGCAAGACGAAACTTAGCTGTAGCAAAGTCTACCGAGGTTACCCCGGAAGAGAGAAGACACGCTCAGAGAGCCTTGTCCATTATGTTGAATATCCAGTGGAAGAATACGGAATTTCAACCCATCGATCCTGTAGAAGCAAGAAGAATTCTGGACGAAGAGCTTTATGGTCTTGACAACGTAAAGCAGCGTATTATTGAGACGATCATTCAGATTAATCGTACCCATACCCTCCCTGCCTACGGAATTTTACTAATTGGTCCTGCAGGTACCGGTAAATCCCAGATTGCTTATGCAGTTGCAAGAATCCTTCGCATGTCCTGGACAACCTTGGAAATGAGTTCTATCAATGATCCGGAGCAGCTTACGGGTAGTTCCAGAATATATGCCAATGCAAAGCCGGGACTTATTATGGAGGCCTTTGCCAATGCAGAAAGCTCCAACCTGTTATTTATTATCAATGAGCTTGATAAGGCATCTTCAGGAAAAGGAAACGGTAATCCTGCCGATGTATTATTAACACTTCTTGATAACCTTGGATTTACAGATAACTATATTGAATGTAATATTCCTACCACCGGCGTATATCCGATTGCTACCGCAAATGACAAGAGCGCAATCAGCGCACCCTTAATGTCGCGTTTTGCAGTAATCGAATTGCCCGACTACACATTGGAGGAAAAGAGAGTTATCTTTACAAGATTTGCAATGCCTAAGGTATTAAAGAGAATCGGACTTCGCAGTGATGAGATTGTAATCAGCGAAGAGGCCTTGGATGCGATCATGGAAATCTTTAAAGAGACTTCCGGTATCCGAGATATCGAGCAGGCAGCAGAACACATTGCAGCCAATGCATTATACAGAATTGAAGTAGAAAAACTTTCCTGTATTGAGTACAATGCCGAAATGATTAAAGATTTGTTGAAATAGAGCATAAAAAATCCCACCCGACCGGTGGGATTTTTATATCTAAATTAAATTATTTCTTATTCTCTTTCTTTAACTCGTTCATTCTCATTGCACGAACCTTTAATGGAAGTCCCCAAAGAGTGATGAAACCTTCTGCATCATGATGATCATACATATCACCTGTTGTGAAGGAAGCCAAAGACTCGCTGTAAAGTGAGTAAGGAGAAGTAGTACCGTTCTTAATGATGTTTCCTTTGTAAAGACGAAGCTTAACTTCACCGGTTACATACTGCTGGGTTACATCAACAAAAGCTGAGATAGCTTCACGAGTAGGAGTAAACCACTTTCCTTCATATACGATGCTTGCAAGCTTGCTGCCAAGATCCTTCTTTAATGCGATGGTATCACGGTCAAGTACAAGCTCCTCTAACTGCTGATGAGCCTCCATAAGGATGGTACCACCGGGAGTCTCGTATACACCAGGGCTCTTCATACCAACAACACGGTTCTCAACGATATCGATGATACCGATACCATGCTTGCCACCGATGGTATTTAAGTCACGAATGATATGAGCAACCTTCATCTTCTTGCCGTTTAATGCAACAGGCATACCCTTTTCAAAGCTGATTGTAAGTTCTTCACCTTCTTCAGGAGCCTTCTCAGGAGTAACACCGAGAACTAACATATGATCATAGTTAGGCGCAAGTGCAGGATTCTCAAGTTCAAGTCCTTCGTGGCTGATGTGCCAGATATTTCTGTCACGGCTGTAAGACTGATCTGTACCGAAAGGAAGGTCAATACCGTGAGCCTTGCAGTATTCGATCTCGGCTTCACGGGAATCCATGTTCCACTTGTCATCACGCCAAGGAGCGATTACCTTAATGTCAGGAGCAAGGGCCTTGATACCAAGCTCGAAACGAATCTGGTCATTACCCTTACCGGTTGCACCATGACAGATAGCAACAGCGTTCTCTTTACGAGCGATTTCAACAAGCTTAGCTGCGATGGTAGGTCTTGCCATTGCAGTACCCATTAAATACTTGTGCTCGTATACAGCACCTGCCTGTACACAAGGCATAATGTAATTTTCACAAAGATCATCTACTACATCTTCGATATAGAGCTTAGCTGCACCTGAGAGCTGTGCACGCTCGTTGAGTCCGTCAAGCTCTTCGCCCTGTCCACAGTCGATACAACAACAAACTACTTCGTAGCCGTATGTTTCCTTTAACCAGGGAATAATAGCAGTAGTGTCAAGTCCGCCAGAATAAGCCAAAACAACTTTTTCCATTTTTTATCCTCTTTTCTCTTTTATAATTGGACAAATGTCCGTATGTTCTTGATTTAACTTCCTTATAATAACTTAATTGTTTTGAAAAGACAAGATTGTATTATCAAAAAAACTCTGAATATAAAGGATTTTCTAGGAGTTGCAAAGCTCCCAGAAAGCGACTGCACCGGCCGCGGCTACATTCAACGAGTCCACACCATGGGTCATAGGGATTTTTACGGTAAAATCACTTGCCTGTATCGTAGAATCAAGGAGCCCTGTTCCTTCGGTTCCTAAGATGATAGCTAATTTATCTACTGTCTTGAGAGCTGGATCTGCAATAGAAACAGAATTGTCTGTTAGTGCCATGGCAGCTGTTTTAAAGCCAATCTCATGTAAGAGAGCAACACCATCCTGCGCCCAGTTATGGGGATAATTACCGATGGTAGCCCATGGAACCTGAAAAACAGTTCCCATGCTGACTCTGGAGCATCTCCTGTATAAAGGGTCTGCACAGCCCGGACTCAATAGAACGGCATCCACATTTAATGCAGCAGCACTTCGAATGATAGCACCTACATTGGTAGGATTAACCACGTTTTCTAAGATAGCAATACGTGTTGCGTTTTCACAAATATCCTTGTAAGAGACAGGTGCTTTTCTCTGAAATAATCCCAACATTCCTCTTGTCATAGGCATACCGGTCAGAGTTCGCATATCCTCCGTCTCTATAAGGTAAACAGGGGTGGCTGTTCTCTCAGCAAGCTCTTGTACCTGAGGGGTAAAATCCTCCCTGGAAACCAAAAAGGAAACAGGAAGATACCCCGCATTTATGGCTCTTTCCGCTACATTTGGACTTTCTACCATGAAATATCCAAGTTCAGGCTCAAAGTATCGTTTTAATTGATTTTCATTTTGCAGAGTATACGGATGCAATTCCGAAAGGTTTAAATCATTCACTTCTATAATCATAGGTTTTCCTCGATTTTGGAAAATTTTTCACAAGTATAGCAAAAATAAATAAGGTTGACAAATGATATTGGAAGTAATAATATAAACACAGATAATCATTTTAATCATATAGGAAAGGTAGGAAATGGAAATGGCAAACGTAAAAAAAGGAATGTTGGAGTTAATCGGAAATACACCCCTTGTTGAGGTGGTTAATATTGAAAAGGAACTTGGTTTGGAGGCTACCGTACTTGTAAAGTTAGAGTATTTAAATCCAGCGGGAAGTGTAAAGGATCGTGTAGCTAAGGCGATGATTGAAGATGCAGAGAAAAAGGGATTGATCACAGAAGGTGCAGTTATTATCGAGCCGACCAGTGGAAATACAGGTATTGGTCTTGCAGCAATCGCAGCAACCAAGGGTTACAAGACCATTCTTACCATGCCTGAAACCATGTCCGTAGAAAGAAGAAATATTTTGAAAGCTTATGGTGCGGAGATTGTTTTAACCCCCGGCGCTGATGGAATGAAGGGAGCAATTGCCAAGGCTAATGAACTTGCAAAGGAGATCCCTAACAGCTTTATTCCCGGACAGTTTGAAAACGAAGCAAACCCTGCAATGCATAAGGCTACAACCGGTCCCGAAATCTGGAATGATACAGATGGAAAAGTAGATTTCTTTGTAGCAGGTGTTGGTACCGGCGGAACCATTACAGGTACCGGTGAATACTTAAAGAGCAAGAATCCTGAGATTAAGGTCATTGCGGTAGAACCTGCAACATCCCCTGTACTTTCTGAAGGAAACAGTGGTCCTCACAAGATTCAGGGTATCGGTGCCGGATTTGTTCCTGAGGTGTTGAATACTAAGGTTTATGATGAAATCATTCCGATTGACAATGAAGAACCCTTTGAAACAGCCAAGCTCCTTGCAAAGAAGGAAGGTATCTTGGTAGGTATTTCTTCAGGTGCAGCTTTAAATGTTGCCATTCAGCTTGCAAAACGTCCTGAAAATAAGGGGAAGACAATTGTTGCACTTCTTCCTGATAGTGGCGACAGATATTATTCAACCCCTCTTTTTGTTGAGAAATAAGCTGTTAAAAATTTCCTAGGATTCTTTCCTTATTTGACTTGAAAAAGAACCCGAAAACAAGTATGATAGAGGTTAGGAATTTCGGTTAATTTGACTGATGTTTTGAGTTTTTATATTAGGGGAGAATCGTAGTGAAAAAGAAAAAATTAGCTTTTTTATTACTTGTTGCATGCTTAAGCTTAAGTGCATGTAGCGGGGGAAATGGAGAAGAGGGTAACGGCGAAAAGAACAGTACAGAAGAAGCAGTTCCTGTTGTTGGTCAGCCCATCAATACAGACGAAAGCCAGGTAGCAGAAAGCAGTGAAGAATCACAGACTTCACAGGAAGTTACCACTCCTGTTGTAGAGGTAGATCCTTACGAAGAAGCTGAGACAAGAGAGGGTATGTACAGAAGTGAACTTACCAACGAATGGCTCGACGAGATGTATAAGGATCAGAGACCTGTTGCTATCATGGTAGATAACGAAGTAACAGCACTTGACCATTATGGTATTAACAGTGCAGATATCGTTTATGAGATGATGAACAGTACAGCGAACGGACGTATCACCCGTTTGATGTGTTTGAAGAAGGATTGGCAGAATATTACTCAGTTTGGTAGTATTCGTAGTGCTCGTCCTACCAACTTTATCTTAGCCGGTGAGTGGAATGCTATCTTGATTCATGATGGTGGTCCTTTCTACATCAATGACTATGCTGCAAAGGCATACTCTAACAATTTAAGTGGTGGATTTGCAAGATTTTCTAATGGAAAAGCAACAGAATTTACCGAGTATGTTACTTACGAAGACTATACCAATTCTCAGAAGGGAAAAACCTATGACGGTTTAAAGGATCGTATAGCACAGGCTAAGTATTCAACTACTTATAATGACTATTATACAGGTCCTCATTTCAATTTCTCCAATAAGGAGTTTGACTTAAGTAATGAGCCTAATGTGTATGATGTAAAAGAAGTAGATCTTCCTTTCTATCATAATGGATCTAAGCTCTTTTACAATGAAGAGACCAGAATGTATGAATACTATGAGTATGGTAAATTCCATGTAGATCCTTTGGATGATAATAAGGTAACAAGCTTCAAGAATGTTATTATTCAGGGTGACCCATTCTATCAGTATGATGAGAATGGATATATGATTTACTATATTGTTGGTAGTTCAACACAGGGTTGGTACTTAACCAATGGTCAGGCAATTCCTATTAACTGGAGCAAGAAGGACGAGACCGCCAATACCATCTTTACTAAGGTATCCGATGGACAGGAGATTACTTTAAATACAGGTAAGACCTATATTGCAATCGTTCCTCAGGATTCATGGCAGGATATGGAATTTAAGTAAGAATTAAAGGCTGTCGCCATTGTGGCGATAGCCTTTTGTTGTCCAGAAAGGAAATCAGACGAAAATGGATGAAAAAGAAATGCAGATGATTATTGATATGCTGGATCAGAAGTGTGAAAGCGGTGTTAGCAGAATAAAGGTGGAAATGTCAGAGACATTAGGGGAACATGAAACCAAAACAGCATATCATCATGGAAGATGTGATGTAGGCAGTGTATTTGCAAAGGGTATGAAAAACGTTAGCTGTGATTAGTGGTTTGCCTTGCAATATTTTGCAATATAAAACAGTAAATTCGCAGAAAAATCTATGGAAAAACAGGAAAGTTAATTCGTATAATAAGCATAGAAATTAAGATGAAATTTATGAGGAGGCACAATCATGGATTGTAATATTACAATTGATACAGGAAAAGTCATCAGCAAAATGGATAAAAGACTTTTTGGTTCTTTTATTGAGCATTTAGGAAGAGCTGTATATGGGGGAATCTACGAGCCTACACATCCAACTGCAGATGCCAATGGATTCCGCAGAGATGTTAGTGACCTGATTAAAGATATTCAGGTGCCAATTGTAAGATATCCCGGCGGGAACTTCGTATCCGGTTATAACTGGGAGGATGGTACTGGAGACAAATCAAAGCGTCCTAAGAGAATGGAACTTGCATGGGCTACTATCGAAACCAATGAGGTTGGTATTGATGAGTTCCAGCAGTGGGCAAAGCAGACCGGAACAGATATTATGATGGCAGTAAATCTGGGAACAAGGGGTGCGGATGAAGCGAGAGCATTGGTAGAATATTGTAATGCAACCACACCTACCTATTACGCAGATATGCGTAGAAAGAATGGCTTTGAGGAGCCTTTTGGTATCAAGCTTTGGTGTCTGGGTAATGAAATGGATGGTCCTTGGCAGATTTGTCACAAGACTGCGGAGGAATATGCAAGAGTTGCCTGCGAAACCGCCAAGGTTATGAAGTGGGTAGATGACAGCATTGAACTTGTTGCCTGCGGAAGTTCTCACCGTGAGATGCCTACCTTTGGAACCTGGGAAGAAACTGTTTTGAGAGAATGCTATGAACATATTGATTATCTTTCTCTTCACAATTATTACGGCAATCGTGATAACGATACCAAGGATTATCTTGCAAGCTCCTTAGATATGGATGACTTTATTATTCAGGTAGCTGGAATCTGTGACAAGATTAAGGAAGAAAAGGGTAGTGATAAGCAGATTAATTTATCCTTTGATGAATGGAATGTTTGGTTCCATTCTAATGAGCAGGACAAACAGATTCCTAAGTGGTCGATTGCACCTCCACAGTTAGAGGATATTTACAACTTAGAGGATGCATTGGTTGTAGGAACCCTTTTGATTACGCTGATGAAGCACAGTGACCGTGTAAAGATCTCATGTCTTGCACAGCTTGTAAATGTTATTGCACCTATCATGACTGAGAATAATGGAAGAGTATGGAAGCAGACCATCTTCTATCCTTACATGCATGCATTAAAGTATGCGAAGGGTAAAGCCTTGGATGTAGAAGTAACCTGTGATAGCTACAGTACAGCAAAACATTCTAATATTCCTTATGTAGAGGCAATTGCCACCTTCGATGAGGAAAAGAGTGAAATGACCATCTTTGCTGTAAACAGAAGCATGACTGATGCATGTAAGTTAAATGCAAACCTGCCTGCAGGAGCAAAATTTGTTGAACACCTGGTAATTACTGGTGATGATGTAAATGCAGTTAACAGCGCAGATGAAGAAAAAATTACAGAAATCTCAGTACAGGATGGAGATAACATTTCTCTTTCTCCTTTATCTTGGAATGTGATTCGTTATACAGTTTAAATATAAAAGGGTTATAGAAGCGGCTCTATGATGAGACACCTACTCACATATGTGGGTAGGTGCCTTTTTATATTTTCAGAGCATTTATATAAGTATGTTGTCAAATTCATCATAAAAATTCATTGTGAAATTCATTATGAAAATCATTGTGAAATTCATTATGAAAGGGATTGCATTGTTTGCAGATTTTGCGTATTCCGCTTAAACGGAACAGCCTGCACGCTTCAGCGGAACTAACTTTCCGATGGAGCGGAATATGCAGTAGATTTTGATGAGAATTTGTTTTACGGAGACATTCAACTGTTGTGTGATAAGCTCCGTACGATTTTGGAGAGTTGTACGGAGATAATGGCTTATACAGTGATAAGCTCCGTGCGATTTTGGAGTGCAGTACGGAGATAATGGATGATATGATGATTATCTCCGTAAAAAAATGATGATTTTTACGGAGAAATGTTAATTAATATTAAAAATCTCCGTACAAAACTGGAAAAACTCACGGAGAAAAAATACATAAAGTCAAAAAGCTCCGTAAATGTCATCAAAAAATAACGGAGAAATAGAGTGTATATTGGATATTCTCCGTAATTGATGAAAACGGATGGACATGAGATGATATTCCCATATCATTTGGTATAATAGAAAAGTATAAGATATATAAATCTTACAAGAAGTATGTAAGATACAAGAAATGAAAAACACAAATAAAATAACGAACTAGATTTCTGAAGGATGAGAGAGGATTGACTAAAGGATGAAAGAGGATTGACTAAAGGATGAGAGAGGTTTGAAATGATAAAAATCAGCAATATTGATGCTTTCCTTGAAGATGGTGAACTGCATAGAGTGGATGTGTATATTCAGGGTGAGAAAATTGTGAAGGTCTGTGAAGCGAACGAGGAATGCAGCTGTGGCGGGGCGAACGAGGAATGCAGCTATGGTGAGGAGAACAAAAAAGGCATTTATGGTGAAGAAGAGGATATCACGGAAATAACGGGAGAGGGGAAGATTCTTCTGCCCGGATTTATAGATACGCATTTTCATGGAGCTATGGGGGCAGACTTTTCGGATGGAACAGAAGCTGCATTAGAAAAAATATTGTCTTATGAAATACAGCATGGCATTACTTCTGTCTGTCCTGCAACCATGACACTGCCCAACGAAGAACTGCGTCGTATTTGTAAGCTTACGAAGGAATATGAAGAAAAGAAGGGGCAAGACAGAGAGGAAGCGGAGCTTCTTGGAATTTATATGGAGGGTCCCTTCTTTTCTAAGGAAAAGTGTGGTGCACAGAGAATAGACTGCTTACAGTTACCGAATATCGAATTATTAAAAGAACTACAGGAGGTATCAGGCAATCTTATCAAAGTATGCGCACTGGCACCGGAATTAGAGGGAGCATTTTCCTTTATTGAAGAAGCAAAGAAGCTCTACCAAGATGACCTTAAGATTAGTCTGGGGCATACAACTGCAGACGCCGATATAGTGAAAAAGGCTTTGGATGTGGGGGCGGAGAGACTTACCCATTTTTACAATGCCATGCAGCACTATGAGGAGATTGGGCAGCTTATGGCAGGGATTAAGGAGGGATATATAGAACTCATCTGTGATGGTGTGCACAATTCCGAGAATAGGGTTCGAAAGGCTTTTGAAATGTTTGGAGAAGATAGGGTGGTTCTAATCAGTGATAGTATGAGAGCTGTCGGATTGCCGGATGGAACCTATACCTTAGGAGGCCAGGAGGTAGAAGTATCCGGAAGAGATGCATTTCTGAAAAACAAAACCAGGGCCGGCAGTGTGTGCAATCTGTTTGATTGCTTTAGGACTGCCATTGCCCTGGGGATATCTTTGAGGGAGGCTGTAAAAGCAGTTACTGTAAATCCGGCAAAAGCACTGGGAGTACAGGACCGTTTGGGGATAATAAAAATAGGTCATCAGGCTGATTTGCTCATATTGAATCAGCAACTGCAGTTACAACTTGTTATAAAAAAGGGATTTATAATCAAATAATCATAAGATTATTTAACTAACTCAAATACCGGTGAGTATTCGATAGGAGCATCAACTTTAACAGTCTGCTTGCCTGTAAATACCTCGCCTGTGGAAGTAAGCTTCCAGTTACCTTCAGGAAGATATACTTCTCTTTCAAATTGATTTAGGTTGAAGATTGGTGCTACCAGGTATTTATCACCGAACATGTACTGATCCTGGAGATCCCAACATTTGCTATCGTCAGGGAACTCATAGAACATTGCACGGATTAATGGAGAACCATTGGTGTGTGCTTCTTCATATAACTGCTTGATATAGTCATGCATAGAAATACGAATATCATAGTATTTCTTCATGATAGCATAGTTTTCCTCACCATAGCTCCAAAGCTCGTTAGGCTGACCGGTATGAAGATATCCGCCACCCCAATCTCTGTCATCAAGAGGTGGAATGTTGTAAGGACCACGGTCTCCATGCATACGAAGAACTGCAGAATAAACTGCGAACTGATACCAACGAATCAAGAGCTGACGGAAGTCAGGATCATTTACATCATCCGTCATGAAACCACCAATATCGGTTGTCCACCAAGGAATGCCTGCAAGACCCATATTAAGTCCACACTGTAACTGATCTCTGAAGGCTTCAAAGGTACTTGGAACGTCACCGGACCATACCACATTGCCATACTTCTGAGAACCTGCCCATGCACAACGAAGAAGGTTAACAACAGGCTTTCCCAAATCCTTCATTTCATCATAGAATACACGGCTGTACATCTGAGGGTACATGTTGCTGATCTGAAGTGCGGGACCATCACAGTAACGATAGTTCTCAAAATCATATACACCATAATCAGGTTCGGAATTGTCCAACCAGAAGGCATCAATTCCGAAGTCATAGTAATTTTTCTTGCAAACTTCCCATACATATTTTCTTGTTTCAGGATTGAAAGGATCGATTTCTACACAGTCTCCCTGATAATCATAGGTCTGTGCAGCACCACGTTCGGTTTTGATTAACAATCCCTTCTCCATCATGGGATAGAAGTTTTCGCTCTTTCTGTCTACAGAAGGCCATACAGAGACAATTACCTTGATTCCCATAGAATGAAGCTCGTCTACCATAGCCTTGGGATCAGGCCAGTACTTGGTATCGAATTTCCAATCACCCTGCACGGTCCAGTGGAAGAAGTCGATAACAATCTGGTCAATCTTGATTCCTTCCTTCTGATACTGACGTGCAACTGTAAGAACCTCGTCCTGGGTTCTATAACGAAGCTTACACTGCCAAAGTCCCATTAAATCTTCAGGGAACATGTCAGCATGTCCGGTGACTGCAGTATAGTTTTCAATAATCTGCTTGGGAGCATCGGCGACTGTAATCCAGTAATCCATTTCCTTGGTTGATCTGGCAATCCACTCTGTGTAGTTTTTACCAAAGCAAACACTACCCACAGCAGGGTTGTTCCAAAGGAAACCATAGCCTAAGTTAGAAACGGCAAAAGGAACAGAAATCTGAGAATTACGCTGTGCAAGCTCAAGGACGCAACCCTTCAATTCCATACAGGACTGTTGGTACTGTCCCATACCGAAGATCTTTTCACCTTCATTGCTTTCAAATTTTAAGTTCAAGGAATAATCGCTTCCACCGATAATTCCCTTCCATTCACGATTGATTACCTTAAGGCAACGGCTTTCCTTTGAAATAGTACCGCCGTAGGAGCGGAAGTATTCACGAAGAATCAGCTTGTCATCTCTAAAGAAGCTGATGATACCAACAAAGTTAACTACTGCCTTTACACGACCGTTTTTGATGGTTGCGTATGTCTGCATAGATGGTTCTCCGTTGCCATCCCAATATCTTTCTTTGTCAAATGTAATCTCAGCCTTGGAAGAAGGAATTTCTTCGGTTAAGGCCCAGTTGTTGCCGGTAAATTTGCCAAGCATGGTTGAACGAACACGAAGTGCATCCTTTCCCCAAGCTTCAATTCGAATCATTTCTCCTTTGGTATAGAATACCAAAGCACCATTGTCGTTTATGAAATCCATGTGTACCCTCCTTGTGCAATCATGCCACAAAATCTCATATAATTTATGCTTATGTTGATAGCATACTATTGATATTTGGCTATTACTACGATTATACTATGATAAAGTGATACTATTCTATGATTTTTGGGTAAAATTCGCTTGTTTAAACGTTTTCGGTGTAAATGCTTACACTGATACACACATTACGGGAGAAAAAAAGTATGAGTAAGGATGGAGTATATAGAGAGACCAAGGAAAAAAGACAGCATAGTTCAACGTTGCTGCCTTACAGCAGGTATGAATGCAAAATGCCCCAGTATTTTGTAAACGTGCCCATGCATTGGCATTCGGAATTTGAATTGGACTTGGTAGTGAGTGGCATGGGAGAGTTTGTGTTTAATGATGAAAAATATATTTTGTCGAAGGGCGATGTACTAATCCTGCCTCCGGATATGTTACATGCGGTTTATCCTGTGGAGAATCAGGACTTGTTCTATGAAGCAGTGGTTTTCAATAAGATGATGCTCGGAACAGAAAGCAATGATCGTAGTGCCACAGAATGTATTCAGCCCATTGTAAATGGTAAGGATAAGCTATGCGTATTAATTCCAAGGGATCATCCCAATCATGAGAACTTTGAAAAATGTGCGGAAGAAATCGTAGAATGTGCAAAAAGAAACAGTCCCACAGAGGATCTGTTATTAAAAAGTCTTTTATTACGCTTTTTCTGGATGCTGGAAAATAGTGAAGGATTCATCAGAAAGGTTCCGGCAGAAATCAGTTTTGGTGATATTGTGCGTCCTACACTAGAGTATATGAATGATAATTATGCATCCAATATTACAGTAGAGTTTCTGGCGTCCCTGGTACATCTAAGCCAGAGCTATTATATGTCCTGCTTTAAAAAGGCAGTAGGAATCGGAGCCATTGAGTATCTGATGCAGATTCGTATGAAAAAAGCAATGGAATTACTTTCTACCACAAAAGCATCTGTATCGGAGGTGGCAGGAAGAGTGGGTTACAATAACCTCTCTAATTTTAATCGCCAGTTTAAACGCATCGTGGGAGTGACGCCTGTGGAATACCGAAAGAACAACCATTAAGACAGAGGCGGAATGGAAGTTCTGCGTTTTTCATCCAGGGCAATCCATTCATCCAGGGTTAATGGGGTATAATCCGAAAACATACAAAAGCAGTTAATCATATTACAGGGGATAGAGACCGGTTCTGCATCCTTACGCAGCTTACGGGTAGAATGCTTGGTGATGTTTTGAAACTCGTTTACCAGCTGTTCGTCATAGGTATTATGGACATGGCCATATAGCATAAATGAAATAGGCTTTCCCTGATTGGTAATTCTGTTCTGACCGTGATAACAGAAAACAGGATAGTGGGAAAGAATGACCTTACGATTGTTGTCATGTACCTCTTTATAATATTCAATCCATTGAAAAAGACTTCGATCGAAAGTCTTGTCATTCAAATAATGGTCATGATTGCCGATGATAAGGTATTTTTTCCCATTTAGAGATTTCAGTATTTCATTGGTTTCTTCGCCCTTTCCTACAGAAAAATCTCCTAGGATTACAACCTCATCATTCTTTCGTACGCGTTCGTTCCATTTCGTAATCATATAATCATTCATGGCAGCAGCATTTTCAAAACCACGATGGTCCATGGACGGATTTAAGCTTTCATGAAAAAAATGTTGGTCGGATATATAGTATCGCATGTTTGTCCCCTGAATAAATATAATAATACATGATACAATATGTGCATACTTTTGGTCAATAAACCTTGAATCATTGTGCAATATTTGGTATAATTTAGCCAATTATGGGAGTTTGTGTACTGCGGTTACAGGAGGAAAAAACATGCGTGAGTTAATGATATCTTACCATTCCGTGAAAAAGGAAATAAGATTCTTTGTTAAGATCAAAGGTGTATTTGAAGAAATTCCATACGCTGAGTGCAAAAAGCTTGAAAAGTACAGTCCTGATAAGGGTGAAATTCTTTTACAGAATCAGGGTACTCAGTTCTTTGATGATATCTGGGAACAGTTCCAGAAGGATACCATATCCGTTACCTTTAAGGGTACCAAGATTGACTATGAAGACATTCAGAGAAAAATTACCGATTACAATTCTATAAAGGGAAAGACAATCTTTGAGGTTGCTAACTTTATTGAACTTCCGGATGTTTCTGAAATCTACGATTGTATTGAAAAATACTGTGATGAAACATTGGAAACCTTCGAAAGAGAATTGGAAGAGAATGATACAAAAGCAATCTTCAGAAAGCGTCGCTCTGCATTTGAGGATTACAGAAGTTCCTTAGAGGTAAATGAAGTTAACCTTTGTTTGGTAGGTACATATAGTGCGGGTAAGTCAACCTTCATTAACGCATTAATCGGAAAGAGAATTCTTCCTGAAAGTATTAACTCTGAAACAGCAAAAATGTTTAAGATTATGAATGGTAAAGAGCCGAAGGTAGCTTTTACCGTACATACCAGTTCAAACGATAAGGGAGAGAGAGTTCAGCTGGCATGGAAGGATGCTCTCGGACAGTTTGAAATTAACCTGGGACTTGACAGAATCGATGCACATTTACGTACTATTTTGGAAAGTGCTATTACAAGTGGCGCTTCTATGGGTATGAAGCAGCATGAACAGCTTTGCAAGATTCTTAGAAAATTAAATGAAATTCCCAATCATGAATCACCCAATGGAGAGAGCTTCATTAACGGAATCATTGAGGTTACATTCCCTATTCCTATGTGTAAGCAGATTAACTTTACTTTCTTCGATACACCCGGTACAGACAGTAACTCAGATGAGCATCTGTTGATTTTGAAGAAGTCTCTTCAGCAGCAGTCCAATTCCATTCTGGTAGTTATTTACGAGCCTACGAAGATGGAAGGTACAGGTAACTCCGTACTTTACAACCTGATTAACAGTTTCCGTAAGGGAGATTCCAGTGAGGAAAACAATACTTCTATCGACCTTACCAGATCATTGCATATTATTAACCAGTCAGATACCAAGGCGAACAATGACTTAAAGCTTCTTCGTAACAAGAAGGTTTACGTAACATTGAAGGAAGAGGATAAGATTTACAATGAAGAGGATATCTCCATTGACCTTTCTCAGGAAAGATTGTTCTTTGTATCTTCTAAGGCAGCTTATATCTGTAAGGCAATTCGTAACAGAATTGAACAGGAAGATGAAAGAATCTGGCTTACCAATCACAAGGCGGAGATTAACAACGAGCCTACCAAGGATCCTTTCGCAGCAGACGATTCTGATATCGTAGCTGACTGCGGTATGTACTATAGATATGACAGACTTGCAAATGCAGATTCTGAAACAAAGCAGCTCATTGCAGATAATGAAAAGGCTGCAAATGAATGTGATGCTTCCCTGGATGGTATTTGCCAGAGATTGTATGTTAACTCCGGTATGTACGCTATTGAGCAGGAAATCATCACATATGCACAGAAGTATGCAATCTCTGTAAAGGCAAAGGGCCTCTATGATGGCATTCGTAACCTGGTTGATTTCCTTCGTACGGACTACAAAGCCATTGAGGATCAGTCAAAGCTCACCAAGGCAGAAATCGAAAGCAATATTCGTGCAATGAAGACCGGTATGGTATTCGAAATTGAGCAGGCACGTAACGAGTTCGTATCCAGAATTACAGACGACAGTTTGGAAACACAGGTTGAAGAGATTCAGCAGCTTGTTCACGAGATTGAAAAATATCAGGAAATGGCAAGTGCACAGGCTGACAAGATGCAGTGGATTGCACTTCGTGAAGAAGTATTTGAATCCAAGAACCGTATCATTCTTTCAAACCTTAACAGATTCCTTCAGGATATCGATGCATATTATAAGAAGGTTCGTGGTAATATATTAAAGCAGCAGGTTCAGCAGTTAAAGGCGATCATCGTTAAGATGATCAAGGGATACAAGGGAATCGATGAAAACTTGATTAACCGTATTGCAAATATCTCTGAAACAGAGATTCCACCTTCAGAACTTGGCGCGCTTAAGATGGATGATTACATCAATGAGCAGAAAGCTATCTTAATCTTCAATACTATGGATAAGAAGGCTTACAAGAGAGACTTGGAGAGAGCATTCAACAAGCAGACAGTAGATCAGTTCCTTGCTTATAAGCAGGAAGTTATCAAGGTTGCACAGCAGCGTACACAGGAAATGGTTGACGAGTTCAAGCGTAACATCGAAACAATTTCCGGTAGCTTGGAGCTTCTCATTAATGATGAAAACCAGGTAATCGAGCAGCAGAGAAAAGCCAAGAGCGTTCTCGATATGATCGATGCACAGGATGCAATTTTGAACAAGAAAATTTGGGGCGAATAAAAAGAAAATAAAATGGCAATTAAGATTATTACAGATTCTGCCTGTGACATTACACAGGAAGAGGCAAAAGCATTTGATATATGTGTTATTCCATTAAAGCTTACAATTGATGGTGAAGAATATGAGGATGGAATTAATTTAAGTCACAAGGAATTCTATGAAAAGCTTCCTTTATGCAAGGAACTTCCCAAGACATCTCAGATTACACCGGTTGTATATGATCAGTATATTCAGCAGGAAATGGGAGAAGGAGATAGTGTTATTATTATCACCCTTTCATCCAAGCTTTCCGGTACCTGTCAGAGTGCCAATATTGCGGCTTCGGAGTACGAAGGCAGAGCCTTTGTGGTAGATAGTGAAAATGCTACCGGCGGACAGAGAATTTTGATAGAATATGCGGTGCAACTCAGAGAAAAAGGTATGGCTGTAGAAGATATAGTGGCAGAGCTTGACAGAGCGAAGAAGAAGATTCGTCTGATTGGGCTCCTGGATACTTTAGAGTATCTGAGAAAGGGTGGTCGTATCTCAGCAGTGACAGCTCTTGCAGGAGAACTTCTTTCCATAAAGCCTGTTGTAGAGGTTGTGGAGGGTGAAGTGGTGCAGAAGGGTAAAGCAAGAGGCTCCCGTAAGGGTAATAACCTTCTTCGAGAGATGATTGAAGGTGGAAGTGGCGTAGACTTTGAAAAGCCTTATGTTCTTGCTTATAGCGGATTATCAGATGAACTCTTAAACAGATATGTTGAAGATAGTGGTGATCTGTGGAAACAACAGACAGATCAGTTACCGGCCATCAATGTTGGTGTGGTAATCGGTACCCATGTAGGCCCCGGAGCTATTGCAGTTTGTTATTTTGAAAAATAAAGTAACTAAGTGGCGAGTGAAAACTATTTTCACTCGCCTTTTTTGGTGTTAAATTCAACAGCGTGTTTTCTTGCCCATAAAGGGAAAAGATTTCTCTGGCATCTGTAATTTTCACGTTCCTTAATTGCAATAGAATCAAAAAAGATTTTCCATAAATCCGTGTAGCCATCGTTTTCCTTTTCTGTTAATAGAAGTCTTTGCAATTCCTCTTCATTTAAGGTTTTCATATAGAAGGGTTCATTCTTGGGATGAATGACGGCTTCCCTGTGTACATCATCAACAATAATCCAGTGTTCTGATGGCATGCGGTCTGAGAAAACGGGACCTAGGGTAATGCATAGCTTGCTTTTGGGCTCAATATGGGCCACATACAAATAACGATCGACCTCATGGAATCGTACCACCTCCTTGAATCGACAAGCTTCCTTGCCAAGGCGTGTGCGAATCTCCTGAAATCTTGCAACATCCTTAAAATGTACCATATTTAATATCTCGGAACCGTAAGTAAATCCCAAAATCATAACATGAAATATGGTATCCAAAGTATCCTCTTCATAAGCCATGGAGCAGTAAGCCAGTTCCTGATAAACAAAGGGTGAAATCTTGGTTTGTACTGCGGACATAACACTTTGGGCCTTGGTAGTATCTCTATCTACATGAATATAATCATCAAGAAGGGAGTACTGCATAATGGGTTCCACCATGAGTCGGATATTTTTATGTCCCTTTTTGCTTGCCCAAGCGTCATAGATACAGGTCAGCATAGCTTCCCAATCATTGGCACAAGAATAAATAGTCATGTTTATATCCTCATTTCTTAATACAATCATCAACCACCGGCTGCTAAATGGAAGTCTGAGAAAAGATTCATCTGCTGATATTGCACAGTTTCTCCTTCTATTTTCATATTGTTGACGGCTTCCACATCGACTAACCGGTTTAAGATAAAGCGCTCTTCTATGGGAATGTTGTAAAGCATCTTACCACTACAGGTAATAAAGTACTGTGCACGCTTTAGAACAATTCCCATCTTCTTAAGCATCTGGAAGTTCAATTTCGAATAACGTCTGGCACTGACAATCCGCTTTACTCCCTTAGGACCGATTCCGGGAACTCTTAAAAGGACATCGTAAGGAGCGGTATTCACCTCTACGGGGAAGATATTCAGATTCTTTAGTGCCCAGTTGCACTTAGGATCTATACGATTGTCAAAGTACGGGTTCTGTTCTGTCAACAGCTCCTCCGCAAAGAATCCATAGTAGCGAAGAAGCCAGTCTGCCTGATACAGGCGATGCTCTCTAAGTAAGGGAACCGGGGTGTCAAGATCCGGCAGTGCAGCATCCTGATTGAGTGGAATATAGGCAGAGTAAAAGACTCTCTTTAAATCAAAGCTTTGATACAGACTTTGGGTGGTTCGTATGAGTTCCAAGTCAGTTTCGTTGGTAGCACCGATAATCATCTGAGTGCTTTGGCCTGCAGGGGCAAAGTCACGTCGAAGATTTAGGTCCTTCTTATCCGCCGGGAATAAAAAGGAGGAACCGCTGCGGCTTATATCCACTAGGTCTGTAGAAGCAGCTGCTCTAGCAGAAATCCGATCCTGCTTTCTTCCCCAGATACTGTGAATCAGATGGTCATTGATACCGGCTCTTTCCATACGTGCATCCTTGCCAATGGCCAGTCGATGCATGGCAATGGTACCGGAAATCTGGTTCATGGGTTTGATGATATTGCCCATATTTTTGTTAGGGGCAAGCTTTTGAAGACTGTCCTGGGTAGGTAACTCCATGTTGATACTGATTCTGTCTGCCAGTAATCCTGCAGAATAAAGAAGCTCCTCAGAAGCACCGGGAATCGCTTTCACATGAATATAGCCATTGAAATGATATTCGGTGCGAAGAAGGCGCAGCGTTTCTATGATCTTTTCCATGGTATAGTTAGGATTCTGCAAAACACCGGAGCTTAGGAATAGACCTTCGATATAGTTTCTCTTATAAAATTCTATGGTCAGCTTGCAAATCTCTGCCGGAGTAAAGGTGGCTCTTGGAATATCGTTACTTTTTCTATTCTTACAATAGGTGCAGTCATAGGCACAATGGTTGGTCATAAGTATCTTTAGAAGGGATACGCACCTTCCATCCGCAGCAAAGGTGTGACAAACCCCTGCAGCACAGGAATTGCCCAGAAATCCTTCCTTGCCTCTGCGGTCTACTCCACTGGATGTACAGGCTACATCATACTTGGCAGCATCTGACAAAATCTCTAATTTATCTTCTAAGGACAGGTCATCAATAATATCGAACATACGTTTACCTCCAAAATCATTATACAAACATATGTTCTGAAATGCAAGAGGGTAAATTTAGAAATTTACAATAGGGGAAAAAATCTTTGAAAGGACATAAAAAAGCCCTGCAATAACCTGCAAGGCTTTGGAATACATGTATTAATATACTTATTTATAATCTTTACCATGATTACTGTCAGGATTTGCAAACAGGTTTTTGCAAACAAGTCCCAGTCCTCCGAAGAGAAGGATGAAGATTACGAGTGTTGCAAACAGGGATGTTGACATCCAATGAAGATGAAGATTGGTAATAACATTGGCAATAATCAAAAATATACTGAGGCAACAACATAGCTTTGACCATACATTATAGCTATAAAATAAGAAGATAATGCTGGCAATGAGTGGAACAAAAATCAACCCATCCATTCTTCTTCCAAAGAGTGAAAAACGGAAAATATCACTAGTGGTAACGGTAACATTTTCCATAAATAAGTAACCACCGACACAAAGCATAACGAGACCTACGAAGAACTGCATGGTATCGTTGCTCTTTTTATTTGAATTGTAACTAGACATTTCGTATCCTCCTAATAAAAAATAATTGAATAAAGTATAGGTTTTCTTTTGTGTAATGTCAACTGCCGCTAACGATGTAAATTATTGCTACGACAGCAATAAAAGTTCCGGCCAAAAGAAGACCTGTATAAAGCCCCATACTTAAAAACCTTGTAGAGTGATCCTTATCCTTTGCGTGGATAGAAGCCACACCTACCTCTTCATAGATTTCAAAAGAATTTAGCTTCCTGAGAATCTTCTTGGAATCTACAGGTTCTGAAGACTGCTTTAAATCTTCAATCATTTGGTTCAGATTATCCAGGGTAGCATAGTATTTGTTCAAAACCCACAATAACTTTTGCTTTTCTACCTGAATATCCTCTTCCTTGGAAAGGGCTTTATTCCTACGGCGTAGCATATGCTTGTCGATAGGTGTGGGCGGAGTAAAATCTCTTGGGGATGTATCCTTGTTTAGACAGTATACTCGATAGGTACGAATGGCCTGGAATAACATAAGAGGAAAGCTGATCAGGTATACTATACATGCAACGCCCAGGATAGCCGTCATGACAATACTAAAAAACATGCCACCGCCGGTATAGGCATTTTCAACATTTGAAAAGAGTAAAAAGGCAACAGGCAAGAATATGATGAAACAAAAATATATACCAAAAATTTTCATTTCATTGACCAGATGCATGTAGCGTTCTTCTGCGCTTTCTAATTGTCTTTCAGTCTTATCTATTTCATGGTCAAATATAACAATCTGATCTCGAATCTTAAAAATCAGCTGTTCCTTTTCACTTATCATTTCATGATTAAATCCATCCATATGTTTCCCCCCAAAAACTATAAGCTTTTAGGATATTGTATCATATAACGGGCTTGTGTTACAATCCAAGCAGTGTAACAATATATTTTGTTTGTAAGAAGAGGTATACCTTGAAGATTTTATTTGAAGACCAGCATATCATTGTGTGTCATAAGGAAGCGGGACTTGCCACACAGTCTGCAAAAACCTATGAAAAGGATCTGGTAAGCGAAATCAAAAAGCATCTGATGATGGAAGCAAAAAAACAGAATCGTCCCATAAAAGGGGAACCCTACCTGGCGGTGGTGCATCGCCTGGACCAGCCGGTGGAGGGACTCCTTGTGTTTGGCAAAACGAAAGAGGCCGGAAGTAAGCTTTCAATGCAGTTAACAGAGGGCAGTTTAAATAAAAATTATTATGCTATCGTGTATGGAGTGCCTACAGAACAGGATGGAACTTTAATAGACTACTTAAAAAAAGACGGGACACAGGCATTGGTGTGTGAAAAGGGAGAGGCAGATGCTAAAAAAGCTGTGCTACACTTTTCGGTGCTTCCGAAGGAACATGAATTTGTGCAAAAAAAAGCAAAGACCATGGACAATCTGCAGGAATGTTTTATTCTGGATGTAAACATTGAAACGGGCCGATTCCATCAAATTCGTGCGCAGCTATCACACTATGGTTATCCTATATTGGGAGATACCAAGTATGGAACGGAAGAATCCATTGCATACAGCAAGGAAAAGAAGATTTACAATGTGCAGCTTTTGGCCTATGAACTTGCCTTTCGGCATCCGAAAACAGGGAAACAGATGGAGTTTCGTATAGATTAGGAATCCTATCATAAATATATTTAAAACAGCACATACTATCTCATATAAAAGAAATGGAAAAAGGTGGGAATGGTATGTGGGAAAAAGTGAAAGAAAATAGTATGGTGACACTGCTTCTATCTATAGGAGCAGTGTATTTTTTTCTAAAATATATTTCGCCTTTGGTGGCACCCGGAATCCTGGCTTTCATCTTTGTAACAGCCTTTGGTCCTTTGTTAAAGCGAATAAAAGAAAGATTCCATATATGCAGACAGATTGGTGTAGTGCTGTTACTGCTTGTTTTCCTGGGGGCTCTATCTGTATTAATTACACTCTTGATTTCCTGGATTATGGGAAGTGTACCGGGTATGGTTGCAGGAGGGGAGATTCTTTATAGTAGGTTGGAGCTTTGGCTTGGTGAAATCAGTGTACATTTGGGAAAAATCTTAAATATGGATAGTACAGCCTTAGAGGATTCTCTGAAATTACAGATAAGGGTAGTGGCAGACAATCTTTCGGGAATACTTACAAGCACTGTTATGAGTGGGTCGGTAAAGTGGTTTGGAAGAGCAGGCGGAGGTCTTTTATTTGCAGGTATTTTCTTTATAGGCACCTATATGCTGGCCAAGGATTATGATGAAATCATGAATCGTGTTTTGGAGAGAGAGGAATTTTATTTCCCTTTATCGGTCTTTTGTGAGGTAATACGATATCTTGCTACACTAATCAAGGCCCAGCTGGTGATTATGCCGATTACAGGGGCTTTATGCGGTTTGGTGCTTAGCGTACTTCGCATTAAAAATGGTATTTTCTGGGGAATACTTGCAGGAATCCTGGATGCCATGCCAATGATCGGTACAGGGGTAGTGCTGGTTCCCATGGCGATATTGTCACTTGTAAGCGGAAAGGTTATAACAGCGCTGGTTATAGTAATACTTTATATTGGCTGTATGTTTCTCAGACAAAGTCTGGAGCCAAGACTGATTGGAAAACAAATGGGGATTCCACCAATTGCACTACTTTTGTCTTTATATGGAGGGATTCAACTTTTTGGAGCAATAGGAATTATAAAGGGGCCTCTGGGGTATTTGGTGGTGAAGACTGTTATGGAGAAAAGAGTTAACCATACGTTTACAAATTGTTCATAAATCCCTTTACTTTGGAGTCTGCTTCGTATAAAATAGTATGTAGACGTACTATGCGCACTCATAGTATTTGCGAAGATGATAGTAAGTCAGTGGACTTTTGGTATTCAAGGAGATGAAGATATGCACAATATGAACAAAGTTCAGATGTTGGAGTTCCCACAGCGTGGAGACGAAAGGGGACATCTTGTAATTGCAGAAGGAAACCAGGATATTCCGTTTGATATTAAGAGAGTGTTTTATATATATGGATCAGACAATGACGTGATTAGAGGTCAGCATGCAAATAGAAATTCGGAATTTGTGCTGATTAACGTAGCTGGTAAGAGTAAAGTGAAGGTTATGGATGGAGAAGGAAACGAGGCTATCTTTTGCTTGAACCGTCCCCATACCGGTATTTATCTTCCCACTATGGTTTGGAAAGAAATGTACGATTTTAGTGAAGATTCTGTACTTTTGTGCCTTGCAAGTACTCATTATGATGATAAGGAATATATTAGAGACTATGATGAGTTTGTGAAGATTGTGAATGAAGAGAAAAATGACAGATAGAGGAAAACCATATGAAAGTATCTTTGGTAATACCGGTATATTTTAATGAGGATAATCTTCGTCCATTATATGCTGATATAAAAGAAAAGTTCATAGATAAGATTGATTATGATTATGAGATTGTCATGGTAAATGATGGTTCTAAAGATAAGAGTTTTGAAGTTATGAGAGAGATTGCTAAGCAGGATTCTAATGTAAAAACGGTAAGTCTGTCTCGTAATTTTGGGTCTCATGCGGCTGTTTTGTGTGGACTTGAGATGTGCACAGGAGATTGCGCAGTTATTAAAGCAGCAGATCTTCAGGAGCCAACGGAAATGCTTCTTGAGATGGTAGATAGTTGGAAGAGTGGAAATAACGTTGTCTTGGCGGTAAGAGAGGGTCGAGAGGAAAGTAAGCAACAAACGATGTTTTCTAACTTTTATTATTGGCTTGTTAGAAAGGCAGCACTTCCCAATATGCCCAAGATGGGATTTGATGTATATTTATTGGATAGAAAAGTTATAGATACATTGTCTAGTATGAGAGAAAAAAATAGTTCTCTGTCGGGTCAGATTTTGTGGAGTGGGTTTAGAACAGGGGTTGTTTGGTATACAAGAAAAGCACGTGAGATAGGAACCAGTAAGTGGACTTTAAAAAAGAAAATTCGTCTAGTTATGGATACTCTCTTTAGTTTTTCGACATTACCAATTAAAGTGGTTACTACTACGGGAGTGTTGTCGTTTGCGGGTTCTCTTGTTTGGGCATTATATGTGTTAGTTTCTAAGTTGATGAATCAAATTGATGTTGAAGGTTGGACTTTGATGTTTATCTTTAATTTGTTTAGTTTTGGTGTAATTATGTTGTCTATTGGAATTTTGGGTGAATATTTATGGAGAACTTTTGATGCATCCAGAAATCGGCCGCCATACATAATAGAAGATAGTCTTAATATGGATAAAGAGGAAAGATAATGGTTTGGCAAGGTACTGTTAAAGGGAAATATATTTCGATAAAATCTGTATCATATGAAGATGCTCCATTTATTGTTGATATCAGAAATAATGAAGAAAAGAACAAATTTTTGCATGCTGTATCCAAAGATATAGATGCACAGAAGGAATGGATTAGAAAACAGATAGACCGTAAAGGGGATTATTACTTTATAATTTTTGATGAAAATGGACAAAGGGTGGCTTTAGCATCTATTTATGATATTGATGAAGTGACTGGAGAAGCAGAGTTTGGTAGATGGGTTTCGAATGGAAATGCCTTTCAGAACATTGAAACAATAATTTTGATTTATGATTTGGCATTTGAAGAACTTGGGGTCAAAACAATTTATACAAGAACCAAAGTGGAAAACACACAAGTGGTAAATTTATGGAAACGATTTGGTGGGAATCGTATAGGCGAAGTGTTTGAAAACGAGTTATGGGTGGATAAAAACATTATTACCAAAGAGGATTATCAGGAAAAGCTAAGAAAGAAGAACGCTAGATTATTAAGGTATTAGGAAATGTATTCTTTTAAAGAGTTGAGAAAAGCAGCAAAAAACAATGTGATTGGTGAAGAAATCAGAATGGCTATTTTGGGAAATAGCGCTACTCAGTTTTTGACTACATCTATTTTAGGTAGAGCAAAACTAGCGGGTATTAATTTACATATTTTTGAGGCAGATTATAATCAAATCGAGATGCAATTATTAGATTCTGATTCAGAAACGTATAAATATAATCCGAATTATATATTGTTATGGCTTTCGACGGATAAATTATATGAGGAATATTTGAACGTATCATTAGGTGAAAGAGAACGATTTGCGCAAAACTGCATGAATCGTATGTCGAGTATTTGGTGTGCTGTTGAAAAAAGGACGAATGCAAAAATTCTACAATTTAATTTTTCTGAATTGAATGATTTTGTTTTGGGACAATATTCAACAAAAATTGAAGCATCTTTTATCTATCAAATTAGAAAGTTAAATTATTTATTAAATGAAGCAATGCAGGGAAATACAAATATATATCCCATTGATTTATTATCTATTCAAAATTATTATGGGATGGGGGAATTTTACGACCCTGTATTTTATTATAGTGCAAAAATGGCGGTTTCAACAAAAGTTCTTCCGGACATTGCGGAGTCTGTAATTGGTGTCTTGCAGGCAGGTGCAGGAAAAATCAAAAAGTGTGTTATATTAGATTTGGATAATACACTATGGGGTGGTGTCATAGGCGATGACGGAATCAATAATATTGAAATTGGTGAGTTGGGCAGAGGCCATGCGTACACAAATCTTCAGAGATATCTGAAGGAACTGAAAGAGTATGGTATTATACTTGCTGTATGTAGCAAGAATAATGAAGAGATAGCAAAAGAACCTTTTGAAAAACATGAAGAGATGGTTTTACATTTGGAGGACATTTCTATTTTTGTTGCCAATTGGGAGGATAAGGTTACGAATATCAAGTTGATTCAAGAAACATTAAACATAGGTATGGATTCCATTGTATTTCTTGATGATAATCCTTTTGAGAGAGAGTTGGTTAAAAAGTATCTTCCGGAAGTTACAGTTCCAGACCTTCCAGAGGATGCATCAGAATATCTTACATACATTCAAAACTTACATTTATTTGAAACTGTATCATATACAGGAAACGGCCAAGATAGAACACAGCTGTATCAACAGGAATATGAACGAAATCGTGAAAAGCAGGAGTTCTCTTCCATCAATGATTATTTAGATAACTTACAGATGATAGGAGAGACATTACCATTTGAAGAAAGTAAGTATTCCAGAATTGCGCAGTTAACACAACGATCCAATCAATTTAACCTTAGAACAATAAGATATTCAGAAGAGGATATAAAGAGAATTGCGGAATCACCTGAATACGAGACAATATATTTCACATTAAAGGATAAGTATGGTGATTATGGCCTTGTATCCGTAGTAATATTAAAGAGAATTAATGATGAAGATGTGTTTGTTGATACTTGGCTAATGAGTTGCAGAGTATTAAAAAGAGGCATGGAAGAGTTTGTCATGAATCAACTTATGAAACTGGTATGTGAGAAATCTTATAAAAAGGTGTTGGCAGAGTATATTCCGACACAAAAAAATAAAATGGTAAGTGATATATATGATAAACTTGGGTTTTCAAGAATATCGGATCATAAGTATGAATTAATTATTGATGATTATAAAGTATGTAATACATACGTAAAGGAGGAAATAGATGAGTAGAGAAGATATTTTAGAAAAGATAATTGAGATATGTGCAGATGTATTTGATGATGAGAGTATAGAGTTAACAGAGGAATCATCTGCGGAAGAAATCGAAGCTTGGGATAGTTTGGCACAGTTAAATATTGTAAGTGATATTGAAGATGAATTTGATATCTCATTATCTATAGAAGTTGTATCAAAGGCAAAAACAATAGGTGAACTGGTTGATATTGTTGCAGGAAAGATTTAATTTATGGAAAATATTAAAGTTTTAGGGAATGTACATCATATAGGATATATGGTAAAAAACATAAAGAAAGCGATAGATGGTTACACTTCATTGGGGTTTTCTTTGTCGAAAGAATCCATATGGGACGAGGACAGAAAGTCTAATATATGTTTTTTGGATGGCCAGGGAATTACCATTGAATTAATTGAACCTAGTAAAGATTCAGATTTGGCACCACTAATTAAGAAGTTTAGAAATGTTCCTTATCATGTGTGTTATGAAGTTGATAATATGGAAATTGCAATACAGCAGATGTTAGAGAGGGGATTTTCGATTTCAAAACCTACAGAGAGGGCACTGGCAATTTCCAATACAGCAAGAGTTACTTTTTTGACACATGCCAGATTGGGAGTTATTGAGTTGGTATCAAATATAACAAAAGCATGAAAGCAGAGTTGGTATGAAGAATTTAGATCAGTATACGAGTAATTATGATTATAGGAATGGTATTATGGGGCCTGCAACAGAATATTGCTCCAGTATATTCAGAAGATATATGACGGGTAGCAGTGTCCTAGAGTTGGGACCAGCAGAAGGAGTTATGACAGAGACGTTACTCCCATATTTTGCCGATTATACGGTTGTAGAGGGTGCAGAAAAGTTTTGCGATTTATTAAGAAAAAGATATCCTCAAGTAGTTGTTGAAAATACATATTTTGAAAATTATTCTCCAAACCGTAAGTTTGATAATATTGTGTTGGGGCACGTGCTGGAACATGTGGATGATCCGGTAAGTATTTTAAAGTTGTGCAAGAACTGGCTAAATGAGGGAGGAGTAATTCTGTCGGCAGTTCCTAATTCACATAGTGTACATAGACAGGCAGCTGTACTTATGGGAATGTTGGAGAAAGAGAATTCATTGAATGATACTGATCGAGGCGTAGGACATCAAAGAGTATATAACCTAGAACAACTGAAACAGGATTTTGAAGACGCAGGTTGTACAGTGAAAGCTAGTGGCGGGTATTGGTTAAAACCTATATCTAATTACCAGATTGAAAAGCAATGGAATCAAGATATGATTAATGCGTTTTTACAATTAGGAGAGAATTATCCTGAAATTGCAGCTGAGATATATATTATTGGAGAATAATGAAGAGGGAGTCGTTTGAACGACTCCTTATTGATTTGATTGGATTTGCATATATGAAAAAAATTGGAAATTTTATTTGGAATATGATAGAGTCAATAGCTAGGTTTTTTCTGGTAAAGCTTTTTAGAATAAAATTTACAGAGAAATCCTGGGAAGCATTTATGCAGTTTGTAAAGTTTGGAATCGTTGGTGTTTCCAACACTTTACTGGGTTATTTACTATATGTTGGAAGCTTGCTGGGGCTTCGTAAGGTTCACTGGATTCCGAAATATGACTTTTTAGTGGCACAGCTTGTGGAATTTATATTATCCGTTCTCTGGTCCTTTTACTGGAACAACAAAATGGTGTTTAAACAGCAGGAAGGAGAAAAACGCAATATATTTGCGGCTCTTATGAAGACCTACATATCTTATGCGTTTACCAGCTTGTTCCTGGCCGAGGTGCTTTTGTGGTTCTTTGTAAAGGTTATGGGTGTAAATGAATTTATTGCACCATTCATTGGTCTTATTGTAACAATTCCGTTAAACTTCCTGATTCAGAAGTTTTGGGCTTTTCGTAAAAAGGAAGCTTAGTGTTATCTTGAATTTACAAAAAAGAAGTGATAATATATATTAGATTGACTTTGCATATAGGAATTACACGTGGAGGAACCATGAAATACTATTTGGAAAATCAGAAATATAAGGTTGAGTTTGAGTGTTTCGGAGCGGAGATTAAATCCGTGTGGAATAAAGAAACCAAGTCAGAGCTCCTATGGAGTGCCAATCCTAAGTTTTGGGCCAAGACAGCTCCCTTCTTATTTCCGTTTATTGGTAAATTGAAAAATGAACAATATCAATATAAAGGACAGATGTATCCTGCTGACAAGCATGGCTTTGGTCAGAGAGTGGCCTACAAGATGATTAGTCAGAGTGAGGATTGCATTCGTTTTCAGCTAAAGGATACCCCGGAATTACGAGAGAAATATCCCTTTAGCTTTTCACTCGTTTTGGAATATATCTTAGAGGATAATACCATTCAGGAAAACTGGTATGTAGAGAATCTGGGAGAGGAGCCTATGTACTTTAGTATCGGTGGTCATGGTGCTTTTGCCTGTCCGATTATTTCACGAGAAGATGATAAGAATTTATCCTTGGAGGAACGAAAGAAGCGAGTAGGGCAGAAGATTAAGCTCTATGGTTTGGAGGATAGCGAAGAGGTTATGAGCTATCGCCTGAATGACAAGGGATTGATTACAGACACATTAATGCCGGTTAAACTGGAAAATGGTGTATTTACCATTACAGAGGAGTTATTTAGTGCAGATGCACTTATCTTTGATCAGAAGGGCATTGTGGCAGCAGGTATTCTGGATGAAAACAATCAGGAATACATGAAGCTGGAGTCGGTTGCTCCCGTTTGGGGTATTTGGAGTTGCCCTGATTCTAACGCAGGCTATGTTTGCTTGGAACCTTGGTATGGAATCTGTGATTTCGAAGGGTTTGAGGGAAGCCTAGAAGAACGCCCCCACACACAGGTGGCTGCTCCCGGAGAAACCTGGAGTGCCGGAATCAAAATGATATTTAGTTAGAGATGTAAGTTTATATAAAGAAAAGAGGAAATAAAAATGGCAGACAAGAAAATGGTAGAGGCAATTACCTCTATGGACGTAGATTTTGCACAGTGGTATACAGACATTGTTCGCAAGGCAGAATTGATTGATTATACCAGCGTAAAGGGTTGTATGGTAATTAAGCCTGCTGGATACGCTATTTGGGAACTGATTCAGAAGCAGCTTGATGCAAGATTCAAGGAAACAGGCGTAGAAAATGTTTACCTTCCTATGTTTATTCCGGAGTCACTTCTTCAGAAGGAGAAGGATCATGTAGAAGGTTTTGCACCGGAAGTAGCATGGGTTACCCATGGAGGCCTTGCACCTCTTCAGGAGAGAATGTGTGTACGTCCTACTTCAGAGACCTTGTTCTGTGATTTTTACAAGAATGAAGTTCAGTCCTACAGAGATCTTCCTAAGGTATATAACCAGTGGTGTTCAGTTGTACGTTGGGAAAAGGAAACACGTCCTTTCCTTCGTTCCAGAGAGTTCCTTTGGCAGGAAGGACATACTGTACATGCAACTGCTGAGGATGCAGAGGCACGTACTGTACAGATGTTAAATGTTTATGCTGATTTCTGCGAGCAGGTTCTTGCAATTCCTGTTGTAAAGGGTCAGAAAACAGACAAGGAAAAGTTCGCAGGTGCTGTTGCAACCTATACGATCGAGGCTTTGATGCATGATGGTAAGGCACTTCAGTCAGGTACCAGCCATAACTTTGGTGATGGTTTTGCCAAGGCATTCGGAATTCAGTATACAGATAAGGATAATACTTTAAAATATGCACATCAGACTTCATGGGGTATGACCACCAGATTGATTGGTGCTATCATCATGGTTCATGGTGACAATGAAGGCCTTGTATTACCTCCCAGAGTTGCACCTGTTCAGGTATGTATCGTTCCTATTCAGCAGAAGAAGGAAGGCGTTCTTGACAAGGCTTATGAACTCAGAGACCTCTTAAAGAGTAACTTCCGTGTAAAGGTTGATGATACTGATAAGTCCCCTGGATTTAAGTTTGCAGAAGCGGAGATGAGAGGATATCCTATCCGTATTGAAATCGGACCTAAGGATATGGAGGCCGGTAAATGTGTCATCTGTAGAAGAGATACCAGAGAGAAGATTGAAGTGGCACTTACTGATATCGAAACAAAGGTTCCTGAAATCCTGGATCAGATGCAGAAGGAAATGTTGGAGAGAGCAAGAGCACATCGCGATGAGCATACTTATGTAGCCAAGAATTATCAGGAATTTGAAGAAATCTTCAATACCAAGTCCGGATTTGTAAAGGCTATGTGGTGTGGTGAAAGAGAGTGTGAAGACCAGATTAAGGAAAAACTGAGTGTAACCAGCCGTTGTATGCCTTTTGCACAGGAAACATTAAGCGAAACTTGCGTATGCTGTGGAAAGCCTGCTAAGAAGATGGTATACTGGGGTAAAGCATACTAAATTGAACTATTGGTAAATTAAAGCAGCCAAGTATGTATTTTGTAAAACATATTTGGCTGTATTCATAGGTAGAAAATCGGAAAGGAGAGAGGGAGTATGAACTATATTATTCTGGATTTAGAATGGAATCAGAGCAGCACGGGAAAAGAGCCGGAAGTCGAAGTGATGCCTTTTGAAATCATAGAGATCGGTGCTTTAAAGTTAAATCAGGATAAGCTTGTTGTAGGTGAGTTTGATCAGCTGGTAAAACCCTCTGTCTATCATGAGATGTTCCGATTTACAAGCCAGCTGGTGCAGATGAGAATGGAAGAGCTGGAAAGAGGAAAGAGCTTTCCTATAGTCTGCAGGGAATTCTTAGAATGGTGCGGAGAGGATCCGGTGTTTTGTACCTGGGGTCCAACAGACCTAACAGAGCTTCAGCGCAACATGGCCTATCATAAGATGGAAGACTTAGCAAAAGGACCTATTGCTTTTCTGGATGTGCAAAAGCTTTTTAGCATTGCATTCGAGGACAGAAAGACAAGAAGGAGCTTAGAGTGGGCAGTGGATTATCTGCAGATTGATAAGGATATTCCCTTCCATAGAGCATTCAGCGATGCTTACTATACAACTAAAATATTAACTGCAATTAAGAATGAAAGAGTCTGGGAGAATGTATCCTATGACCTGTATCATCCCCCTGTTTCCAGAGAGGATGAGGTAAAGAAGCAGTTCGATACCTACTTTAAATATATTTCCAGAGAATTCCCGGATAAGACCAATGCATTTTTAGACAGAGAAGTGGCATCTTGCAAGTGTTATATCTGTCATCACAATTTAAAGAAGAAGATTAAATGGTTTACACCGAATGGTCGTCACTACTTTTGCGTGGCATATTGTCCTGATCATGGATTTGTAAAAGGTAAAATCAGAGTCCGTAAGAGCGATCAGGGGAAATATTTTGTAGTAAAAACAACGAAGTTTATCTCAGAAGAGGACGTGGAAAGTATCACCGCCAAGAGAGAACATGCCAGAGCCATGAGACATAAAAAGGAAAATGAGGAATAAAAGGATAACTATGGAAAAAAGAAACTTTCATGAGGGAATGCTGAAAAAGATTGCCTTTGTAATATTTTTATGTGAACTTCTTTTTTGGATATTAATCAATATTAGTACCAATTTTTTACGTGACTTCGATTTTGCAGGTGTAGTGTACCATTCCATGAAAATGTGGGAAGGGAAAAGTTTGGTATTGCCCAACTGGACATATTCCACAACCGGTGAGTGGGATTGTGCATCATTATTAGCAATGCCATTGTATGGTATATTGAAGGATATATTTCTGGCTTTTGGCATAGCTAATATAATCAATGTTCTGGCTTTTTCTCTTTTAATTATTGCATTGATGAAGGTGGCAGGTGCCAAAGAAGCATATGCTTATCTTGCGATAGATATCATTTTATTACCCTATGCAGCCGGTATGTTATCCTATACGAATATGTTATTTTGGGGAGGAGCACAGTACATCTATAAGGTCTTAATCCCTATGCTGTTAATATATTTGTTACATAATCATATGAAGAACAAATATTTCAAGATATGTCTTACGACCATAATGTTGTTTCTGCTTTTTATGACAGTTACTTCTAGTGGACTGTTTGTGGTTGTATGCGGTATCGTACCGATTGTTGCTATGGAGTTTTGCTATTTTATGATTAATAAACATAATGTAGGCAAAATACAGATACTGATTTTGGCACTAGTAATTGTAGATATTATGATTTCAATAATATTCCATAATCATTGGGGAATCAGTTCCAATGCGGATTCTATGAGTATAGTTACAATTAGAAATTTATCCTCCAATTTTTATGATTGTATTATGGATAATATTTGTATATTTGAAATATTCAGTTATCAAAATGTTGCAGCTTTATCTTTAGATGGAATAAAGATTTTACTAAAATTGTTTATTCATATTTTTATTCTTTTCTTTGGATTGAGATATTGTGGAAAGTTAAAGAAGGTTATTGACTCTGCATTGTTAGGAAGAAAAAGTAATGAGAAAGCAGAGGATCGTTCTGTAATAAAAGCAGAACTATTGGCTGTAGCTATTTGTAATTTCGTGGTTACAGTATTAACTTTGTCTGGCTCAAGATACCAATTGATTGGTTTTATTCCGTTAATATTAGTAGCCGTATTGGAATACGAAGATATTAATTATACTTTATGGGTAAAATATATAGTTATGTCATTTATCCTCTTTGCCGGTATTCTTTTAGCAAAAGATTTTATGGAGGTGTATCCGGAGACCTATTATAGCAAGGATATATGCTATGATATCATTGATTTGGCAAGAAAAGAGAATGTGGATCAGGTCATTTCCTATAATGAAAAGGATTGGTCACAGATTTTACGTGTCTATGGATCGGATATAGATTTCATATCCTACAATGCAGAGGAAGCCTGCTTTAGAGATATTGATGTATATAATGGGGAAAAGGCGTTAGAAAGTTTTAATCGTAAAAGTATTATGATTGTATATAATGGCGTTAAGCCATCTGTAGACGGTTATACGGAGGACTATGAACTCCTGACGTTTATTGGCCCGTTTGCGATATACAAAAATTAAAGATATACAACAAGGGATAGGATCGTTTTATTTTGAAAAAGGGTAAGTGACCCAAAGTTTTATTAAATAAAAATCTCGGTAAATAGTTTTTACCGAGATTTTTGTTATTTCTTAAAAAATATATTATTTTTGGGTTTCTTGTACCCTTTTATTTTGTGAGGTTTTATTTGCCCAATCTTATAATAAGTACCTTTGAATCGAATGGTGCGAAGCCGGAATATTAATATTCCTATCATCAGCAGGATGAGGGTGAGACTTAGGATCACAATGGGATTTCCCAGAAAATCCTTAACCCAATTATGTGACACTTCTTCTGTGATGACAGAATTTGTGTTAAATTGATTTCCAATAACTGAGGGAAAGACTGTTACAGCGGCTGTTCCCAATATTTTTCCCTGATACTTATAGGTTATTGTGGCAATCTGATTTGTGCTACCTTTTTCATAAGAAATGGTGGAATCCAAATCTTCCAGGGATATTGTTTTGGGCAATAGGATTGCATTATCTTTATCAATAGAAAGTAACGGAGCTGCATCACCAAATACACTTGTTTTCATGTTGAATACATCTGACTCATGGATACTGTAATGAGAATCTGATTCGGAAATATTCACTTTGGAAAAATTGTTAAAACCATAGTTGAATAGTGCAATGGTGTCTTCATATTGATATGGAGCTTCATCATGAAGGACAACGCATATTAATTTCATCCCATCTTTCTCCGCACAGGTAACCAAAGAGTGTCTTGCAGTATCTGTATAACCGGTTTTGGTGCCTACTAGGTATTCATAGGCGTAAGTTTTTCCAGGTAACAGTTCGTTTTTGGAATTCTCAATTTTTTCATTTGGCTGATTCTCGGAAGGGAGAATGTGGAGCCTTGGAGAAATAGAAATATTGCACAACATCTCATTGGCAAAGAAGGCTCTTCCAATCATTGCTAAATCGTAGGCTGAGGTATAATGCTCCGGATCGGGCAAGCCGTTTGGATTTACAAAGTGGGAATCTACACAACCAAGTTCCGCAGCACGTTGGTTCATAATTTCTCCAAAATCCTGCCAGGTAGTTCCGGTAATATGTTCTGCACAGGCAAAACATACCTCGTTGGCAGAACGAATAAGGATTGCATTGAGACAGTCCTCAATGGTAAGCTCCTGGCCCACATCCATGGCAATGTGGTTACTGTCTCTTGGTGTATCAAAGACAGCGGTCTTTGAAAAAGTAACACGTTCATCCAGGGTACAGTTTTCAGCGATGATTAATGTGGTTAGAATCTTTGTTGTGCTTGCTGGGTATTGTTTTTGGTGGATATTTTTCTCATATAATATGACCCCGGTATCTGCATCCATAAGTATGGCAGACTCTGCAGTGACAACAGGCCCACTGGGCCAATTGTTTATTTCATTGCTTTCTATCGTCATGGCTCTTTGCCGGACAATACGGTCTTCTACAGATTCTGCCATAGTATTTATGGGAGACAGAAGCAGACTTAAACCCAAGGAAATGCAAAGGGCATGTATAATTGAAGTTCTTTTCTTTTTTAACATATTAACTCTCACACAATAAAATCTTTTGAAATATTGTAGCATTGATTAGAGGGGAGTGCAACGATTGTTGCGAGATGTGACGGTGTGTTATATAATGCATTAGTAAAAGTGTATTTTGAGTATAAAAAGATAGGGCGCAATAAAATGGAAGCATTCAAAAAAGAATTAAAATATGCGATTATTCCTGGAATCCTGATAGGACTAATGAATGGCATTGGTTTTTTTGTAAAAAAAGATGGTGGGATTAAATTTGGCATAGTAGCTGGATTATACTATGTAATCAGTATAATGATAGCTATTTTAGGAGTGGCTGTGTTTTTTATGTTTATGTCTAGATGCAAAGAAAAAAAACACAGGTATATGTCCGATTATATTTCTTCTTCGTCAAAATATATGCTTATAATGTTTGTTTTACTGATAATATTTTGGATACCAAATTATTTGAGTGTGTTTCCGGGAATCTTTAGCTATGATGCCCCAGGACAGCTGATGATGTACTTGGAAAATCGAGTGTCGGTAAGACACCCTGTCCTTCATACAGTTTTGATGGGAAAGTTAATTGTATTGGGATATAGTATATTTGGAACATTAAATATGGGAGTATGTTTTTATTTCTGCTTTCAGTTGGTTTTTTTTGCAATTATGTTATCGGGTGTATTTATATTTCTTTATGAAGAAAAAGCTCCTTTGGTGTTTCATGGTATAGCTTTTTTTATTTTTACCATGTATCCTCCGGTAACGTTGCATTTGATTAGTGCAACTAAAGACAATTTTTTTTCATTGTTTTTAGTTGATTTTCTTATTATTAATTATAAATTTATAAAGAATAGAGATGTTTTTTTTGATAACAAATGTAATATTTTAATATGGGTTGCATTAGCATTGGGGACCATTATATTTAGAAATAATGCAGTGTATGTATTTATAGTGTGTGCCCCCTTATGGATATGGTTTGCTTTTAAGGTATTAAATAAAAAGAAAACGGGTTTGTTAATGTATGGAGCATTTATTGTATGCTTTTTATTATATAAATATTCGTTTGCAAACCTAGTGGCCTCTGGAACCGTGGACCCAAGAGAAATGCTGTCTGTACCAATTCAACAGGTTACAAGGGTTTATGCGAGATATGAGGATGAATTGCCGGTAGATGAAAAAAATATCGTGGAGAAAGTGTTTCAGGGAGAAGCATTTGCAATGCTTTATAATCCTCAAATTTCAGATATCCCGAAATATTTGATGGATTACGATGTGTTTTTAAACATGAGGAAGGATTGTATCCAAGTTTATTTGAGATGGTTTCGAAGATATCCTAAAGAATATGTAGATTCTTTCTTGGAGAACACTTATGGCTTTTGGTATATGTGGCCGAAATTAGTATTGACCGGACAAGGAAATCAGGGATTTCTAGTGGTAGAAGATGCGTTTCCTGTTTCGATGGAATCAAAGATCCCATTTTTGTTGAAAGTTAATAAATTATTTGTTGATAGTAAGTTGGTAGATGGAAACTATGTTTGGGCATGCTTATTTATGCCGGCAACATGTTTCTATATAGGCATAATATTATTTTTTTACAGTATGAAGCAAAAGGACATAATAACCACAGCAAGTTTGTTTGGCATTTTTGTTTTATGGCTAACATATTTGTTGGGACCAGTGGCATTAGTGAGATATGTGTTGTTTTTGTATTTGCTGATACCGGTGGAATTTTGTATGGTTTATTCGTTTAATAATAAGGTGCTAAAGGATAAGTAGAATGGAAAATGAATTAAAAAATAAACTAAAACAACCGAAGAATTATCTATTATTTGGCATATTGATCATATTTTTGTTGGAAGTATTTTTTTGCAATTATCGGTTTTGGGAGTCTTTGTCTTTTAAACCAATAACTAATTATCAATTAGGAATCGGAGAAGGTATCGAACATATAAGAGATAATATATACTATGTTAATGGCGAGGGAGACACAGGAATCTATATCTACGGAATGGAAGGTTATGTGAATAATCTTTACTTAGATATGGATTTTGCGGATGATGCCATGGCAGATAATGTTATTTCCATATCTTCTGTAGATGAGGGAAATGGTGGATTGGTATTGAACTTTCAGAGAGAATATAATCCCAAGGTTGTGTTATCTCATTATTATAGAACCCACTTTTATGGAAAGGTATCTGCCATACAAATAGGGTTATCGGATTTTGCAGGGCAGGAGGTTACTCTAAGTGAGATTCAGCTAAATGTACGGGTGCCGTTTCAGATATCTGGAATTCGTATTGTTATTATGGTCTTGATTTTTGGAATGGTCTTGCTATTTATCTATGCACCGATTTTGAGTAGCATTACTTACGAGAAACTTAAAAAAACTCAAATGTGTTATTTGCTAATGATAGTGGGAATTATTCTTGTTGTTCTATTATTTGCTGATATTGCTGAACATAATGCGCTGTATACGACACTCCGACTAGATGCAGATCAATATATGGATTTGACAGATGCTCTGCTCCAAGGAAAGGTTAGCCTAAACAGAGAGGTATCCAAGGAATTGACAGAGATGGCAAATCCCTATGATTATTTTGCCAGATTAAATTCAGGCGTGGAATTCCTTTGGGATTATGCTTATTTTGACGGACAGTATTATGTATACTTTGGAATTGTTCCGGTATTGCTTTTTTATATACCATGGTATCTTATATTTAAAAGCCATTTGCTTGCTAGAAAATTGGTATTCTTTGTACTGTTTCTTGCTTTGTGGGGGACATTGACACTTCTTTGGAAGTTGATGAAAAAGTATTTTCCAAAGACACCGCTTGTTCTATTTGGATTTATAAATTTACTGATTGCTTTTGCATTTGGCAGCTGTATTAGTCATAATCCGGACATTTACAGTATTCCAATATTGACATCTATTGCATTCTCTGCCTTAGGGTTATATTTAGGTGTTTTAGGTTTTGAAGTAACGGGCAAGAAAAAAATTCTTTGTTTTGTATTTTCAGCTTTAAGTCTGGCATTGACAGCAGGTTGCAGACCACAGTTTGTTCTGGTTGTATTTTTCCTCCTACCAGCTTTTGTGGAAGAACTAAAAAAGAAAGAAAATTCTGTAAAAGAAAAAATAAAGGTGATTGTGGCAATAGCTATTCCTTATATGGTAGTGGCAGCAGGATTGATGTATTATAACTATATTCGATTCGGTTCTGTATTTGATTTTGGAGCGAATTATAACCTGACTACCAATGATATGCGATATAGAGGTTTTGTTTTGGATCGTATATGGGATGGAATCTTCTACCAGCTTTTACAGCCAGTAGCTCTTACCAATACCTTTCCTTTTGTAGAACAAACACTTGCAAAATTTACATATAACGGTATTGTAATTCAGGAATTTATTTTTGGCGGTTTCTTTAGCTTTTGCCCCATAGTCTATTTGGGCTTGTATTCCTTGTTGAAAAAGAATTACTATGAAAATAAGAAAGTTAAAGGGTATCTTTGGGGAAGTATTATCCTTGGAATGGTTATTCTCATTGTGGATACAGAGATGGCTGGAATTGTATATCGTTATATTTTAGATTTTGGTTTGTTCTTCCTTGCTCCTGCGATGATTGCCATTATGGAGATCTTTAATGGTAAGAGAACAGAGGAATCTAGGAACAGTTGGTTTAGAATAATAATACTAATCATCATAATGAGCTTAGTATTATATGCCTTATATCCATTTGTTGAATACGATTTTCTCTACAACGACTTCTTTATGAAGGTAAAGACCGCAGTACAGTTTTGGTAAAATATAGAAAGAGAGAGAGTTTATGAGATTAAGAAATATTACAGGTTCCAGAGAAGTGATTGCGGACAGCCAGTATGTTGTTCATGAGGAGGAAACAAAAGCTGGAACCTGGAAAGAGATTTTTGGAAATGATCATCCTATCCATATCGAAATCGGAATGGGAAAGGGAAAGTTCATACATACTATGGCTAAGCTTCATCCGGAGATTAACTATGTTGGAATTGAGAAGTATTCCAGTGTACTTCTTCGTGCCATTCAGAAGATGGAAGAGGAAGAGCTTCCAAACCTTCGTTTTATTCGTATGGATGCAGAGGATATTGTTAAGGTATTTGCCAAGGGTGAAGTGGATCAGATCTATCTAAACTTTTCAGATCCCTGGCCCAAGGATAGACATGCAAAGCGTCGTCTTCCCTCCAGAGAGTTTCTTGGAAGATATGATTTGATCATGAAAAAGGACGGTTTTCTGGAGTTCAAAACCGACAACAGACCTTTGTTTGATTTTGCAGTAGAGGAAATTAAGGAAGCTAACTGGGAAGCTGATTTCATCACCTATGATCTTCATCATGATGAAAAGTTGGTAGAAGGAAATGTTATGACAGAGTATGAAGAAAAGTTTTCTTCTATGGGAAATCCTATCTGCAAATACAGAATTCACAGATAAAGAATAAAGCTACAGAAAAAAGTTAAACTAATAAAAAAGCATCAAGGAAAAGGAGAGAGGACTATGTTATTTACAACAGAAAATTTTGAAACAGAAGTATTGAAGGCAGAGACACCTGTTATGGTAGATTTCTTCGCGGATTGGTGCGGACCCTGCAAGATGATGGGACCATTAGTTGAGAAGCTTGCAGAAAAATATGCAGGACAGATGAAGGTGGGAAAATTAAATGTCGATGACGATATGGATATTGCCCAGAAATATGAAGTAGCAAGTATTCCTACTTTTATTTTCTTTAAAAATGGTGAGGTTGTGAAAACCTTAGTTGGTGGAATGCCTGTATCTGAATTAGAAGAAAATATAAAAGAAGTACTATAGAAGTAAGGATGGAGAATAATGAGTAAGAAAACAGTTCCGGAAAGAATCCGCGCGTTACGCGAAAAAATGAAGCTTCATAATATTCATTTCTATATGATTCCCACCGCTGATTATCATCAAAGCGAATATGTGGGAGAATATTTTAAGGAAAGGGAGTATATGACAGGCTTTACGGGTTCTGCCGGAACTGTTTTGATTACAGAGACGAATGCCTATCTCTGGACAGATGGTCGATACTTTATTCAGGCAGCAAAACAGCTTGCGGGTAGTAGCATTGAACTTATGAAGATGGGTGAGATGGGTGTACCCACAATTATGGACTTCTTAAAGGAGCATTTGCAGGAAGGACAGACCATTGGCTGTGATGGCAGATGCATCTCAGTGGCTACCGGTAAAAGGCTGCAGGAGATTGCCCAAGAAAAGAATGGACATCTTACCACACAAAAAGATTTGGTAGATGAAATCTGGGAAGAACGACCTTCTATGTCTATGAATCCAGTATTTGAACTGGGACTTGGCTATGCAGGCGAAAGCAGAAGTGAAAAGCTTGTAAGAGTTAGAGATAAGATGCAGAAGCTAGGGGTAAATAAGCATGTTCTGACAACTCTTGATGATATTTGCTGGCTTTTGAATCTTCGCGGAAATGATGTAGAGTATTTTCCGCTGATGTTATCCTATTGCTTAGTAGAAGATAAAACAGTTAAGCTGTTCGTTGACAGGAATAAAATTAGCAAAGGCAGATTCTTAAATAAGAATCAGGGAAAAGGAACTTTTTCAGATACATATGAAGAAAAAACGCTGATAGAATGCTTGGAGGCGGATGGAATTGAACTTCTTCCTTACGAAGATATAGAGAAAGAATTAAGACTTTTACAGAGCGGAGATAGTCTTCTTCTTGATCCGGAGAGACTGAATTATTCGATTTATGAAAGTATTCCTGAAAATGTAAAGAGAGTTGAAAAGCGGAATCCGGAAATCCTAATGAAGGCCATCAAAAATGAAACAGAAATCGAAAATATTCGTATTGCCCAGCGTAAGGATGCTGTGGCACATGTGAAGTTTATGAAGTGGCTTAAAGAAAATGTGGGAAAAGAGGATATTACCGAGATTTCTGCATCAGAAAAATTGGACGAGTTTCGTAAGGAACAGGGAGAATTCCTGTGTCCAAGCTTTGATCCTATTAGTTCCTATGGAGAGCATGGAGCCATTGTTCATTATTCAGCTACCGAGGAAAGTAATGTTGTGTTAAAAGAGGGAGCACTTCTTTTGACAGATACCGGTGCAGGATTTTACGAAGGCTCAACAGATGTTACCAGAACCTATGCTTTGGGAGAGGTAAGTGACATCATAAAAGAGCATTTTACCATTGTGGCGATTAGTAATCTCCGCCTGGCAGCAGCCAAGTTTATGGAAGGATGCACCGGAAACAGTTTGGATATTATTGCGCGTCAGCCCTTCTGGGATCGAGGCTTAAACTTTAACCACGGTACGGGTCATGGCGTAGGCTACTTACTTAATATTCATGAGGGACCGGCGGCTTTTCGCTGGCAGCTCCGTGGAGATTTAGAACCACTAAAGGAAGGCATGATTATCACGGATGAACCGGGAATTTACATTGAAGGTTCCTATGGAATTCGTTTAGAAAATGAAGTCTTAGTTCGTAAGGGCGAGAGAAACGAATACGGACAGTTTATGTATCTGGAAGCCCTGACCTATATTCCATTTGACTTGGATGCAATCAAAGAAACTGTTTTATCTGAGAGGGATAAGGAATTACTAAACCGGTATCATGATAAGGTTTATGAAGAGGTTTCGCCATATCTGAATAAAGAAGAAACGGAATTTCTGAGGAAATATACTAGAGCAATATAACACGTCGGTACTTCAAAAAATAACAGGAGATATAAGTCCATTTATGGAAATTATATCTCCTGTTCATTTTTTGTTAGTATCCGCCATGTGAAATGTAGAGCGAAAACGTGTCCTTTTTATCTATGATACAATCCGCCGGATTGATATGTGGGTTCACAGGTAAGGTTGATTCCAAGCTTACGAAGGACATTTTTATCTACCTGAGAAAGGATAACACTGGAATGAACTTCGGCACCCTTTAACTTAGGAAGCTGTTCCATACATGCCTTGGCATCAGGATCGGTTACTGCACAGATGGAAAGTGCAATGAGAATCTCGTCGGTATGAAGACGTGGATTCTTGCTTCCGAAACGGTTTACCTTTAATCCCTGGATTGGCTCGATGATGGAAGGAGCAATCAGATGCTTTGCATCATCCAAACCTGCAAGCTTCTTTAATGCATTTAAAAGCATTGCAGAGGTTGCACCCATAAGTTCGCTAGTCTTACCGGTAACAATGTCGCCATCGGCTAACATGATAGCACTTGCGGGCTGACCGGTAGCTTCTGCACGTACATTAGCAGCAGCAATTACAGGTCTGTCTGCAGGAGAGATTCCTGCCTGCTTCATTAAAAGTTCCAATTTTAAAATCTGTGTATCATCAGACTTGCCTTCTCTCTTTTCACAAAGAGTATTGTAATATCTGCGGATAATTTCCTGGTTAGAAGCCTCCTTGGTTGCATCGTCATCGATGATGCCATAGCCTGCCATGTTAACACCCATATCGGTAGGAGATTTGTAAGGGGATTCTCCCATAATCTTTTCAAACATAGCATTGAGTACGGGGAAAATTTCTACGTCTCTGTTATAGTTAATGGTGGTTTCACCATATGCTTCCAAATGGAAAGGATCAATCATGTTTATGTCGTTCAAATCTGCTGTTGCAGCTTCGTAAGCAAGATTGACAGGATGCTTCAAAGGAATATTCCAGATAGGGAAGGTTTCATACTTTGCATATCCGGCCTTGATGCCTCTTTTATACTCGTGATAAATTTGAGAAAGGCAGGTAGCCATCTTTCCGCTTCCGGGACCGGGCGCTGTAATAACAACTAAGGAACGACTGGTTTCAATGTAGTCATTCTTGCCATATCCTTCATCACTTACAATCAAAGGAATATCGGAAGGATATCCGGGAATTGGATAGTGTCTGTATACTTTCATGCCAAGTGCTTCCAAACGCTTCTGATAAGCGATGGCGCTGGGCTGACCTGAGAACTGTGTTAAGCAAACACTTCCTACAAATAAGCCATAACCACGGAAAGCATCGATCAGTCTCAGTACATCCAAATCATAGGTGATTCCCAAATCTGAACGAACCTTATTCTTTTCAATATCGGCTGCATTGATAACAATAACAATCTCGGCCTGATCCTTTAACTGAACCAACATGTTAATCTTGCTATCCGGCTTGAATCCGGGAAGTACACGGGATGCATGGTAGTCATCGAAGAGCTTACCGCCAAATTCCAAATATAATTTACCACCGAAAGTCTGAATTCTTTCCTTAATCTTTTCAGATTGGAGTTTCAAGTATTTTTCGTTATCAAATCCAATTTTAAACATATGAAACCTACCTTTATTCTCAAAATGCAAAATTTGTAAAATACCTATATATCATAAAATAAATACATACTGAAATCAAGAAAACTTTTTGTTTGCTACATTAATTTTTTATAATTGTTTTATTGATTTTACAACGTGCCCTTTATATAATGTAGTAAGTTGTTTATATTGTGCCCTATCATATGTATATAGAATCTCAATTAGAGGAATGATAGGGAGTAAAGAAAGACGAGGATAAGAATTAATGGATAATAACGGATACAATAATCCAGAAAATAATAACAACAACCAAAATAACCAAGGTGGCAATAGTAACCAGAATGGGAACAAGAAACCAAGTCCTATGATGGTACTTGTTACAATCTTGGTAACCCTTTTGATGTTCAGCATCTGTTGGAAATTGTTCTTTGGTGATAATGGCAGTGCAGCCGAGGTGCCATATTCAGAGTTTGTTGAAACGCTGGAAAAGGATGAGATTGAAAGCATTCAGATTACTAACGAAAAGGTAATCTATACATTAAAGAAGGATGAGAAAGAAACTACAGATGCCTTTAATCCATATTTACGTCCGGCAAAGGTGTCTTACTATGCAGTTCGTGTAGAGGATGCAGGTACTGTGACCCAGAGAGCCCTAGATAAAGGGGTAGAGGTTAAGGGTGTAACCAGTAGCAACAGTGATGCCATATGGAATATCATTGTTTATATTGTGCTTCCACTTGTTATGATGTGGATTTTACTTGGTGTAATCTTTAAGAGAGTCGGTGGCGGCGGTGGCCCTATGGGCGTAGGCAAGAGTAATGCCAAGGTTTATGTTCAGAAGGAAACAGGTGTTACATTTAAGGATGTAGCAGGTGAAGACGAGGCGAAGGAGTCTCTGGTAGAAGTAGTAGACTTCCTTCACAACCCTGCAAAATATTCCAAGATTGGTGCAAGACTTCCTAAGGGTGCCCTTTTAGTAGGACCTCCCGGAACGGGTAAAACCTTACTTGCTAAGGCAGTTGCAGGTGAAGCACATGTACCTTTCTTCTCCTTGACAGGTTCTGACTTTATTGAATTATACGTTGGTGTAGGTGCCAGCCGTGTTAGAGATTTATTTAAGGAAGCAACCAAGAATGCTCCTTGTATTATTTTTATTGATGAGATTGATGCCATTGGACGAAGCCGTGATTCTAAGTATGGCGGTGGCAATGAGGAAAGAGAACAGACCTTAAACCAGCTTTTGTCAGAGATGGATGGTTTTGATAGTTCAAAGGGTATTTTGATTCTTGGAGCTACCAACAGACCGGAAATCCTGGATAAAGCCCTTCTTCGTCCCGGTCGTTTTGACAGACGAATCATTGTTGATAAGCCTGATTTAAAGGGACGAGTAGAGATTCTGAAGGTTCATGCCAAGGACGTTAAGATGGACAGTACCGTAGATTTGGATGCAATTGCACTTGCAACCAGTGGCGCGGTTGGTTCAGATCTTGCGAACATGATTAACGAAGCTGCTATCAATGCAGTTAAGGAAGGCAGAGACTGTGTGAGCCAGAAGGATCTGTTCAATGCGGTTGAGCAGGTACTGGTAGGCAAGGAAAAGAAGGATCGAATCATGAGCAAAGAAGAGAGAAGAATCGTTTCTTATCATGAGGTTGGTCATGCTTTGATCAGTGCATTGCAGAAGAATTCTGAACCTGTTCAGAAGATTACCATTGTTCCACGTACTATGGGAGCGCTTGGTTATGTTATGCATGTGCCTGAAGAGGAGAAGTATTTAAATACAGAAGCAGAGCTTCGTGATATGCTTGTAAGCTTGGTTGGTGGTCGTGCTGCAGAAGAGGTAGTATTTGATACTGTAACTACCGGTGCTGCAAATGATATTGAAAAGGCAACCAATATTGCCAGATCCATGGTTACCCAGTATGGTATGAGCAAGAAGTTTGGTTTGGTAGGCCTTGCTACTGTACAGAATAGATACCTTGATGGCAGTGCTACCTTGGATTGCAGCGATAAGACAGCAGCTGAAGTAGATGCAGAGGTTGTGGCAATCTTAAAAGAAAGCTATGATATGGCTCTTAGCCTTCTTCGTGAAAACAGAGAGCTTATGGATAAACTCGCAGAGTTCCTGATTGAGAAGGAAACTATTACCGGTAAGGAATTCATGGCAATCTTCCGCAAGGAAAAGGGACTTCCTGAGCCGGAAGAAGAGAAGAAAGAAGAAACTACTTCTGAAGAAAAGCCAGAAAACGAGAACCAGGAAGCAAAGGAAGTAGTAACCGAAGCAACTTCTGAAGCCTCTTCTTCAATTGAAGAAACCGAAGAAAAGAAAGAGGACGAAGGTAAGGAAGAAGAATCCCAGCAGCAAGAGGAAAGAGACCTTACAGACAGATGGTCCGGCGGAAGAGATGGCGGCAGCGGTTCGGTTGGAAGATTTAGTAACAGAGAATTATAAGAAAACATTATAATAGGAAGATGATCTCCGATTAGGAGGTCATTTTTCGTTAGAATCAAAAGAAACAAGGGTGAAGAGATGAAAGAACGTATGTCGAACATGGGAAAAAGAATATGGGAAGACAGAAAATACCAAATTATGGCTTTTTTGGTGTGTTTGGGTTCTTTTTATTTGTATTATACATGGATGTCTGTAATTAGAGATAGTAAGGATTTTTTGATGATCGGAGATACCTTTAATCTGTATGTCCCGGCAACAAGACAATTTTTTGCTGATTTAGTGGCAGGCGAAGACATAAGTTTTTCCTGGAATAATGGATTTGGTATGAATACGATTCCTTTATATACATCGTGCGTTGGGGGTAGTATTTTTTCTGTGCTTTTTCTTGTCTTTTCAAAAGTTGACCCTGCAATAATTCTTACAATTGTAATTGGACTAAAAATAGCTATGTCAGGTGCTTGTTTTGTCTATTTTGCAGAAAAAGGACTAAAGCAAAGGGGAATATATACAATTGCTTTTGCTTTGCTATATGCAATGAGTGGCGCACAGATGACAATATGTATCCAAAATTTCCTATGGATGGATGCAGAATATATTTTACCGGTTTTGCTAGTGCTTATTATGGAGTTTTTTGACACGAAGCAATGGGGGAAATTACTTTTTACATATGCATATCTCTTTATATGTAGTTATATAGCCGGTTATGTAGTAGGTTTTTTTAGTGCCATCTTTTTCTTTATATATTTATTCGTTTATGTGAGAAAGAAATATTGGATTAATATTGTTAAGTATGTAGGAGTTGTTTTAGGAGCTGCCGGATTATGTGCATTTGCTCTTTTGCCAACAGCAATGTTTTTGGTAACCAAGATGGCACCGGACGCATCCTCGCAAACAGAATTGATGTTGGGATTTCGACAGGTGCTGACTAGTATGGCTATTGGGAGAACGTTTGAAATGGATGTTCAGCAACCCTATTATTATGTCGGAATGTTGTCGTTTGTTTTGCTACCATTATTTTTCTTGAGTAAAAAGATAAATAAAAGGGAGAAGTGCGTTTGTGGATTGCTCTTATTTTTGTTACTGTTATCAAGCTTGATTCCGGGGTTATACCTTTTTTGGCATGGTTTTAATGCACCGGATGGTTGGTATTATCGTTTTTCTTATTTGGTATCTTTTGTTGTTACAGCTATGGCGTGTAAGGTATGGGGGAAAGAGATAGAGAGCAGGGGTGAAAAGAAAGATAAAGAACATTTAATTGCAATAATAATTGTAGGGATGATGACAATAACTATAATTGGGCTGCTAATGGTAAAAAAAGGGGAATTATATGTAAACAAACATAGTATTATTTTTACTGGACTATTTGTAGTGATTTGGTTTTTTTTCTTATACATGGACGAAAAAAAAAGAACACAGATTAATAAAAACTACATAAATATTATGGTTGTTGTAATTTGTACAATGGAGGTAGTTTTGAATAGCTGTTTCTATTTACCCAATAAATATTCTGATAAAAAATACCACAACTATCTGGAAGTTGGAGAAAATGCTTCGAAAATGTTAGAGGGAGATACGGATTTTTATAGGGTTAATTTTACAAATTGCAGGAATTGGAACTGGGATAGTTTTTTTAATCTAAGAGGAAATTCAGATTTTGGTACTTTTGAAAATTATGAGGTTCGCCGATGCTTGGAAAAACTAGGGGCATATACTTCACCGAGATTGACCTGCTCTTATGGACAAAATCCGGTAACACAGTTACTTTTTGGCGTGAAGTATAATATTCAGGGAAGGGACGAGTATAAAACAGAAAATAATGTGTCACCAGAAAAAGTGCTCTCTAAGTATGAACAATATTTAGGCTTGGGGTATATGGTGAGGGGAGAAATGGAGCGATATCATTTAGAAAATGATAATATATATGAAAATTGTAATGATTTGTTGTCTGTGATGACAGGAGAGGAAGCAGAGGCATTTAAAGAGTATGACTTGGGAAAAGTATATATTTCATGCACTAATGCTAGACTTCAGTACATTGATAACAAATATTATATAGTGGTACAGGAACAAAATGGAGGTGTTGGTCAGATTACCTTCTTTACAGACGAAGCGGAGAGTGGAAAACAACTGTTTGCAACTTTTGACTGCGGGCCGTCTTTGCATCGTAATGAAGGAGCCATCATTATGAAGGGCACAGATGAAGCTAATGATGTCGGTTCCTTGGGGGTGAGATATAGTAATGAACTTCGAAATAAAGATGGTCGTTACGAAGTATTATTGGTCACCAGCACAGAAAATATAAATCTAGCAGAATCCTTTGATGACTTCTATTTTTATGAAAGTGATGAAAAGGAAATACAAAAGATATATGATTGTCTGAAAGAAAATCAGTTGGAAATCATATCAATAGGAAATGGGTATGTAGAAGGAAACATACAGGTTGAGGATCCGAAGGATATTTTGTTTACGACAATACCCTATGATAAAGGGTGGAAATTGCAGTCTGATGGACAAGGGGTAGAGATGATTTCACTTTTGGATGGAGCATTTATTGGTGTTAAGTTTTCAAGTCCTGGGGATTATACATTGAAATGGCGATATACAGTCCCAGGTCTAAAAATGGGTGAGATTATTTCGCTAACGTCTTTATTGGCAATTGCGTTATTGAATATCTGTTTAAAGAAAAATGAAAAAAATAGTAATTTAAAAAGTTAATAAAGAATAAGTTAAGCCAGATATTTAATAGTTCTTTTGTATGTTTTAAGAAAAAGGTCACATATTTGTGGATAAAAATTTACAAAAAGTTCACAAATTAAAAAGAAATGAAAGAAAATGGGTTGCGTTTTCTTTAAGAGTGTAGTATAAGTAGTATAGAAGACAGGGATGGTTTTACGTAGGAAATACAAGCATTTGCGGAATATTACAAGATGTTGTGTATGGACGTTTGTTCGTTGCAAGATGTAGAAAACTCCTGTGAAATATAAAAGTCATATTATTTGGAGGACAATCGTGGCTACATACGGTTATGAGGCATTAGATGCCAATGGAAAGACAATAAAAGGAAGTATTGATTCTGAAACTTTAGAAAAAGCAAAGGGTGAATTGAAAAGCCGTGGTGTTACGATTATCACCATTGGAGAACAGTCTCTTCTAAGCAGAGATATCAATTTAGATATTGGCGGATATCCCACCGCTCGAGATTTGAGCGTCTTTTCCAGACAGTTTGTAAGTATGGTGCGTGCTGGTGTTACTATCTTGGATGCGTTAAAGATGCTTGCAGAGTCAACCGAAAATAAAAGACTTCAGGAAGCTACTAAGGCAGTTCGAGTAGCTACTGAGAAGGGTGAAACCTTGGCAAATGCTATGGCAGAACATCCTAAGATTTTCCCGGATCTCATGATTAACATGGTTGCAGCTGGTGAGTCTTCCGGTTCCTTGGATAAGTCCTTGGAGCGTATGTCTAAACAGCTTGAACAATCAGCTAAAACAAGAGCCATGGTAAAGAAAGCTATGATATATCCGATTGTGGTTTGTGTCGTAGCGATTGCGGTAGTTATCGTAATGCTGGTTAAGGTTATTCCTACCTACACTACTATGTTTGAAGAATTGGACGTAGAACTTCCTGGAATCACTAAGATGGTTCAGAGCGCAAGTGATTTCTTGATTAACCAATGGTTTATAGTTGTACCAGTTGTGGGTGTAATTGCATTTGCGATTATTTCGTTTGCGCAGACAGATCAAGGAAAACACTTCTTTGGAAAGCTTGCAATCACAATCCCAGCATTCAAAAACTTGACTGTGAAGAGTGCTTCTGCAATGATGGCGAGAACATTAAGTACACTTCTTGGTTCTGGTGTTCCTCTTGTTGAGTCGGTTGGTATTGTTTCTACTACAATGACTAACATTTATTTTAGAGAAGCTTTGGAAGAGGCTAAGGGAGAGGTTGTTATCGGTCAGCCCCTTTCGGTTCCACTTCAGGCAGCTGGATTGTTCCCACCTATGGTTTACCACATGGTAAGAATCGGTGAAGAGTCTGGTAATACAGAGGAAATGCTTGACAAGATGGCCGACTACTATGAAGAAGAAGTTGAAATGGCAGTGCAAGGTTTGATGGCTGCTATGGAACCTATGATTATTATTGTACTTGCCGTTATCGTTGGTGTACTTGTCGGTGCATGTTTGGCACCTATGCTTGCAATGTACAACGCATTGGATAGCTTATAAGATTCGAATTATCCATCCCCGTGTAGGGACGGGGATGAGTAATTATATAACAGGCCGCAAGGCCAAAACACATTTTTTATTTATAAGGAGAGGTTATTATTATGAAAAAGAACATGAACAAAGGTTTCTCATTAGTTGAGCTTATTATCGTTATTGCTATCATGGCAGTATTAGTTGGTATCTTAGCTCCTCAGTTTATCAAGTACGTAGAGCAGTCTAAGAGATCTACTGATATCCAGAATGCACAGAGCTATGCTTCAGCTATTCTTACTGACATCGCTTCAGAGAACTATGCATCAGCAGCAGCTACACCTTCAACCATGACAGCTATTCCTACCATCGCTGGTTCAGGTAATAAGGGTGGTAACATGTCAGCTTCTATCAACTCTGTTGATGGTATCGTAACAATTTACTGTAACGGTCATGAAGTATATCCTTCAGCTGCATGTGCTAAGTCTTACAAGGAAGCTAACAACTAATTTAGTTGAAACCTAAGGGAAAAAAGTTATGCTGTCGTTGATGGTTTATACTGTAGTATTTTTATATGGAATAGTAATTGGTAGTTTTCTTAACGTATGTATCTATCGCATACCCCTAAAGGAAAGCGTTGCCAAGGAAAGATCTCATTGTATGAGCTGTGGTTACCAGCTTCGATGGTATGACTTGTTTCCACTTTTTTCCTATCTATTCTTAGGTGGGAGATGTAGAAAATGTAAGTCAAAGATTTCACCTCAGTATCCCATTGTGGAAGGGTTGAATGGAGTTCTTTACATTTTTACATTTGCAAGGTACGGAGTAAGCGTAGAATCCCTACTCTACTGCTTACTATTTAGTGCCTTGATTGTTTTAAGCGTAATTGATTTTAGAACCTATGAGATTCCGGTTGGAATCAATATCTATATTTTAGTGTTAGGTCTAATTCGTGTGGCAACGGATTACACGAATTGGCTTTTTTACGTCATAGGGTTTTTCTCTGTGAGTGTATTCTTACTGATTTTGTTTGTGACTACCGGTGGCAATGCGATAGGTGGCGGTGATGTAAAACTCATGGCAGTAAGTGGACTCCTGATCGGATGGGAGTTAAATGTATTAGCATTAATATTAGGCTGCATCTTGGGGTCAGTAATTCATATTGTTAGAATGAAGGTTTCAAAGGCAGGAAGAGTACTTGCAATGGGACCATATTTATCTATGGGCCTTACTATTGCAATATTATATGGAAATACCATGATTGAGTGGTACTTGCATTTTATTGGGTTATATTCATAAGATATATTAGAGATGAACAAAACAACCATAGGTTGATTTGAATAAAGATGTAATTAAAAATACTTGTAGTGAGGTACAAAGATGGCTAAAGTAGTAAGTATCGAGGTTGGTTACAGTTTTATAAGAATTTGTGAGATGGATTACCAGGTAAAAAATCCCAAGGTATACCATCACGTAACAGTTCCCACTCCTCCCAATGTAATTGAAGATGGATATTTAAAGGAAAGTGCAAATTTAAGAGGTGTAATCAAGAAAGCACTTGCAAACAATCAGATTACCACAAAGAAGGTAATCTTTACCGTTGCTTCAAGTAAGATTCTTAATAGAGAAGTATTGGTTCCTAATGTAAAGGCTAACCAGATTGGAAATTTGATTAAGGCAAACTTAGCTGAATATTTCCCTATCGATTTAACAGGATATTCAGTATCACATGTACTTTTGGAAACATTGACTGCTGGACCTGACGCGGGAAAGTCCCGTGTACTTATTGTTGCTGCCGAGAGAGATATGATTCAGGGTTATGCAAATCTTGCATCAAGCTGCGGAATGCAGATGATTCAGCTTGACTTCGTAGGTAACAGTATTTATCAGGCTGTTAAGAAGGAAGTTAATAAGGATTCCGTAATGATTCTGAAGATTGAGGAGAATCAGACAATCATTACCGTTGTTAAGGACAATAACTTGATGCTTCTTAGAAGTGTTAACTACGGTGTAGGTAACTTAATTAAAGAAGTTCATCATAATAATATTTTCAATGTTCCTGACGAAGAAGAAGCATGGACACTTCTTAAGAGAAGAGGAATTGTTCGTGTGGCATTTGATGAGAACACTAGAGTGATTGAAACGGACCTTGAGCATGATGACACCCCTCAGTATGCAGAGGCAAGAAGACAGATTACAGCAGGATGTAGCGCACTTGTAAACAGTATCATGCGTGTAATCAGCTTTTACAATTCGAGAAATGAAGAACCTATTAATAAGATGTATATCATCGGTATGGGTGGTGAGGTTTCTAACTTAACAAAGCTCTTCACTAATGAAACCGGTATTCCCACCGCTGTATTCAGAAGATTGGAAGGTATTGGCTGGCATCAGTCTGTTGGCGATAGTGAGCTCTTTGGTTATGTATCCTGTGTGGGTGCTACATTAAATTCTGTATCATTTGTTGAACAGGAGAAGAAGGGTAATAAATCTAAGGTTCAGGTGAACTATTTACCTATTGCTTTAGGAACAGGCGTTTGTTGCTTGGCTATTGCCGGCGTTATTGCTCTTCTTGGACTTAAACCATATAGAGATGCGGTAGACAAGAAGGATGAATTGGAACAGAGAGAAATAGAACTTGAACCAGCAGAAAGGTTATACAAGCAGTGTAATGCAGTGACAGAATTTTATAACCAGATTATGCTTGGACATGAGATGACCAAAAATGAGAATGAAAATATTCTTAAATTTTTAGAAGATCTTGAAAATGTTCTTCCTATAGATGCTGAGGTTTCGCAGTTTGTGTCAAATCAGGATGTTGTAGAAGTAACAATCACAGTTGCTAATAAGGAAGAGGCTGCATTATTGATTTCTAAGTTCCGTGATTTTGAATCTGTTGAAGTTGTTTCGGTAGGTGCAGTGACAGAGGAAAACGAGAAGTTAGATTTGTTAAACGATGACGAGGAAGAACAGAATACCAATGAAGAGGCACAGGAGGAGGAAGAGGAAGAAGGACCTGAGCTTGAATTGGTAGAGATTGATGAAGGTGTATATGCATGGATGCCAGTAAATAATGGTGGTAAAGTTACATTTAAATTGACTGGTACGTACAAAAAGGTTCTCCCAGAAGTAGAGAACAAGACAAATTAGTTGAGGGAGGACATATACGATGAAGGAAAAAGGAAAAAGTTTATTTATATTAGTTTTAATAATTGGTGTAATTGTAATTGTAGCATCATATTATGGTGTTATGAGACCATATAAAGCAAAGACCGAGACATTGAATAATGAAATCGCAACCTTACAGGAGCGAGTAGATGCACTTGAGGTTTATAAGAGAAATGAAGGAACATACAAGGCAGACATTGCAAAGCATTTAGAAGAAGTTGCTACAGTTCTAAATGAGTATCCGGCAGATGCTAAGTATGAAGATGTTCTTATGGAAGCGGTTGCTATGCAGAAGAATTTCCGTCAATTAAATTTCTTGACTATATTAACCGACGATAAAGAAGAGATTTTGAATGTTTCAGATGAGACAGTTCAAAATATGAATCGAGATGAATATGTAAGTGCAGTTGGATTTAACAAAACAGAAGCAACCTATACAAGTGAAACAACATATGCAGGATTAAAAGCCAGTCTTGAGCAGATTCTTTCAATGGATAATAGAGTTACCATTGCATCTATTAATTATCAGAAGGCTGGACATTGGGATGTGGTAATCTTACCTGATGGTGCTGAAGAGTTTGTTCTGTTCAAGTCAGAACCTTTGTTGGCAGGTGGTATTGTTTTAGATTATTACAGCGTAAGTGGTACCGATAAGGTATATGTTGCACCTGATATGACAGAATATGAGAATGGTGTTAATGATATTTTTGGCGTTATACCTGTAAAAATCGATGAGGAAACAGGTTTGCCTATAATTGTAGAAGAGAAGAATTAGTTTGAAAATAATGCGGCGAAGAGGAGATTTCATGGATATCTTAAAAGTTGAACGAAAAAAAATGAATAATAAAGGTTTGACATTGGTGGAAGTGATTGTTGCTGTTGCAATTTTAAGCTTTGCAATTTTACCGCTCATGTATACATTTGTGTATACAACAAGATTTAATGCAAAGAGTAGAGAACAGCAGCGTGCAACCTCGGCTGCCGAAGCTTTGATGGAAAATTATAAAGCATATCCATTGGCAGAAATTAACAGTAAGTTTGACAGTAATACTTTTACCGTTGGTGACAGTGGCGCGATGGGGACGGATGTAATCTATTATAAGGATTTATCATCTACTCCGAGCAAATATGTCATCAAAAATATGAATTTTGAAAAGAGTGGTGCTGATAATACAAAGTATGATGCTTTGATTACAGTACAGACCTACAATGGTGATTCAGCAAAATACGGTGGTGAGTTATATGAGATGAAGAAAGCAAACCCATATAACGATGCTGTTTATCGTGGAGAGGAACTCTATGATTCAGATACGTATCAAAAGGTAAAAAAAGTAATTCAGGAAAAGTGGAATGAGAAAAGCAAAAGTTCAGCTTATCCGGATGTATTTCCAGAAAATGAGATAATCTTTAAAAGAAAACTTACAATAACGGTTACAGGAAGTTCCGGTAGCTATATTGTCAAACCTGTGTTAACATATCAATATGGAACAAATGTATACTATTATAAGGATCCTTCAAATAACTCATTGCAGTTCGATGATTTTGAGACACTTAAGCAAGTGGGCGGTGGTGTTGATTTTGATGGCGATAACAAGACATTTGAGGAGAAATCCTCCATTCCTGATGGAAAGATATATGACAGCAGTTTAAATGGTGGTACTTTAGAAAGATTGTTAATTTATTATTATCCATTATATGAGATGACCGATACTAGTCATCCATGGATTGATGAAGATACAATTGAGATATATGATAATAGATCTGATATAGCATCTGCTGGTCCGTTGGATGTTTATCTTTATAAGCAGGCTAGCCTCGGTGTTGATGAGGATATGTTATATACTTATGAAGCTAATACATATAATTCCGGTAGAACTAAAGTAAAGATTATGACCGGTAATATCAATTTGTATCATAATTTAAAATGTAATCTTGGTACTTCGGCTACAGGTGAGGTCTTGAAGGATAATGGATTGAATTTGACTAATGTTATTTCAACAGAAGGTTCGGCAGTTTGTACGGATAAGACATCTGTAACACCTTCGCCGGTTCCTACCGCAGATGTTTTGTCTGAGATTACAGTTACGATATATCCTAAAGGTAGCATAGATGCATCTGGAAATGTAAGCGCCGATGCAAGAGTTTTGGCGCAGATTCAAGGTTCCTTTAATGGAAAGTAGGAGGGTGAGTCGCTGCTATGAAAACGATAATTATGAACAGAAAAGGATCAGCTCTTGTAAGTGTAATTGTTGTAATTGCTTTTATTAGCATATTGGCAACAACAATGTTGTATATTTCAGGCACCAATTACCAATTAAAAATGGCTGATAATAAAATAAAAGTTAGTTTTTATGATGCTGAAGAGCCGGTTGATATTGTAAGGGCAGATGTAGTAAGAATGGTATCTGATGTTTCAAAAGATTTGTATCCTGTTATGTTGTCTAGAATGGCTAATAATTCTGACGAATCGGGCGCGAAGTTAGCATATCAAAATGCGTTTTATGATGCGATAGAGCCCAAACTTCAGACATATGTTGCAGGCTTGGACAGTAATATATATAATCACAGTGAAGCAGGAGTGGTTGTGCCTCCGATTACTGTTGTTCGGGATCCATCTGGAGAGAATATAACAATCAAGGGTATAATTGTAAAAAAGAAAGATGCAAATACCGGATATACAAGTATTATTAAGACAGATATTGTAGTTCAAGTGCCTGACATGGATTGGCCATATGACTTGTCACCTATGAGTGCAGGAACACCGGAGGCCGATGCAGGACAGAATGTTAACTATTTCAAGAGTGTGTATTATAGCAATTGGGTGAAGGAATAATGGAGAAGAGGATCATAAATAATAAGGGATTAAGTTTATTAGAATATGTTGTTGTATTTGCCATTATTGCGGTTGTTGGTGCAGTTATGGTAATGAGTTTATCAGCGTTGTTAAATAAGCCTGCACAACAGTGTGCTGCTCAGTTAAAGTCAACGATAGAGAAACATCGACAGGTAAGCATGGGTAAAAACACATCTGATTTGCAATTGTATGTTACAGCTAATGGGGTTTTTGTTAAGGAAGTATATGATACAAAAGAAAGGGTGACTCAGATTGGAGCCAAGGGTGTAACTGTCAAATATTCAACCGGTACAGGATTAAATACTGTAGATTCAACCGGTATTCATATTAAATTTGACAGAAAAAATGGATCGTTAATTGATACACCGACGGGATCAAAAACTTATATTTCTGAGTTTGAGATTTCTAAGGGCGATATGGTCAAAACAGTAAAGATTGTACCGCTAACAGGAAAGGTTAGTATCGATTAATACAGGAATAGGAGGACATGATGAAAACCCAAGAACAGAAGTTTTCGAACAAAAACGGTGGATTTACTTTAGTTGAATTGCTAGTTACCATTGCAATATTAGGATTTGTAATTTTGGCAATTGGCGGAGCTTTAGTAAGTAGTGCCAAAAGTTATCGCAGTGGAAATGTGGAAGTTGATTTGCAGCAACAATCTCAGATCACAGCTAATTTAATTTCTAGTTTAGTACAGGATGCATCAACAGTTAGTTTTGTTGGTGGTGATAAGCTTGAAATTAAACAGATTACGTCAGAGGGAGAATTTACTTACACTATTCAGCAGATTGGTACAGATTTGATGTATAGTTTGGTAGGCGTAGAGTCAGATGGAACCCCGGTAAGTTATAGTAATGAACTACTTGCAGAGCATTTGAGCACAAATGGATTTAAGGTTGATGTGGCTCAGTTTGATGATTATAAAAATGTAGCAATTACATTGGAGTTTGAAGAAGATAATAAGACCTTTAAAACAACATATAATATGACCGCCAGAAATGGAAATGGTGAAGCTTCAACAGCGCTTTTGGCTGTTAAGGATGTTGTTTTAGAGCCTGATGAAGACTTTACATTCCCTACAGTTACCAATAGACCTATTACAATTACACAGGGATTGGGTTCGTCTAAGGGTTCTCAGGTCAAAATTGAAGACGGTAAGTTGAAGGTACATATTGGTATTGGTGAGGATACAGGTTTGATGACCTTTAAAGTATCTACTGTTTCAGCTGATGCTAGTGAGGACGTTATAACAGAAACAGTAAATGTCTATGTTCGAAGAGTGGCAAAAGTAGATTTAAAGGCAACATATGATGGTGGTATGTATGCGAAGGATACAAAATATGTTATAAAGCCAAGCTTTGCAGCATCCGTTAATACAAACCTGAAGTCAGTACCAAATGCATATCAAGGATCATATAATTATAGAGATTTCGAAGATGTTGTATGGTCAGTTGAAGAAGGTGCTAGTTTAATTAGAAATGAGTTCCACTGTAATTTTACAGATACTGCTTCAGCTACTGAGTGTAAGTTTGAGTTTTATTTAAAGAATGATTTACAGGTCGGAGAAAGAATTGTAATTCGTGCTACAGCAATTAGACCTAGCCATATGACAGGATATGGAAATAGAGCAAAGGGATATGGAAAGATTACAGATTCTTCAGCAGAAGTATTTGGAGAATATATCATAGAGAAAAAGACGGATATCCGTCGTGGTACACCATATGAGTTCCCTAAAACAGAGGAGCAAGAAGCAACATTTGGAGGAACCCAGACCGAGTACTATTACAGATTTAGTAATGCAGATAAGACCAATAAGGATGATGCGGCTACTTGGGTAGGAACCGTATGGACAAATGATGGTGGTATTGATACTCAAGGTCACACACCTGCATGTCCGGGAAATGGACATTATACAATTCAAGGTAATACCTTGGGTCAGCTGGATCCTACAAAGTCCTATCTGATTCAGATTGTTAAAGTTTCAAAGTCTGATGCAGACACACGTAGCTTTATGCAGGTTCTTAATTCTATGAGTGCTGCAGATTTAGAAAAGTATTCTTCTTTCTTTGAGGTTGATGGGGCATCCATTTCACTTCAGTATGTGAAATCAAGTAATGGTGGAACAGATAATTCTGTACTGGGTAAGAAGTACATAGGTAGCGAAGATGCACCATATGATGTAAGAAAAGAAGGTACAACTCAGGTTGTATTTGAGGCTCTTGCGCATAGTCCTAATTACTTTAAGACCAACATGATAGTTAAGAGTGTAAGTAAGAAGAATGGAGCTGGTTGGGATACAGGATGTAATGCAGGATTTATAAGTTTTGATAATGCAAACGACCCTGAAGGTAAATGTGCTGTAATTAAATTCACTGATCCTCGAAACTATGGATATTCTACCGGAGATGTTTTAGAGATTGTATTTGATTGGAAGAGTGGAGTAGTTGATGATGGAGATACTAGTATGACATTCTACAATACATCTACACAAGAAGGAATCTTCTACATAAAGTTGACAGATTAATGATTTTAAGATTTTTGACTGAGATTTTAGTTTTTAACTAAAATCTCAGTTTTTTTATGCTATAATGTATTAAGGATATTTTAAAAGTAAGGATGAAAAATATGAAAATAAAAAATTATGTCAGAAAAAAAAGATATCTGGATTATATTATAGCTTTTATTTTATGTGCAATGAGTACATTCATTTTTTTCATAATTTCCAAATATCAAATGGGATGGAATTCGACCTTAGTGTTAGGGGATGCTCAAGAATTATATTTACCTGGATTAAAGGCTTTGACAAGAAATATAAGGAGTGGAAATAGTCTTTTGTATTCGTGGGATTTATCGATGGGAATGAATTCCGTTGAATATTATACTGCTGTTGTTGGGGGGAGTTTATTTAATTTAGTATATGTTATGTTTCCATATATGCATATGGAGATTTTTTTGATTATGTCCATGACTTTAAAAGCAGGATTTGCAGGTATAACATTTGTTTTTTTTGCAAAAACTGTCCTAAGGGTAGACGGTAAGTGGGGAGCTTTTTTCAGTATCTTTTATGCTTTGTGTAGTTTTCAGACATCAATTAATTCTGTGAATATCATATGGGGAGATATGATATATATGTTACCATTAATCTTAGGATTAATTGTAATTTTTATAGAGGATGGAAGATGGCTAGGGTTAGTTGCAAGCTATGCTTATTGTTTTGTATGTAACTTTTATATTGCATATATTGTTGGAATTTTTAGTGCGATATTTTTTGTCGTATATATTTGTATTTACAAACATAATATAAAGGATATTTTAAAAAAAGGTGTAAGTTATGCTTTACATGTAATTTTGGCTGCGGGATTAGTTGCGTGCGTATTAATGCCTACGGCTTTATTTCTTGTTGATAAATATAATACACCACTTAATATGGATAAAGATCGTATTATTGCAAATAATTTGATTGTATATATAGGACGCTTTTTATTTGGAGCAGAATGGAATGAGTCAATTAGATATCCATATTTATATTGTGGCCTATTACCATTGCTATTATTACCATTATTTTATATAAATAAGAAAATAGATGTAAAAGAAAAGATTATGTATACTATCTTGTTTTTTATTATGATGGTTTCATGTGTGTCAATGCCTTTATACATCTTTTGGCATGGTTTTGATGAGCCTGACATGTGGTATTATAGATTCGCATTTATTATATCTTTTTTATGTGTATCAGTTTCTTGCAAGTCAATGGCGTACTTGAAAGATTTGTCGATTAAAAGTGTTCTTATAACTGTTATATCAGAGGCTTGTGTGTTAGGGATAGCAGGTATGATGACGAGTTATGAAATCGGAGAACCAAAGAGAAGTTATCTTGTTGTAAATGTGATATTTATATTAGTATGGGTATTGGTATACCTATATAGTTTTCACAATAAAAGAAAATCTATATTGAAAAATATGGTAATGGTATTGGCTATGATAGAAGTAATATGGAATGGTTGTATTGGACATCGGATATACCAAAGCAAAACAGATGAAATAATAGTAGAGAAAGAAATGTCAGATGCCATTATTATATTACAACAGCAACCTGGATTTTATAGAGTTAATAATGATAACAGGGTAATGATTAATTCGGATACAAATTGGGGGTATAATGGTACGGCAGACTTTTGTTCTTTTGAAAACCAGGAACTCCGACTAGTATTGTCAAATTTGGGAGGATATACTTCATCTAGAGTTATGAAAGGTCATGGATTAAATGATTTTACACAAATGATTCTAGCTGTGAAGTATAATCTCTTGTTATCCGGTGGCTATATAGAAAATGAGATGGGGGCTAGTATTCAGCAGTACCCGAGGACTCTGAACATTGGTTTTTTAGTTGACGAAAAAATAAAATCGTTTGATTTCAAAGATAATGTATTTGAAAATAATAATGATTTGGCATCTGCTATGATGGGGGAACAAATTGATTTGTTTTATGCAGTTCCGAGGGAAGATATAAGAACAGAAGCAATGGGAGTCGAAATGAAGGAACAGGGGGGATATTTCTTCATAAATGATGAAACTAAAGAAGAAACAAATCAATTTGTATTTTCTGTGCCATATAAAGGAGATAAGGCATATGTAGTATTTGGAAAGACAAATAGAGGTATATTAAGTGGAGTGCCATTAATATGGGAACCGGATAGCGGAAAAGATAATGGATTAATCACTGTGAGATATACAAAGCAATTGGATTATGATGGGGAAAATTTGATTTGTAGTATTATGATGAAAAAGGACATTACGAATGATGAAGGCTATGTAGAAGATATAGAATTTCGGTATCTTAGCACTGAAGCTATTGAGCGGATATATGATAATTTAAGTCAGCATCAACTTGAAGTTCAGAAATATAAAAATGGGTATCTAAAAGGTGCTGTTAAGGTGGATAGCAAAAATAAAATATTATTTACATCTATTCCTTATGACAAAGGGTGGAGAATTAAAAGCAGCAGTGAAGATATAAGAATTATACCATTGCTGGATGGTGCATTTTTAGGTGTAGAATTTCCACATGAAGGCGATTTTGAATTGGAATTTATATATGAAGTTCCTGGTTTAAAAATTGGAATTATAATTTCGGCGATATGTATCATTGTTACGGTATTATTATGGAGTAATAGAAAGGGTAAAAAAGGATATACAAATGCTAAAACCCAAGAAGAAAGTAATTAAGAATAACTATATATTGGTAGCATTTTGTCTGTCTGCATTTACAATGCTTGTTTATTGCATTTTTACTAAGTTTAGATGGGGGGAAATAAGCTCTTTACAAGCAGGGGATATGCTTAACCTATATGTGCCCGCCGTGAGATCCTTGGTTAGAAATTTATATTCAGGTCAAGGTTTAGAATATTCATGGGATTTGTTTTTGGGTATGAATGCAGTGCCTTATTATACATCTGTAATGGGCGGAAGTATTGTAAATTTGATATATATTCTATTTCCATGGATATCGCCTGAATTATTTGTGATATTGGCACTTGTAATCAAGACTGGTTTGGTAGGAGCTAGTTTTGCTTTGTATAGCAAGAAAGTATTGAAAATCGATGGAATAATTTCAGTAATATTTGGACTTTTTTATTCTTTTTGTGGATTTCAAGTTTGCATAAATATAATTAATTATATTTGGATTGATTTGCTGTATATTTTACCGCTATTATTATTGGCAATAAATGAGTTGCTGGAAAAGAAAAGATGGAAACGGTTAGTTTTGCTGTATGCATATTCATTTTTGTGTTGTTTTTATATTGCCTATATTGTTGGTCTATTTACAGCATTATATTTAGTAATTGGGTTAACAGTAAGGTTAGTTTTGAAACAAGAAAAGTCAATGGAGATACTAGAAAAGATTGGAAAATTTGGAGGATGTGTATTGTGGGCGGCTGCCATGTGTGCATTTGCATTGTTACCAACAGCATTGTTTATAACAACGAAATATCCACCTGATGCAACCGCTGTAACAAAAGATTTGGTGCAGAATGATGTGATATTACTATTTAGCAGATTTCTGGTTGGAATTCCATTTGCTCAGTATTTTAATCTTCCCTTTTTATATTCCGGTTTGCCATGTTTACTTTTATTACCCGTATTCTTTTTATGCAATGGAATTGAAAAAAAAGAAAAGATATTATATGGAACTTTATTTTTTATAACTGTATTATCGTGTATATTGTTGCCATTATATATTGTATGGCATGGGTTTGACGCTCCGGACGGATGGGGGTTTAGATTTTCTTTCCTAATCTCCTTTTTAATGGCAGTGATGGCCTGTAAAGCAGCATTCGTTGTACTGAAAGAATCAAAGAAAAAATTGCTTATCATAGGTGGAATTGAATGTTTGGTAATATGTCTTCTGTTGTTATATTGTAATAAAAACAAGGAAAAGGCCTTGGCGGCACCGATAGTGTGGAATTTGTTCTTTGTTACAATGTGGGTGGCATTAGGTTTCATTTTACTATATATAAAAAAGAGTAATAAAAAAATAAAGTGCGCAATAATAACTTTGGCCTTGTTCGAGGTATTATCAAATGGGGCATTACAGCATGGTTCGTTTCAATCGCAGAAAGAATTGGATATTTTTTCTAAAGAAATGAAGGATACATTGAATATGCTAGAGAAAGATCAATCTTTTTATCGTATTCAGGTAGAAAATAGTATTCATGAAAATGCAGATTCATATTGGGGATATAAGGGAATTGCCGATTTATGTACTTTTGAAAATTATGAGGTAAGAAATGCTTTATATAACTTGGGATTTTATGCGTCTCCACGTTATATGACAGGGTACGGACTAAATCCTCTTACGCAGATGCTATTAGGAATAAAATATAAAATAACCTTTTCAGATGGTGGGGAAGAAGCTGCGGGGGAGAAAATTGTTTTTTATGAAAATAACCTTGGAATTGGTTTTGGTGTTAGTAGGGATATTCTAGATTATCTTTTTGAAGAGGACGTATTTGTAAATTGCAATAATTTGGCATCTGCTATGATGGGCGAAAAAATTGAGGTATTTACAGCCGTTCCACAAGAAAAGATATCTATTCAAGAAGTCGGTATTGAACTAAAGCACGATGAGTCCTTATGGGGGTATGAGATTAATAGAACAAATCAGACAGAAAATATTGTGCAACTTATTTTTTCTATTCCAAACCAAGGAAAAACTGTCTATGGTGTATTTAGAGCTTATGTTATTGGAAATATTACTGGACGACCATATGTGTATGAATTAACACACGTTCGTGATTGTGGAACATTTGGAATGAGGTATATGAAAAAGCTGGATTTATGGGGGGATAATCAAATATATGATATTGTAATGGAAAAGGGCGTAACTAATGATAAAGATTCATTTATAGATTACGAGTTTTGCTATCTGAATAATGAGAAGATAGATTATATTTATGAGAAATTAAGGGAAGAAACTATTAATGTTTCTAATATGAGAAATGGTGTAATTATAGGAGATGTACAAATCACTAATGCTAATCATATTTTATTTACGTCTATTCCATTTGATAAAGGATGGAATGTGATTGTAAAAAATAAGGATACGCAGGAAATAGTGAAGGAGGCAAAAACGGTACCTTTATTAGAAAATGCTTTTTTGGGTGTTGAAATTCCTGAGGTGGGAAAATATGAACTTGAATTTCGATACGAGGTGCCTGGAGCAAAAAAAGGTCTGGTGCTTTCTTTTGCGGCTTTTTTTGTTTTTTTTATAATGTGTATAGTAAAGGTTAAAAAGATAAATGTAGATGAAAAAGTTGGATAAAGGAATAAAATTTCAATTGGGTTATTTAACTTGGGCCTCATTTTGTATAGCACTATTATGTGTGGTTGGTGTAACTGAAATATGGGGATATGAAAGCAATGATGATAGAACCTTGGCTACAATAGCAGGAGGATTTTATGGGATTTTTAGCCCGTATACAATTTATAATAATATTTTACAGGGGTATTTTTTGTCAAGATTATATATAGTTTTTTCATATGTAAACTGGACTACGATTTATTATCTATCCTTGATATTGATTTCATATTTTTTAATTGGATGTGCATGTATTCGAAAATATGGAAGTTATATTGGCGTGGCTTTGGGGAGTGCATTTGTAGGCACTACAGGAGTAACGATTGTCTGCAGGATGAACTATTCCAAAACAGGTGCCTTGGCGTTTATGGCTGGATTTTTTTTGACAATGACGGTGTTGGACAAAAAAGGAAGTAGGACTAAATATGATCAAATATTATTGATATTTTCAGCTTTTATTTCAATATTAGGGGGGTTGGTCAGAGTAGATTCAACAATTGCACTTGTTCCATTCTTTTTTATCGGTATTTTATATTTATATTTTAAATATAAGAAAAGTATGGAGAAAATAATACCGCTTGTTATAGTTGGCATTATTTTATTGTTGTGTTGGACATTTCATTATATTGTTTATATGAGCAATCCGATTTGGAGAGAGTATTTCGATTATTCAACAAAGGTGCAAAATATAATAGACTATGGTGTTCCAAGTTATGAGGAGCATAAAACACAATATAAAGAGTTGGGGTTAAGTGAGAATGATCTCCAATGTCTTAATGGATGGAACTATATGGATGACCAGGTATTTAATCAAGAGGTGTTATCGGAGATTTTGGTTATTCAAAGTAAGGATAAAGATTCATTAATAGATGTTTTAATAAATTTATTGAAACTGTTATGGGATTATAAAATTTATATTATAATGATAACTGTTTTAGTTGCAGGTGTAAGTGTTGAACGGGAATTGAAGAAATGTTGTTTTGCAAGCTTGATTATGCTGATTTGTCTTTTGGAGTTAAGTTATTTGAGTTTTAAAGGACGTTGTATCGAGCGAGCATGTATCATTCCTTTGATAGCGTCACTAATATGTGCAATGATTATTTATGAAAAAAAGAATAACAAAAGAGTAGCGGTGATTTTATTAATCTTTTGTAGTTTTTGTGGAATAGCTTCTAATGTTAGTACGATTGAACGATATCAAACTCCATTTAAAGGGATTGCAATAGGTTTGTATCAGGAATTATCTGAACAACAAGACTGCTTGTTTGTTTGGAATCAGTTGGTGGACTCCTCAGTGTGTGGACTTGGATTTTCTCCTTTGGATAATTTCCCGAAGGGGGGGCATAGAAATTCCGTTATGCTTGGTGGTTGGATAGCGAGAGCTCCCTATATAAGCGATATAAGTGGAAATTATGGAAATGAAAATAATGTTTTTGAATTATTGGCAGAAAATCCTCGGGTATATTATGTATCCACGGAGGGAATTTATTGTGATGTTATTGAGAAATATATTCAAGAACACTATAATCCTAAGGCTAGATGTGTTCAAGTAGGAGAGATATTGGGATTTGGTATATATTCCTTTAACGAATTATTTATCGGTGAATAAAATGTGAGTGACAAAAGATTTAATATAATATTGGAAAAATAAAGAGCAAAGAAGATTAAGATTGTATGAAAGAATGGAAAAAGGTCAGCAAAAATGAAATTGCAGGTTTAGCATGGGTGTTGTTATGCACAGTATTACTGCTTTTAGTAGTTACCTTGGGTATATGGGGATATGAAACGAATGATGATATGTATCTAGCCATGATTCCCAGTGGTTTTTTTGGAAAATTTATACCTTATACGATTTATAACAATATTATACAAGGCTATTTTTTGGCTGCCATTAGCAGTGTATTTCCGGTGGTGAATTGGACCTTTATATATTATTTTTTGCTGATTTTTATATCCTATGTATTGATAGGTGTTTGTTGTATATGGAAAAAGGGAATGATACAGGGAACGTTACTTAGCATAATTTTCCTTTGTTCTACCGGAGTATCTATGTTCTGTAGAATGAATTTTTCCAAAACGGGTGCCCTTGTATTTCTTGCTGGATTTATTACAGCTATGTGGCTTAGTGAAGACTTGGAGAGAAAACGGAATAAGATTATATTTTATGTAGCTTTGATTTTTATGATTCTGGGAAGCTTTGTACGATATGATACCACAGTTGCTTTATTGCCGTTCTATGTTTTGGGGGTAATATATCTTTTTGTGAAGTACAAATATAAATTAAAGCGTATTGTTCCTTTTGTTGGGGCGTTTGCCATTATTTTACTCTGCTGGGGTTTGAATTCTTATGTTTACCATAATAGTCCGGAATGGAAGGAATATTGGGATTATGCCAGTGTAAATATTCTTGATTATGGTATTCCGGACTATGAAGCCCATCAGGAAGAATACGAGACCCTTGGATTAAGTGAAAATGATATTATATGCTTAAATAGTTGGAAGTATTTGGACAGCACTGTGTATAGTAAAGAGATAATGGTGGGGATAAAGGCAATACGAGATAATAGTAAGCCATCATTGTATGAAGAGATGCCAAGAATCATAACCGGATTTGGACAACTGTTCCGAGCTAATGTCTATTTATATGTATTGATAGGCCTATTATTTTATCTTTTTTTGAAAATTAGTAATATAGATAGAATAATGTTATTTATGGTGATGGGTTTAGGATGTGCAGAAATGGCTTATTTACTATTGATTAATCGTTGTATAGAACATTCTGCATATATACCTATTTTAGCAGTTTTTACGTATGTCTTATATTTGTCGAAAGAAGGAGAAAAGAACAAGCACTTCCATGCTTTTATAGGATTTATGTGTTTATGCAGTATCGTAATGTTAGGAGGAAAGGATGTACCTAAAATGAAAAAATATCCGCTTCCGTTGGAAGGGACATCTACAGAAGTATATAAGACATTATCCTCATGGAAGGAGTGTTTGTTTGTATGGGATCCGGGCGTAGATGCAGCGGTGTGCAATTTAGGCTTTTCGCCGATTGATAATTTCCCTTATGGTGGACATAGTAATTCTGTCATTACGGGGGGATGGGTTGCACTTTCTCCTTTTATGGAAGATATAGGAGAAGAATACGGTCAACGTTCTAATGTATTTAGGCTGTTGGCAGAAAATGAAAATGTATTCTATGTGTCAAGTGAGGGAATATATTGTGATGTTATTGAAAAATACATTCAAGAGCACTATAACCCTAAAGCACATTGTGTTCAGGTGACAGAAGTATATGGGTTCGGTATATATACATTTATCGAGATTGAGGACAATTAGTAAGTAAGGTTGGATAGAAATATGAAAAATCTTCAAATGGAAGTATCAGGGACAAAGTTGAACAATAAAAACATAATAACTCTTGTATTAAGTCCTATGGTTATGGCAATTATTATGTTGCTGGTGTTTGCACTAAGGGGAATTTATCCTTTTGGCATGGAGAATATTGCATACTATGATATGGGACATTCCTATATTCCGGGATACTATCATGCTTATGATGTACTTCACGGGGATAGCAACCCTTTCTGGAGCTGGTATTCCGGTGGCGGAGTATCCATGTATGAGATTTTTGGAAATTATATATTACATCCCTTCAATCTGTTTTTTCTGTTTATAAAAAGAAATATGATATTGGAAGCTATGTCAATTTTTTTGATGATAAAGGTAGCTTTTTCTTCCTTTGCAATGACCTTTTATTGTCAAAAAAAATATTGTGATACATCCGTGGTTTGGCAGATTTTATGTGGAATCATATATGCTTCGCAAGGATATTATATTCAATACTATTCAAATATATACTTTTTTGATTTGATTGCAATTTTTCCCTTAATTATGTATGGATTAGATTGTGTCATAGAAAAGAATAAAATTAAGTTTTTTAGTTTAACCATGATGGTTGGATTTATAACGAATCTGCAGATTATGGCTTTGGTTTGTTTTTTTATAGTAATCTATGCAGGAATTATGCTATGGGGAAGCAATAAAGAGGAACGAAATAAGGCTATCGTAGGTATTGGTTGTGCAACAATAGTTGCAATGTGTATATCGGCAGTTGTGTGGCTTCCGGCATATTTTTCAATAGGAAGTTCGGATCGCGCAGGAGATCTGTCTGCAGTGGGGCTGAACCTTCTCAGTGATTTACAGATGTCACTGTTCCTTTATGAAAAGTTTTTTATGATGTATGGTATGGAAGTTGTTATTGCTATATTGTTATACGTATTTCTATTCTCTAGGGATCGGTTAAAGAAGATAAAAAAAGTACTAATTCTTAATATGTTATTGATTATTCCGATTTTCTTTGAGGCAGTAAATATAGCATGGCATATTGGAGGCTATGTACAGTTTCCTATGCGTTTTGGATTTCTATTGGGATTTTCTATGCTGATGTTAGCCAATGAATTGTATACATGTTGGAATACAAAAAGAGAAGTAAAAAAACAGCTTAAATTTTCTGATAGCATATCGGTTATAATAATCATTTTGATAGGTGCGGGATTATTTAAATTTGTAGTTCCATTTCAGGATTTTGGAATCAGAGATGTATTTCGATTTAAAACATATCTTTGGATTTTTATTGCATTGTTATTTGTATATTTCATTTTATTGTTGATTCAAAGGAAAAATATTTTTTTATATTGTGGTATTCTTATTGAATGTTTTTTGGGGTGGTATGGTTTTTTAGCCCCACGTTATTGGGATGCTCCGGAGCATGATTCCTCCTTTATAAAGTTAAGTGAGTATGTCTCTGATCATATGAATATCGGAGTCGAGGATGCTAGGATTGCAAGGGTGAGAGATGCTAGTGTAACAATGAATGTTGGCTATCCCTTTATTACACAAAATGGGTCAATGTCAAATTGGACAATGGGAACCAATCCGGAGTTAATTGAATTAATGTTAAAACTTGGATATACGGATTTCTTCTCCCGAATTATGGATAGTGGAGCCAGTTTATTTACAGATGCATTTTTTCATGTTGAAAAAATTGTAACCTTGGACGAGAGTGAGGATTGTTATCATTCAGTAGTAGATCGATGTGGACGTTTAACTATCAAACAAAACCAATTAGTATATCCTTTTGGTATCATATTGAAGGATAAGCAAACAGAATTTGATATGGAGGGAGAGGAGAATGCCTTTGCCTTCCAAAATGAATTATTTCAGTTTATTCATGATACCGATAGGGCACTGTTTGATATTTATGATTCGAATCAAGTATTTATGACGTTTGATGAAAATGAATACAGATATGAATTTGCGATTCCTGTGGAAGGAAAAAAAGAACTATATATTCAGGCAAATACAGGAAGATATTATAGATTTTCTGTAAATAATCAATTTGTTTTGGTGCCCACAATTGAAAATTTAGATAATTCCATTTTCCCGGCGTATTTTAATAATGGTTTGTTAGACTGTGGATTATTTGATAATGAAACGGTGAACGTTACAGTATGGGCAGCGGAGCCTTTTGATATATCAGAGATATGTTTTTCTGGATTAAATGTAGAGCTTTTGGAGGAACAGATTTACCAACAACAAGAAGTGAATCGTGAAATTGAATTTACTTCCCATGGATTAAAGATGAAAGTGGTGTCAGATCAAAAGGGAAAAATTTTGTTGCCGATAGGTTTTAAGGATGGAATGGAAGTAAGTGTAAATGGTAACAAGGTGAAATGTGAAAAGGCAATTGGGGACGCACTGGTGTTGATTCCACTATCCCAAGGTGAAAATGAAATTATTTTAAACTATATTCCAAAAGGATTCAGAATGGGATTAGTTCTTACTCTTGTAGGCATTGTTCTCTTTGGCTTTGAACATTTGATTGCAGAGTGTATTATGAGAAAAAAATATATAGCTTTCATTTTTCGAGTTTTTTTTGGTGCCTTGTTTATTGGAATTTTGGTGGTTGTGTATGTCGTACCTATGCTACTTAATATCGGCTTAAAAATTCTGTGGGTATTAGGTTTTCAAGATGGTATCAGTAATCTATTGAGAGGGTAGAAAGTGGAAGGTTAATGAAAAGTATAAAGTATAATGTTAAAAAAAACATTGATGTTATATTGGCGTTTTTGCTCTGTGGAATGTCAATGTATTTGTTTTGCAGCTATTCTGTAACAAGATACCCTAGCCGTTCTACAATGCTAACGGGGGATGCTATGGGACAGTATTTTCCGGCAATATGTTCATTTGTTAGAAATGTATGGAATGGACAGAGTTTAAGCTATTCTTGGAGCCTATTTTTGGGAATGAATGCTACTGCCTATTATGGAACCTATGTGGGAGGAAGTTTTGTAAATTTTATTTATTTGTTAATGCCTTGGATGTCGCCGGAAGGCTACTTTTGTATGGCTTTGACATTAAAGACCGCTATGGCAGGAGCTTGCTTTGCTTATTTTTGCAAGAAGGTACTTGGAATCGATGGTATGATTTCGGTGTTTTTCAGCCTTTTTTATTCCATGTGTGGTTTTCAATTGGGAATCAATGTCATTAATATTATTTGGATGGATGCAATGTACATACTCCCCCTTCTGGTTGTTTTCTTGACAGATTTCTTAAAGTACGGAAAATGGAAAGGCTTAGTGATTACATATGCATATCTCTTTTTGTGTAATTTTTATATGGGATATATTGTAGGTTTTTTCTCTGCATTATATTTTATAATGTACGTACTATTCCACAAAAAGAATGTATGTAAGATTCATAAAAATTATGTAAGTTTAATTTTTCATTATATCTCACAGGTATTACTGGCAGTAGCAATGGCAGCCTTTGTGATTTTACCGTTAGCCATATTTTTGCTGACGAAAAATCCGGCAGACACCACACAGGCCAATAGTGGTTTGGTTCAACACGATCTGCTGTTGCTGTTTAGCCGTTTTTTCTTTGGCATAGAAGTTTCGAATTTTGTATTATTGCCCTATCTTTATGTGGGAATTCCAACATTTATGTTATTGATAGTGTTTTTTATATCGAAGGAAATAGAAAAAAAAGAGAAAGTTTTTTGGGGGATATTAGCCTTCATCATGATTTTACCATGTATGGTATTGCCATTGTACATGTTTTGGCATGGCTTTGACAATCCTGATTCCTGGTATCATAGATTTTCTTTTGTATTGGCATTCCTGTGCGCTACCATGGCATGTAAGGCAGCCTCTGTACTGAAGCAATATAAAAAGAGAGTTCTTGTTATTATTGGAACGGTGGAGCTTTTGGGCGCTGCAGGTATCATTTTGTATGGTGCCAAGAACAATAAGCATCAGCCGTCCAAAATGTTGATTTGGAATATAGTTTTGATTCTGATCTGGTTGGCATTGCTGCTAATAATGTTGTCCATTAAAGGAAAAAAAAGAAAGGTCGTAAAGGGAGTTGCGATTTTATTTGCCATGTGTGAAGTAATTGTCAATGGTTGCTTGGAGGATCGTTTCTTTCAGGATTGTGCAACACTTCAGGTCTGGTGTGATGAAAATATCTCTGCGACGCAGCTACTTCATCAAGATTCTACCTTTTATAGAGTATGTAATATCAATAGTATTAATTTTAATACGGATACTTGGATGGGGTTCATGGGCTTTGGAGATTTTTGGTCCTTTGAAAACTATGAATGTAAAAATGCATTGGGAAAGTTGGGAATGTTTGTGTCTCCCAGAGTATTAAAGGATGATGGTTTGAATCCAGTCACCCAGCTTCTTTTGGGAGTAAAATATAATGTTCGAAATTCTGGAGAACAGGACATAAAAATGGCAGGAGCTAGTGTGTCACAGTATCCTTATTCTTTAGGCCTTGGATTTCTTGTAAGGGATGATTTGCTCACTCTATCCTTAAATGATAATTACGTGGACAGAGAATATGAGCCAGATGTGGAAAAGTATGATGAGGCTTTCTTTATGAAAGAGAATCTCCCCTTGCCGGAGGAGGATGTAGAAAATGGTGGGGTAGAAAATGTATTTGTAAATTGCAATGAACTCCTGCAAGCCATGACAGGAGTAGGAAATATTTTTGTTCGGTTACCACAAGAGGAAATAATCATAGAAGAACATGGTATTACCCTTGGAAGAAAGGGAGAGGATTACTTTTTATTAGGTGATTACAGTGATGAAGCAACAAAGTGGATTGATTTTTCAGTAGCAGCGATTGATCAAGATATTTATGTTGCCTTTGAAGGAAATAATGAAATATCAACCTCTGATATGCCATGGTTATATAACTATTACAATCCGGTGGACGGAGGTGTAGTGGGAGTTCGCTATAGTAAGTCATTAGAACAGGTAGGAGATAAAAAAGTATGTACCGTGGCCATGGCAAAAGGGACTACCAGAAACTATGTTGCTTTTAAAGAAATGCAGTTCTATTATGTAGATTGGAATGCTTATCAGGTAGCATATGAAGCTCTAAGTCAGCATCAACTGGAGTTAACAGAGTTTAAAAATGGTTATGTTCGAGGAAAAATTCAGGTTCCGAGTACGGATCAGATTCTGTTTACATCCATTCCCTATGACAGTGGCTGGAAAGTAACGGCAGGTGGAGAAAAGGTTGAGACGGTTTCTCTGCTAGACGGGGCATTTTTGGGTGTGAAGTTCCCTTCGGAAGGTACCTATGACCTAATCTTTGAGTATCATGCACCGGGAGCTATGGTAGGTAAGATGATTTCAGTGATAGCCTGGTTACTGTTTTTGGTGTTGTGTTTTGGGGATCGTAGAAAAGATGCCTCCCTTTTAGAAATGACAGAAAAGGAAATCAAAGAATAAAGATAAACAATGAGTGAAGAGAATAAGAGTTTATTGATGAAAATAAAAAAAACGGATGAAATTTGGGCCTTTCTAATCTGTAGTCTGGCCATGTTCTTGGTATGCCTTTTGTCTATGGGGCAGTTTGAGGAACAGAGTACCTTGGTAGCAGGAGATACCTTGGAAATCTATGTACCCGCTCTTCGCTCCTTTGTACGAAGCTTTTGGTCAGGAGAGGGACTTAGTTACTCCTGGAATCTGTTCCTTGGTATGAATGATATTGGCTATTATGCCATCTATGCCGGAGGAAGTATAGTGAATCTGTTATGGCTTATTTGTCCCCACATGGCAGCGGAAACCTTTGTACTGTGGAGTCTGGTGCTCAAGGCAGGTCTGGCAGGTGCTTTCTTTACTTTGTTTTCCAAGAGAGTATTGAAGGTAGAATCCTTGATTTCTGTTATGTTTAGTATCTTTTATGCACTTTGTGGTTTCCAGGTGGCTATTAATACCCTAAATTATATCTGGATGGATGGGGTTTACCTTTTGCCGTTGTTACTCTTTTTTGTAGTGGAATTTGTGGAGTGCAAAAAATGGCTAGGCATGACCCTTTGTTATGCTTATTTATTTTTTAGTAACTTTTATATGGGTTATATTGTTGGCTTCTTTTCCTTGCTATACCTGGTGTTATATTTGTGCCTGATGAAAAAAGAGAAGAAGGTACTGGTCCATTTTCCATTTTATGTCATGCTGGCAGCAGGGCTGATGGCATTTGTACTGATTCCCTCTGCCTTGTTTATCCTGACCAAGAATCCGATAGATGCCACCGATACAGAGACCTTATCGGGAAATGTGTTATTGCTGGTTAGTCGTTTTGCTTTTGGTATTCCCTTTGATAGTGGGGTTAAACAGCCATATCTTTATTGTGGAATTCCGGTAGCTTTGCTGATTATAGCCTACTTTGTTGATTCTCGTATTGAGCATCGGGAAAGGGTGCTTTATACAATTCTATTGGTGTTTATGCTTTTGTCATGCATGATATTTCCTATGTATCTGTTTTGGCATGGATTTGATGTTCCTGATGGTTGGTATCATCGTTTTGCATTCATTATATCCTTTCTGGGAGTTTCCATTGGTTGTAAAGAAGCAGGAATTGTTTTTGCAGGGGACAGAACCAGCTCGGTGAATAAGAAAAAATATATGGTGTTTACCATCCTTCCATGCCTTTTGCTAGCATTAAATTGTAGATTGCAGTATAGGCATGTAGATCAAAAACTATGGATATGGAATCTAATCATTGCCCTTGGATGGACCTTATATGCCGGACTCTATATTGTAGTACAGGACAAGATTCGTGGAATCTGGCTAGCTTTTGGTTTTATCTTTGCTTTTTTTGAAGTGGTAACCAATGGACTTCTTGAACACAAGATATTTGAAGCCAGAGAGCCACAGCAGGTACTGGAGGCGGAGGTTGAGAGTGCCCTAGAACTGCTAGGACAGGATCAGAGTTTCTATAGAGTAAACTGTGAGAATAGCTTCATGATCAATGCTGATACGAACTGGGGATTTAAGGGTATTTCTGACTTTGGAACCTATGAAAACTATGAGACAAGAGTAGCTTTGGAAAAGCTAGGAGCCTATACTTCTCCCCGTGTTATGCGTAGCTTTGGTTTAAACTCTTTCACGCAGCTACTGTTAAATGTGAAATATACCATTGTGACCTCTGGAAGCGGAAGCAAGCAATATATGGGAGCGACCGTGGCCCCCTATGGTCAGTATCTGGAGCTGGGATTTTTGATAGATCAGCAGATTCTGAATTATACTTTCCCTGGGGAACAGATTTGTGAAAATACCAATAGCCTAGCTAGTGCTATGATTGGTCAGGAGGTGGAGATTTTTACAAGGATCCCAGAGGAAAAGGTGCATGTATTGGAGGAAGGAATCCATCTGGGACAGGAAGAGGACTGGTATTATCTTCAAGGCGAAGAGGGCAATATGGGTATCATGCAGGTTACCTTTGAAATCCCATATGAAGGAGAGGACGCCTATGCTGTTTTTCACGGACATAACAAGGGAATTCGTATGGATGCAGCTCAGTTGTATGAACCCTACAAGGCCAATGAAAGAGGCACCTTTGGAGTAGCCTATAGCAATCCTATGGAGCTTTGGGGGGATAACCTAGTATGCGCCATTGCCATGCAGCGGGGAATTACCAGAGACTATGTGACATTCAAAAATGTTGAGTTCTTTTCCACCAATAGAGAAGGCTTGCAAACGTTCTATGATCAGGTTAGCCAAAATCAATTGGAGGTCATAGATTATAAAAACGGTTACGTTCACGGAAAAATAAATGTTCCGTCTACAGGACAGATTTTGTTTACCTCCATCCCTTATGACAGAGGGTGGAAGCTGAAGGGACAGGATGGGGAAATTCTCCCCCTTTTGGATGGGGCTTTTTTAGGGATTCGTTTTCAGGAATCGGGAGAACATGAGATTTATCTAAGCTACCTGGCTCCCGGAAGAAGGATTGGAGAAGTATGTTCTCTGATTTCACTACTAGTGCTTGGATATATGATATATCGACAAAATAGTAAAAAGGATAAAACTATCGTTGAGGAACAGTAAATGAAGAAGTGGTTAAACAAAGGAAAAATAGAATATCAACGCCCGTTCTTGTTGGGGGTATTGGCTATGTTCCTTTGCTTGGTAGCTGGAGGAGTGGTTCTGGGAAACAGTACCATTATGGAAAGTGACCTCGTAGGAACCTATGTGCCAGCTATGCGTAGTTTTACACGGAATCTCCTATCCGGAAAGGGCCTTTCTATTTCCTGGGATAATTGTTTGGGAAGTAACACTACTGCTTACAATGCCTATTATGTGGGGGGAAGTGTTGCCAATCTTCTTTATGTTTTCTTCATTTGGATGAACCCGGAGAAGGTAGTACTTCTGGTTATCCTGGTTAAGACGGGCTTGGCGGCAGTCAGCTTTTGTTATTTTATGAAAAAGTTTGACGGTAAAGACCAGGGAGCAGCTCTATTCTTTGGCATCTTTTATGCAACCAGTTCCTTCCAGGTATTTATAAATACCATTAATATCATATGGATGGATGCAGTGTATATCTTGCCGTTGATATTGGGTCTAATCATCGAACTGAAGCGCAATCATAAGTGGAGAGGCTTGTGTATTGCCTATGTGTATCTATTTATTACCAATTTTTATATGGCTTATATGGTGGGGATTTTCAGTGCACTGTTTTTCTTCCTTCTGTTTTTCTTTGATCAAAAGGAGAAGCAAAAGGGAGAAAATGGGAAAATGCTGCTGGGCTATATCGGGATTGTACTTTTGGCAGTATGTATTTCGGCAGTGGTGTTGTTGCCTGCAGCCATATTTATCCTAACCAAAGGTGCACCGGATGCTACCGGAGAATTAATCCTCCATGTGTCCCTGTTACAGGTATACAATCAGCTATTTCTTGGACAAAACGGTGATGTTATGTTCACCTTGCCCTGTCTGTACGCAGGCTTGCCGATGCTATTGTTAGTCCCCTTCTTTTTTGGTAAGAGTGTGGTAGATTCCGGCAAGAAGTACATGCTAGGGATATTAACTGTGATTATGGGAGTGTCCTGCTTTGTGCCCTTTTTGTATTTGTTTTGGCATGCTATGGATGTGCCCGATGGCTGGCCTTATCGTTTTTCTTTTATTCTGAGTTTTTTAGGCTGCGTTATGGGCTGTATGGTCATGGAACAGATAGAAAAAATACGGAAAAACTATGTACTGCTATGGATTGCTTTTAATCTGGTGGTTTACGGCGTGGGCTACCTTGTTCAGAGAAAAATAGGGGAAAATACAAACAGTATTCATGGATTTCTCTTAAACGGTGGTTTTCTACTGGTATGGTTTGCATGTTTTTTTCTAAAGCGAACAGAACTGAAGAAATATGTATTGGTATTGGCAATCCTGGAGGTGACCATCAATGGTTATACTATGCTGGAGATTCATGAGCGCCCGGGCAGGGAAAGCTATATGAATTGGTATGAAAACGGAAACAAGGCAGCAGCGGAGTTGGGAGAGGATCCCGGCCTGTATCGTGTAAACATAGACAATGACAGACAGTTTGGAACAGATATGTTTTTTGGCTTTTATGGCATTGGTGATTTCGGTACTATGGAAAACTATCAGGTGCGAAGGTGTCTAAGCAATCTGGGAGTGTATACTTCTCCCAGAATCACCTATTCGGAGGGAATTACGCCATTTACACAGCTAATCCTGGGAATAAAGTACAATATTCCCAGCATGTACGGGCCGCAGGGGGAGATGTGCCTCCTTCCCTATGATAGGTATCTAAGCTTTGGATTCATGGTAGAGGAAGATACTATAGGGGTATCCTTGTCAGATCGGAATGTATATGAAAATAGCAACCGTCTGGCCAGTGCCATGATGGGGGAAGAGGTAAAGCTCTTTACTCAGGTAGCACCGAACAAAATCTCCATGGTAAGCAATGAAATTGGTATGGGACAGCTGGAAAACGGGAAAAAATGTTTGTTTGCCTATACGGAACCGGTAGTTCCCTGCTATATGACGATTCGTGTACCAGATGAAGGGAAGGAGATCTACTGTACCTTTGACAGCGGAGCATCCGAGATCAGTTTTGAAGACCCATATATTGTGGATCAATACACAAACGATGAGTATCAAATCTATGACTATAAACGTTTGGGTATCAGATTTGCCAAAAGAATGGATTTGGTAGAAGATGAACGGATGATGGCCATATGTATGCAAAATGGCATCAGTGGTGTTTATATGGAATTTCAGGACTATTGGGTATATGAACTCTCAGAGGAAAGGATGGAAGCTCTTTATCTCCAATTAAGTCAGTCTCAGTTACAGGTAAATTCCTATAAAAACGGAGTCATGAAAGGAACGGTAGATGTAGAAGCAGATCATCAGATTCTGTTTACCTCCATTCCCTATGATGAAGGCTGGAGGGTTACATCCAAGCAGGGAGACATAGAGGTGGTGCCACTATTGGACGGTGCATTTTTAGGGGTTAGATTTTCGAAAAGTGGTAATCATGAATTGGAGTTTAGATACAAAGCACCAGGAAGTAATGTAGGAATGGTCATGTCGATAGTGGGTGTTTTGGTACTCCTTTTAGTGGGAAATCCCCATAGGGTTCAGGTGCGAGATAAATTAGAAGAAAAATAGAAAAGTGTTTAAAGACAGCTTATGAGAATCTCCTAAGCTGTTTCTTTATGTTGAATCGTCAAAAAAAGAAAATGTACTTGTTGAATTTTCACAAAAATATATAAAAAAGAAAATAATTATCTTCCATTTTTTACAAAAATAAGGTATAATCTTAATACTTAGACAAATCCTTTGCAAAGGAGTGACAAAATATGAGAGACGACGAAAAGATGGAAGAAATGCAGGATATGTTTTCTGATATTTTATCAGAGGCAGCTCCCGTAGAAGCTATGGAAAGTACAGAAATTGTAGATGAGTCACCTATCGAAGCAGAGACTTTGGAAGAAATAACAGAAGTCCCTGCGATGGATACAGAAGAAACTGATAGCAAAAAGAAAAAGGTGAAAAAGAAAGCAAAGAAGTCGAAGGAAGAAATAAAAGCAGATGTTGATTCTAAGATTCTTCAGCTAAAGAGTGTTAAGGTCAGAATGCTTAGATCCTATATCTTTGTTATTGTAATCTCCCTGGTAGCCAGTGTAGCCGGATTACTTCTCCTTTCTATGACAGGCAGACAGCTTTCCGTATTCTATAATAGTAATTATATGATTACCAATAAGGTATGGGATGCTAAGTACGCACAGCTTCAGGCTCGTAACGAGTTGATGTGTGCTATGCTTGAAGAGGATTTCAAGATCGTTAAGGAGAATAAACTTAATTCTATCGAACAGTTGAAGCAGGTTAGAGACATGGTTGAAGGTCTCCGCCAGTATGACACAGTAGATGGAGCTATTATTGATAAAATAGAATCTTTGATTGATGCAGCCAATACCTATATTGATGATATGGATGAGCACATTACCTTTGGACATGGTAAGGAAGCTTACAAGGTTATGAAGGAAAAATACATCCCTGCTGTAGATGAGATAGAAGGGCTTTTAGGCCAGATTGCAGATCACGAATCAGAATTGGCAAAACAGAAGGTAGATCAGGTTGGCCAGATTATGATTATTGCAGCATTAATCGTAATCGTAATTGCAACCATTAGTATTATTGTTGCTATGGCTCTTGGAAGAAAGATGTCTAAGCAGATTTGCGACCCTGTTGAGGAGATTGAGAAGGCAGCCAAGAAGCTTGCAAGTGGTGATTTGAACGTCGAAATTAACTACTATGCAACAGATGAACTTGGCGTACTTGCTGATAACATGAGAGCTTCCTGTGAGTTCCTTAAGAAGATTATTGCAGATAGTGATAAGGTTCTTGGAGCTATGGCAGGTGGAGACTTTACAGTTGAGAGCGAAGATGAGAGCTACTACATCGGAGACTTCAGCGGACTTCTTACTTCTATGCAGGAGTTGAAGACTCAGATGCAAAACACTTTAGTTGAGATTAACAATGCTGCGGATCAGGTAAGTATGAGCTCCGGACAGATTGCAGATAGCTCACAGGCTCTTGCAGAAGGCGCTACAGAGCAGGCCGGTGCAGTACAGGAACTTACAGCAATGATTAATGGTGTCACTGAAACTGCTAAGGAAACAGCTGGCATTGCAAATAACTCTCATGAACTTGCAATGGCTTCCATAGAAGAGGCTAAGATTGGAATGCAGAAGATGGATGAACTTTTAAGCGCAATGGCAGCCATCAGTTCATCTTCTAAGAGAATTGAAGAGATTATTACAGAGATTGAAAACATTGCAGATCAGACAAGTCTTCTTTCACTCAATGCATCTATCGAGGCAGCAAGAGCAGGAGAAGCCGGAAGAGGATTTGCAGTTGTTGCGGATCAGATTGGTAAGCTTGCAGGTGATAGTTCACAGTCAGTTGAAAATACCAGAAATATGATTCAGGCTTCTTTGGATCAGATTGAAAAGGGCAATGTGATTACTGAAAGTACATCTGAAGAAATCAAGAAGATTATGGAAAGTATCTATAAGCTTGCAGATTCTATGAAGGATGTAAATGCAAAGGTTGCATCTCAGACTGATGCAATATCAAGAGTAGAGTCAGGAATCGAACAGATTACTACTGTTATCGAAAGTAACTCTGCAGCGGCTGAAGAAAGCGCAGCAATCAGTCAGGAATTTGCCGCACAGGCAGATATGCTGAAGGGATTAATTGAAAAGTTCCAGTTGTAAAAAGAATGATAACGATATAAAAGAAGCAAACCTAAAGGTAGAAATGCCTTTAGGTTTGTTTTTGTATTGACAAAATAAAAAAGTATGATATGATTCTGAATGCGAATGAGTTGCATTTGCATTTAGAAAGGCATAGTCATGATGGATATTATATTGGATGCTTTGCTTGATACTGCAAAGATTTTACCATTTTTATTAATTACATATTTGGTGATGGAGTATTTGGAACACAGGGCAGGAGATAAAACTAATCGTTTGGTGAAAAAGGCCGGTAAGTTTGGGCCGGTGGTTGGTTCTGCACTGGGTGCCGTGCCACAGTGTGGATTTTCAGCAGCGGCAGCCAATCTTTTCGCCGGTCGTGTTATCACTTTGGGAACACTGGTTGCGATTATGCTGTCGACCTCTGATGAAATGCTTCCTATTCTGATATCGTCGGCATTTCCTATTCAAAAGATTGGGCTGATTTTGGTATTAAAAATTGGTATCGGTATGGTTGCAGGTATGGGAATTGATTTTCTCATGCGTGGGCATGGAGATGGACATGAGCATATTCATGAGATGTGTGAGAGTGAAGACTGTCACTGCGAATCCGGAATTGTGAAGTCGGCTATTAAGCATACCTTGCAGATTGCAATCTTTATTTTAGCTGTGAATCTGCTATTAGGAGTGTTATTAAATAGATTTGATACAGAGACCTTGTCAGGACTTATTTGGAATATGCCGGTTGTGGGACAGTTAATTGCCGGTTTGATAGGCCTTATTCCAAACTGTGTTGCATCAGTAGTTATCACACAGCTTTATATGGAAGGAATTCTGAACTTTGGAACCATGATGAGCGGTCTGCTTGTCAATAGTGGTATCGCGCTCTTAGTATTGTTCAGAGTCAATCATCATAAAAGAGAGAATTTCAAGGTGCTTTTATGGGTATATGGTATCGGCGTTGTGGCAGGAAGTGTACTAGGGTTATTGAGTTTCTAAGGAGATTACGAAGTGGACAAGAAGAATTGTTTGGTGCATGATTCACATGAACATGACGAGCATAATAATGAAAAGGATACATTTCCCAAGGGTATTAAGTGGACAAAACAGAGAAAAGCGGTATATCAGGTTCTAAAGGACGCAGAAGAGCCTATGAGTGCAGTGGAGATATATCATAAGGTAACTCAAGCAGATCAAACAGCGGAGTATGCGGTATCAACTATTTATCGAATACTGGCTACCTTCGAAGAAAATGAGATGCTGATCAAATCTACCTTTATGAACGAAGAAACCTATGTTTATGAACTAAACAGAGGTATGCATACACATTATGCGGTCTGCGTGAAATGTCATAAAAAGGTTGCTTTAGATGGGTGTCCCTTCATGAGTATGCGTTTACCGAAGGCGCAGGACGAATTTCAAATTACCGGTCACAAACTGGAATTATATGGTTACTGTAAGGATTGCAAAGAGTGATTTTTACTCCATAAAATATGAATATAAAAAAATTGTAAAAAAATTTAAAAAAATGCTTGCATTTCATTTTGAGGTATGATATATTACTACTTGCGTTGAGGTAATCAACTAAAAGAAATGCACCGCTAGCTCAGTTGGTAGAGCACCTGACTCTTAATCAGGGTGTCCAGGGTTCGAGCCCCTGGCGGTGCACTAAAGGAATCGGTTTTGGAGACATAGGAGCTCTGGGGTCGGTTCTTTTTTTATTATTAATTTGAGGTGGCGTGGAGAGGATATATAGTAACTTCCTAAAAAATGGAGGATAATATGATAAACTGGATTAAAAAACATGATATTTTATGTAAATGTATAGTTGTTGGAATTTTTCCATATGTGATGGTACTGTGTTATTTATCAATGAGGGGTGTATATTTTGGCGATTTGTATTTACCGAATTCCTATAATAATGACTCTATATTCTATTACAAAACTATCGAAGGTATATTGTCATATGGCATGCCAAGGGGATATTTTGGATACAATGAGAGCAGAGCATTGATTGGAAGCTTGGGAGCATGGAACCCATTAATTTTTTTACCATGGATAATATGTGGTAAGATTTTGGGATGGAGTTATGGAAAGATGTTTTTTTGCAATCTTTTCTTTTTCTCAATATCATTAGTCGTGAGTGTTAGTTTGGCACGAATGAGCTGGAAAAATATAGGTTGCTTTATGCTTTTTCTTGTGTTGTTTCCAAGTGTATCATTACATTTGTTATCAGGTTTGCCGGAAATAATTATGGCAGCATTATTGTGTCTATATTTTGGTATGGCAATAAGATTAGAAAGGACAAAAGGAAAAAAAGAGGGTATTGTCCTATTTATATTAAGTGTGATGATTGCGGTTATACGTCCATATTTTATTATCTTACTTATTCTGCCGGGAATATATTTAATAAAGAGATATAAAATGAAGGGGACTCTTCTTTTTGGGACTATCATTTTATTTACTTTGTTACTATATATTATATGTGGCCATTATTTTTGTGCACCATATTTTACGGAGCTTTTTGATCTAAGTATAATAAAGGCTTTTCTTTCTGGAAATTGGCGAGATGTGTATATTAAATTAGTAGCATGTGTAAATGAAACAGGCATAAAAATAGTAAAATATATTTTTAATTTATTTGCGAAAGGAAGTATAAGAGGTCTTCATTATTTTGTAGCTTTTTATTGTGGATTTTTCTGTATATTAGTTTCTAAATTCAAAAAACAGCATAAAATTTCTTGGGTTTATGTGCTCGAAGTGATTGGCTTATTACTTGCAGTTATTTTTCTTTTGGGATCTGCGAATACAGGATCAAGACATTTTTTTGCAATAGCAGTTGCGGGACTATTTATTTGTTCCACGATGATGGAAAATAAGATTGAAATATGTGGCAATCTTTTCTTGACAATTTTGTTATTGTTATTTATTCAAAGAGGTACGTTAATTCCGGATGATTATGATATTCCTGTAATGGATAAGGAAATAGAAATAAGGGTAAATTATTGGGTAAGTGTTTTTGAACAACAAAATATTAGTGTTTCAAATGATATTGACTATGATAATACAATTGTGTGGCTGATTGCTGATTGGAATGGGGAAGAATATAAAATTATGAATCATAGAGAATTGTTTGCATTACCTAAAGGAATGGGAATTAGTCTATGTGACATGGATTATGTATACAATAACTGGCTCGATTTAAAAAGCAGGTATATTGCAACAATTCCCAATGGTGTAATAGATATTACATGCGCTAATTGTGGAATGTATGAAGTTGGAAGAACGGATAATGTAGTAATATATCGAAGATATTAAGAATATTTCAAATGGCTTCTAGTGTATGGGGTTGCATAACGATTGTGGCAATGATAAAATAACTTTTATTAACAGGATAAAATAAGAGTAACAATAGATAATCAGGAGAAAATCGATGAAAAAGAAATTAGTAATTGGCATATTAGTATGTAGTTGTTGTTCGTTTGTGGCATGTGGAGTAAAGGATCAACCGACACCCCCTAATGCAAATGAGAATGAGGAGATGACTGCAAGTGAATTTGAATATGTGCAAGTTGATATCACAAAGTGGGTTGAAGCAGGAAAAAAATACGAGGAAACAGGAAACTTGAAATTAGCTTGGGCACAGTTTATAGTTGCGTCTTATTATAATCCATCTAATTTGGAATCAAAGCTTTTCGAAGAGAGAAATGGTACGGAATTGAATAAGTATATGGGGTTTGGGGAAAAACCTGAAGATGAAGAATGTATGGACGAAATCATCGAACTGATAAAAAAGGAAGATGAAGATGCGTATAAAGATTTTTATCGAAAGAGGGTGCTCTATGTAGCTAAGCAAAAACGTAGACAGGATATAGTCTGTGTTGAAAGCTTCGCATCGGGTTACAGAGAGGATATTGTAAGTCAGAGTATTACAGAGAATGTGACAACTAAGACATTAATAACAGAGGATAATAAGCCATCCAATATGTTGTATGTTCCCGAAGTTGTTGGTATGGATGATGGACAATTCTATTATACATTAGATGTTGATAGTCAAAAAGTTGTGATTTATATCAATGACATAGAAGTGTATCCGAATAGAAAAAATGCAGATGGTTATATTGGGGATTAGTTCTTAGTGGTTTCCAAGTAAAGGGTAGTGCTATATTGTGATTAATAATGAACGTGGATAGGATAATCAAATTTTGTGAGGGTCTAGGAGCAATCCTAGACCCTTATAATGTACCCTCAAAAAGACTTGATTTTTCCGAACTTTATTCTGAAGATTTAGGCTTTATAGTGGAAATCAGTATATATGTTACTGCAAAAACAGTTATAGATAAACTTCTGTATGTCATCCAACGATGTATTATGGAATGGTTATTTACAATCAAGTACCATACAAAAGGAAAGAGGGCTACGATTCCTATGTTTAATGCAGAGGATGGATTGATTGAAATAACATATTTTTTACCTAGCAACCTTTTAATAAACCATAGTGTGCCTATGCAAATCAGAACAATTATCGGGAAAGTGAGCAGGGCTTCAAGGTTTAATAATATACCCTGAACCTTAGAAGCATTGCTTATTCCGGATTCGAGAAGAGTATCATCATTCATTCGGTGCAGAACATTAGAGAAACCGTCCAGAATGATATTGTTACCTGTTATAATATAAGCTAAAATCCATTTACCAATCCACATTCCGGCATAACCAAGAAGCCATACGCCAGAGGCGGTAAGGACCTTGGGCAGCTGTTTTTCAGAAGAAGTATTTTTTACGGTCAGAAAAATAAGTAAAGTTATTCCTAAACCAACAAGAGGGTAAGTTAATAAATCAAAATAGGCGGTACAGATTCCTATCCACAAAAAAATCTTCCAGTAATTCTTAGTGTCCTTCATGTGTAAAAGTGAAAGTATTCCAAGAAGAGTAATGTAGTAAATGGAAGAAAATTGCATACATAGGGCAGTGCTTATTGGGTTAATAACTAGGATGGCATCACCGAAGGGAAGTAGTGCCTTTGCCTTTCCAAGTTGAAATAGTTTGATGCATACTACACATAATAAAATGAGCTGTAAGTAGGCATTCATCATTCGAATGTTAGAAAAAGAGGTAACAGATAATAAGGGTTTTAAAACGGTCAAGTATCCATGCCAATAGCGAGGATAAGTTTGTAAATAAGCATATTCGTAGTTAGCTTCAGAGAAAGATAAAAAAAGGTCTTCTATAGGAGTCTGGCTGTTTAAAAAGTGTAGATAAGGTGAATTCATAGAATCCTTGATGCTTGATCCGGTACCAGGAAAGAGGGCAAGGTTTAGCATAAGGGAATCAGTGTAATTATCTATGGTACTACCAAGGTTGTCAGGTGCCCATTGAGGATACATTTCATTTGTAGCATATATATTGCTGGAATTTGCGATATTGCCAATAATATTTTTAATGGGCAGACTGTAGACCAGCATTAGTAGCAATGCTCCTAATATTATAGAAATAATAATACTGAAAAATATATATCTTAATTTATATAGTAATTCTTTTTTCATTTTGTAAATCTCCGTATGAATTATAAATGAATTATACACAGAACAAATGTAAAATCCAATCTTTTTTGATTAGCCACTATTTTACAGCAATACAGCAGTATTATACATTTTCCCCATCTCCCATTATGCTATAATTTTCCATAGGATTTAGAGCGTGACTTAAATTATCCAACATGAAGGAGAATCTTATGGGCAAATCTTTTACATTCAATCCCAAAACGAAAAATATTAGTTGTGGCGGTGTGGACATTATTGTTTTTAGCGATGACTATGCCTGTGGACATCAGGCGGGAATCAGTTTAATTATGCATGACAGGCGTATGGCTAGCTGCGGTGATGTACGTTTTGAGCAGACACCGGGACAGTGGCAGCCAACGCCGGTACGTATGGAAAGAATTTTTGACGAAGAGAATGGGATGGCAGGGGCGAAGCTGCATTATCCGGATTGTCGCGCCCATATGAAGGGATTTAATCCCATTATTTATCCTGATTTGGAACTTGATTATACCGTACAGGCGGTTCCCGATGAAAATGGTGTAAAAATAAGTGTGATTTTAGAGAAGCCCATTCCCAAGGAACTACAAGGAAAAGCGGGATTTAACCTGGAGCTGGTTCCGGTGCATGTTGTTGGTAAGTCGTGGATTATGGATGAGCAGGTAGGCATTTTCCCTACGCAGCCCAATGGACCAACCTTGAAAAAAGCAGCCAATATTGATCTGATGGATATATATCCCCAGGGAGAGGGAAAAGCAAATCTTCAAAATTTAATAGGGGACAGAACTTACTATAGTCCCATTGTTGCAGATGATGTGATTGCAGAGCCATACTGCACAGGACATGTATTCACAGCGCTTCCGGGCAGTGATTTGTATTGCTTTACCGTTAGAAGCAAGGAATCTATTCTTCGCCTGTATGACGGTCGAATGAATCATAACAATGGTTGGTTTGTATTAAACAGTGAGTTGCCGGTGGAACAGGCAGGAGAAGTTCTGACCTGGATTATCGAACCCAGGGTAAAAGAGGACTGGATCTATCAGCCGGTAGTGCAGGTATCTCAAGTGGGTTATCATCCGGGCCAGCAGAAGAAAGCAATCCTGGAATGTGATATAAAGGATAGTGACGATGCAGAAGCGTTTCTCTATAAATTCACCAAGGATGGAGCGAAGCTAGTATGTTCCAAGAAACCGACTATATGGGGAGAGTTTCTTAGATACAACTATAAAACCTTTGACTTTAGCACTGTCACGGAGGAAGGATTATATCAGGTATGCTACAAAGAAGGAAAATCTGCGGTATTTGCCATCACAAAAACCGTTTATGACAGGGGTGTATGGCAGCCTGTTTTAGAGTATTTTCTGCCCGTACAGATGTGCCACATGCAGGTCCGTGAAAAGTATCGTATCTGGCATGGATTGTGCCACATGGATGACGCAGTTATGGCGCCGACGGATTACAATCATTTTGATGGCTATTACCAGGGAAAAGATACCCTATGTAAGTATAAGCCTGGAGAACATGTTCCCGGGCTAAACAAAGGTGGATGGCATGATGCAGGAGATTATGATCTTCGTATTGAGTCACAGGCAGGAGAGGTATATATTCTTTCTCTGATTTATGAGACATTCAAAACCTATTATGATAGTACAACTGTGAATCAAAAGGAGCATCTGGTAGAGATTCATCTTCCGGATGGAAAAAATGATTTGCAGGAACAGATAGAGCACGGCTTATTGACGATTATTGGCGGTTATGAAGCTTTAGGCAGATTCTATAGAGGAATTATCTGCAGAGACCTTCGTCAATATGTTCTTCTAGGCGATGGTGCCAATATGACAGACGGCGTTCCAAGTGAGGATGACAGATGGGTATTTACAGAGGATCATCCGGACAGAGAATTCGAGGTGGCAGCCCAGCTTGCCTGTGCTCATCGAAGCATGGTGGGATTCAATGATGAAATCGCAACAAAAGCTTTACAAATAGCTGTGGAGGTATATCATATTACAGAGGAGAGGGGCCATGAAATCGGAAAGATGCAGGCGGCCATAGAACTTTTCTTAAGCACCAATGAAGATGAGTATAAAAAATATATTTTAAGCAATGCAGACGTCATTTTTGATAATTTTGGTCGGCTTGGGTGGTTAGCTACCAGAGTCATGATTTTATTGAATGAGACTGGATTCAGAGAACATATGATTTCTAAAGCAAAAGATGAGTATGTAGAAATCATGAAAGAATGTGAGAAAACACCATATGGGGTACCATATCGTCCAGGTGCATGGGGTGCCGGCTGGGGAATACAGGGATTTGGTGTTCGGTATGGTTTCTTACATAGGGCTTTCCCAGATATTTTTCCTTCAGAACCAATGCATAGAGCATTGCATTTTGTTCTGGGAGTGCATCCGGGAACCAATACTGCGGCTTTTGCCTCCGGTGTAGGTGCGAAATCCAATACAACGGCATATGGAGCAAATAGGGCCGATTATTCCTTTATACCTGGTGGAGTAAGCTCAGGAACGGAATTGATAAGTCCCAATTTTCCGGAATTTTTGGAATATCCGTATCTCTGGCAACAGGGAGAATATGTATTGGGAGGTGGATCCTCCAACTACATGTTATTGGTGTTATTTGTAATAGGAGATATAAACTGTAAATAGTATGACTGGAATCTTAAAAAGGATTTACAAGAATATATATATATTGATGCTGATTTGGGTAGGCATTTCAATTTTTATTTCTGATTTTGCTTTCCCTGGGGCAATTACAAACGCATTTCCCTTGCCACATTGGGCCTTTGGTATCAGTGCTGGTATGGTGTTATTAGGGATTTGTTTTTGTGCCGTTAAAAGTAGGTTAAAATTGGAACTCTCATTGATGGGAGTTTTTGTAGGCAGTGTTTTATTGGGAATTTTACAATTCTGGCTGAATTACAATCGCTACTTTTATCTGGGGTGGGATGTCGGAACTTTATTTGACACGGTAGAAAAAGAAGTTCTGGCAGATTATATCCATTTAAACCATGATTATTTTTCAATTTATCCCAATAACCTTTTGGTTTTGTATGTATATAAAGTAGTGGGAACACTGGCCAGATTATTAGGAATAGATATTGAAACAGGTATTCTTGCTTTAAATCAATTGGTGAATACAATAACGGGATTATTAGCCTATTTTATTACGGATGAATTATATAAAAGCAAGAAGTGTTCCACAATGGTTTTTGCACTATATCATTTATTTTTAGGCTTCTCGCCATGGTTTATGGTTCCGTATACAGACGGTGTGGCGATTGTTTTCCCTGTTTTGATGGTATACATATATTTAAGAATCAAAAAAGATAACGCTAAAAATATATTGATGATGTTTTTCTTGGGGGCACTAGTAATTCTGGGAATATATATTAAACCGCAGATTGTAGTTTCTTTTATTGCGATTGTCATAATGGAAATTCTTTACCTTTTTGACAATTATAAAAAGATAAGTATCAAATATGTTATCAAGTTTTTGTCAGCTGGTTTGGTGGGAATTATATTCTCGTTCATCTTATATCAATGTATGATGGTTCCCAATTTGCATATGAAAATCAATAAAGATTATAGTTTTGGTCCATATCATTATATTATGATGGGATTGAATAAGGATTCTTATGGAAGCTATAGCAATGATGATGCTTTATTTTCTCTTTCCTGTCCAAATCAAGAGCTAAGAGTTGAAACGGAAAAAAAAGAAATAGCACGAAGACTCTATGAATTGGGACCGATTGGACTTATAGAATTATATACCAAAAAGATGTCAATGAATTATGGAGACGGCACCTTTTCCTGGTTCTTTGAAGATGATTTTTATTGGGGAGTGCCGCAGAGAAATATAGGTACAGTAAATCTGTTTTTATATAATTGGATTCTGCCTGGAGGAAATTACTACAATATTTATTTAGCTGTAAATCAGTTACTGTGGATTATGTTCATAATCGCGATGTTTGCAGAAATGGTGTATAACAAGGAACAGAAAATAGAAAAGGCGGATGTACTCTATATTTCTGCAATAGGAATTACTCTCTTTGAATTATTATTTGAAGCTAGAGCGAGATATCTATTTGCATATGCACCATTTTACATTATATTGGCAAGTGCCGGAATTAGGAGAGTTGTCAGAAAACTGGGGGAAAGGATAGGAAAGAATGCAGGATAAAAGGATTGATTATAAAATGTGGATTAAATATACTGTAGTTTTTTCTATCCAATTTTATTGTGTTTATTGTATTGCAATGTAAGGGGGATATCTTTTGGAGATATTTGTCTTCTGAACTCAGATAACAATGATGTTTTGTTTTACTTTAAACAGGTAGAAGGAATTTTATCATATGGTGTTCCGCAAGGCTTTTTTGGATACAATGAAGCGCATGCACTTATTGGAAGTTTTGCAACATGGAATCCTATTTTATTCTTACCTTGGATTATATTTGGGATGATATTTGGTTGGAATTATATCACCATGACTTTTTGTAACATATTATTATTTTCTATTACTTTAGTCATTTATGTTAAGCTTTCCGATATGGATACAAAAGGAGTGGAGATTAGTTTAGTATTGTTTACACCATATCCAAGTCTTCCACTTCATCTTATTAGCGGCATGGTTGAAACAACCGTGTTGTGCATGGTGCTTATTTTTTTGCTTCGGCGATTAATTGGGCAAAAGGAAATCATAACAGAAGAAATCTTATTGTTATGGTTGTTGTTAGCTCAATATTAACGATATGCAGACCTTTTATGTTAATTTTGGTATTGCTTCCATGTATGATTTTGTTTCAGAGAAAAACGAGCTTTTATAGAGTTTATAGCGTGATTATTATCATAGTAAATGTAATTTCTTATTGAATGTATAGTCACTTCTTTTCAAGTCCTTATTATGAGGGAATGTTTGATACAGAGATGTTTGAAGAACTGTTTCGAGGAAATTTTGCTGGTTTTTTTGCTAGGTTTAGTTCTATTTTGAATGAATTATGGTTCTATGTGGTTCATGCATTTAACGATGGAAATACGGCAGGATGTCAGTACCTGATAGCATTTATTACGGCAATTGTTTTAATCTATTCTTTTTTCAAACATAAAGATTCACAGACTGTATGTGTGAATATAACATATGTTGTCATGATCTTGGGATTAGTGGCAGCTACGCTATTAATTGGTGGCAAAGTAAATGAAGGTGGCCGTCATATTTATTCTTTTTCTGTTTGTGGTATTTTGCTTTGGGCAAACAACTATCATGAAAAGAAAATTATGAATGTTAATTTGGTTCTGGTAGTTTGTCTTGTATGGTTTCTAAAGAGTGGTTCTTTGGTGCCGGATGATTATGATATCCTGATTTATAATGAGAAACTTGCAGAAGAACTAGAATACTGGGAAGACGTTTATCAGAGAGAAAATATAGTGATTTCAAAAGGTTTTGGAATTAGTTGTTGTACCCAAAGTTACATTATAGAAAATTGGAATGAATTAAAGAGTAAATATATGATGACGCTTTCTGGGGGATACATTGATAATTTGTGCATACAAATGGGATATGAAGAGTTGGGAAGCACAGAAAAAATGTTTTTTTATCGCCGTTATTAATTGGGTGGAAGGTTAATTTCATGGTATAATAAACCTATCGATTCATGGAGGTATATTTTATGTATAGCAAAAAATCAAAGAAAATCGCTGCTTTGCTGACAGCTCTTTGTTTGTCCGCTTCTCTTATAGCATGCGGTAGCGAGGATACAAATCCTACTACGGAGACTGGGGAGGCTTCTGTAGTGGAAAGTAGTGTGGTGGAAAGCACTGCAGCATCCGGTGAAGAGCCTACGGAAAGCATAGTTGAATCAAAGAGCGAAGCGGTATCTAATGAGGAATCAGTAGTGGAGTCAACAGAGGAAACCAAGGAGCCTACAGTGCAGGAAGAGAACAAGTATAATATTGCACAGTTTGATATTCCTGATACAGAGAGCATGCGTTTTGTACGTGATATGAAGATTGGATGGAATCTGGGCAATTCCTTCGACGCAACTAACTGTACCTGGTTAAGCAATGGATTAGATTATGAATCTGCATGGTGTGGTGCCAAGGCAACACCTGAGCTGTTCGATGCACTAAAGGAAGCAGGCTTTAACACTGTTCGTATTCCGGTTTCATGGCACAATCATCTCACTGATGGATATACCATTGATGAGGCGTGGCTTGACAGAGTAAATGAAGTGGTGGACTATTGCATCGATAGAGATATGTATGTCATCTTAAATATTCATCATGACAATGAACTGGCTTTCCTTTATCCAACCAAGGAGCATTTGGAGCAGTCAGAAGAATATGTGACAGCTATTTGGGCACAGCTTGCAGTAAGATTTCAGGATTATGATGAACATTTGATCTTCGAAGCGATGAATGAGCCCAGAATGGTTGGCCATAACAATGAGTGGTGGATTGATCCTAACAATGCAGATTGTATCGAAGCAATCGAGTGTATCAATATTTTAAATCAGGCATTTGTAAATGAGGTTCGTGCAACAGGCGGCAATAATGCAACCAGATACTTAATGTGTCCCGGCTATTGCGCTGCTCCCGATGGTGTATTAAATAAAGGTTTCGTACTTCCTACAGATCCTGTAGACAATGATCATCATATTATTTTGGAAGTGCATTCCTATTCACCATACAGCTTTGCACTTGAGTCTCCGGGAACCGATACCTGGTCTTCAGCGAATGCGAGAAACGTAACCGATGCCATTGCATTCATGAATGATTTGTACAAAAAGTATGTAGCAAATGGAATTCCTGTAGTCATTGATGAGTTTGGCTCTATGGAAAAGAATGGCAATCTGGAGGCAAGAGTTGACCATGCAGGATGCTATATTGCCAATGCAAGAGCAAGAGGACTTACCTGTGTATGGTGGGATAACAACGAAACGACCGGTAATGGGGAACGTTTTGGAATCATTGACAGAAAGACAGCAGAATGGGTATTCCCTGAAATTGTTGAAGCAATGATGAAGTACGCAGAGTAGTTGTTTCTTTACGGAGGATAAAATGAAAGAAAAATTCAGAGAAGGACTGGAAGGAATGTCAAAACAGGATATTATCCTGTATCTTCTGGGAATCTTTTATATGTCAGGCATCTTTGGTTTTGTTTATGAAGAAATCTTTTATTTCTTCAATGATGGTTTTCTTTCTAAGAGAGGATCCGGCTTTGGACCATGGATACAGCTTTACGGATTTGGTGGCTGGCTGATTATTGCAACCTGCTGGTGGTTTAGAAAGCACTGGTGGCAGGTTCTTGTGCTGAGTGGACTGTTTAGCGGCATTTTAGAATATGCTACAGGCTATGTACAGTACAACTTCAACAATCATCATAGAAGCTGGGATTATAATACAGAGATTTGGAACTGGGGAAATGTTGACGGATATATTTGTTTCCGCTCCATTGCGTTCTTTGCATTATGCGGAATTATTTTAGTATATGTGCTGGTGCCTGTAATCAGATGGGTGCAGGGCAAGGTAAAGCCCTTGACCTTTCAGCTATTTATGGCGCTTCCGGCAGCAGTATTTTTCTTGGATATTTTATATAATGATTTTCTTAAAAAGCTCTTTTAGAGATTTTTAACAATTATAATATTTGGAGGGAACAAAAATGACAAACGTAGAAAATAGATATGCTCTTATCACCGGTGCCAGCAGAGGAATCGGAAAATTATCTGCACAGTTTATGGCCAAGAAGGGATGTAACTTAATTCTTCACTCAAGAAGCCTTGATCATACCAAGGAGCTTAAAAAAGAGTTAGAGGGATATGGAATCAAGGTTTATTGTGTTGAGGCGGAATTATCGGACCTTGCCTCTGTTGAAAAGATGATGCAGGAGATCGATGCACTTGGTGTGGATGTAGATATTATTTTAAATAATGCAGGACTTCAGATTGCTTATCGTACAGACTATCTGACAACACCTGTATCTGACTATGAGATTAGCTTTCGTGTAAATACGATCGCTCCCATGATGCTTTGCTATCATTATCTTCCCAAGATGATCAAGAAGGGCTTTGGAAGAATTGTAAATACAACCAGTGGTATTGATAAGGATCCACAGCAGGCTGGTTACTCAGCAAGTAAGGCAGCGTTAAACAAGGTTACGATTGATATGGGAACCAAGGTAGAGGGAACAGATGTTATGATTAACCTTGCAGATCCGGGCTGGTGCAGAACTGATCTTGGTGGTCCACAGGCACCCAATAGTCCTGAAAGCGCAATCCCCGGAATTCTGGTTGGAGCTTTCCTGGATGACAAGAAATCCGGCAGAATTTATGGGGCACAGGAATTTGCCGGTATGACTATCGAAGAGGCTGTAGAGAAGGCGAAAAACAGATAGAAATCTGTTTATAAAATGCATAAAAAGTTGTATAATAAGTGTAGTTGTAATTGTGTAGAAATCATGGAGGAGAACTGCATGAGAAAAAGAATCGCCGTATTAGTTGGACAAGTAGACGAGACTACACAGAATCGTTTTTTAAAAGGATTTATGAAACAGGCATATACGCATGATTATGATGTCTGTGTTTTTTCGCTGCATCAAAAGTATCAGGAAACCTGGCTTAGAGATATTGGAGATTCCAATATCTTTGAGCTTGTAAACTATGATTTATTTGATGCAGTTCTTATTTTATTGGATACTATATTGACCAAGGACTTAAAGGACCCCTTACAGAGAAGTGTAAAGGAAAGGTTCAAGGGTCCGGTATTGGTTGTGGACCAGGAAAGCGATATTTTTGAATCTGTGATGATGGATCATTACACACCGGTGCGTAAGCTGGTGGATCATTTGATTGATGTTCACGGATATAAGGATATTGCTTTTTTGGGTGGAAAAAAAGGTCATATTCATTCTGTGCAGAGATTGAATGCCTTTATGGATAGTATGAATGCGCATCATCTTCCTATTCGCGAAGAGTGGATTTATCATGGTAACTATTGGTATGATTCGGCAGAAAGCTTCATTGATGAGCTTTTGAAGGATCGTGAGCATATGCCAAGAGCCATTGCCTGTGCAAACGATATTATGGCAATTGGTGCCGGTGCCAGATTGACAGAAAATGGTGTGAAGGTGCCGGAGGAAGTGGCACTTGTTGGTTATGACTCTATTGAAGAAGGAAGACATAGTCCCAAACCCCTAACCTCTGCGGAGATTCCGGCAGGAGAATGCGGAGAGTATTGTCTATTATATTTGGACGCAGCAATTCTCGGAAAAGAGACACCAAAGTTTGAACCCAAGGCGCCTATATTTGTAGGCGGCAGCTGCGGCTGTCACCATGAGATTGAGATGGTTCCCAAGAAGCTTCGTAGTGTGTGGAGAACTCAGAATTCCTCCAGAAGTATGTTCTCTGAGTTTAACCATATGCTGGAGGATATGCTTTCTCAGAATACTTTGGAAGGCTTTTGGGAAAATGTAAGAAACTATGTATACCAGATTAAACCCTTCGCGCATTTTGATATATTTATGAACGATGGTTTTATGAACCCTGAGAATAACATTGGGGAAAAAGCACTTCGAAAGGGTTACACGGATAAGGTCTATCATGTGCTAAGCTGTGACGGACAACAGGAGGAAGGCGAAGGAGATATCTTCTTTGATCATTGTTTGGATGTCAAGGACTTAATACCTGCATTACATGAAGAGAGAGATTACCCTACAACATATATTTTTAATCCCATTTATAGTGATGACCGTTGTTTTGGATATGCGGTATTGAACTATGCGACAGAGATGCGTGTTTATGATGAAAGCTACAGAGTATGGATGAGAGATGTTATGCAGGGAATGGAGTCCTTTTACAGACAGCAGTATTTGCAGGCATTGATTGAAAGGGTAAAGGCGGATCAGATTCGAGACTCTGTTACCGGTTTATATAACTATCAGGGCTTTTTAAAACGTTCTTCAGAAATTTTGTTATCAGAGGAAGCAGAAGAGATTCCGGTAGTAGTGATTGCGGTTGATGTTAAGAATTTAAAATCCATCAATGAACTTCACGGACGAGAATATGGGGATAAAGTAATTCGGGCTCTGGCTAGATTTATCAGAGATGAAGTCAGAGAAGATGAGGTTTGCGCTCGTATGAGTAACGATGAGTTCCTTCTGGCCCTGCGTGATACTGAGGAAGTTTTGCGTGGTCAGGAAATCATCTCCAATCTTGAGAAAAAGATGACAGAGTTCCGTGCTACTGAAGAGTTTGACGCCGGGTTAGATATTCATACGGCGGATCTCTTTGATGAAATTCAAAATTCAAGAGACCTGGAGGCTTTGGTAAACAGAACAGTCAGTGTAAAGAATCATAAAAAGATTATGCTGCGTCAGGTTGGTAAGACGGATATGGGCGAGGTAATGGATGAAATCAAGAGAAATCAGTTGGTAGATAAGATTTTAACACAGAATCTTTTGACCTACTATTATCAGCCGATTGTAAATGCTGAGGATGGAAGTATTTATGCTTATGAAGCTTTGATGCGGTGTGAAGCGGAGAAGATATCACCACTTCAGATTATTCAATCCGCCCACTATTTAAATCGTCTTCATGATGTGGAAAGAGCTACATTGTTAAATGTAACTGCTGATGTAGAAAAGCATCTGGAGGATTTTGGAGAAGCCAAGGTATTTATTAACAGTCTTCCGGGCCAGGAGATGACCAAGGGGGATTCGGATACCTTTGCTCGCAGAGTAATAAACAGTTCTGGTAGATTTGTGATTGAGTTTACGGAAGAATCAGAACTGGATGATCTTCAGCTGAACAACTTCAAGGAAAAATATAAGGAGCTTGGTTGTGATATTGCAATTGATGATTACGGCGCAGGATATTCCAATGTAAATAATCTGCTTCGATATCTGCCAAACTATGTAAAGATCGATCGTCAGTTGATTACAGAGATTCACGAGCAGCCGCAGAAACAGCATTTTGTACGAAACATCATCGAATATGCTCATAATAACGGTGTCAAAGCGCTGGCAGAAGGCGTAGAGACGAAAGAAGAATTAAGAGAATGTATTCGTATGGGAATTGACCTGATTCAAGGGTACTATACAGGTAAGCCGGCAAGGAATCCAATCAGTAGAATCGAAGAAACAATTGAAAATGAGATTCGCAGATTCAGAATGTCTGCATACTAATTTATCCTTTCCCACAAATGATTGGGTAGTTCACAACTGTATAGTAGAGTGTATAACAATACCACCATGGAAACATGGTGGTATTATTTATAGGTGATGTATTGATTAAATAAAGAATGATCCTATGGTATATACCACAAAGGCGCAAATCCAGGCAACACTGCACTGGAAGAATACTACAAATAAGGCCCATTTTCTGCCAAGCTCCCTTCTGACGGCAGCAATGGCTGCAATACAGGGAGTATACAGTAAGCAGAATACCAAGAGGCTAATGCAGGTCAGTGGTGTAAGGCTGGCAGCAATGGCCATAGTAGAGCCATACAGTACGGAAAGGGTGGAAACCACACTTTCTTTTGCAATGAAACCACTGATTAAGGCTGTCGATATTCTCCAGTCTCCAAAACCTAAAGGAGAGAAGAGCGGAGCAATGAGACCTGCAATGGTCGCTAGGATACTATCCTTGGAGGAGGCTGCTACGTTCAAGCCGGCATCAAAGGTTTGTAATACCCAGATAATAATCGTTCCAAGGAAAATAACTGTGAATGCTCGTTGTAAAAAGTCTTTTGCTTTTTCCCAAAGCAACTGGGATACATTTTTTAGACCCGGCATACGGTAGTTAGGCAGTTCCATAACAAAAGGAACTGCTTCGCCCTTGAAACGCAAGCGTTTCATAATCAGTGCCGTCAGGATGCCTACAAAAATTCCTCCAAAGTATAAAAGAGCCATAATAAATCCGCCATATTTGGGGAAGAACACAGCACACAGGAAGGAGTATACCGGCATCTTGGCTGAGCAGCTCATAAAGGGTGTCAGCAGGATGGTCATCTTTCGATCTCGTGCGGAAGGAAGTGTACGGCTTGCCATGACACCGGGGACTGTACAACCAAAGCCGATTAACATAGGTACAATACTTCGACCGGATAGACCCAGCTTACGTAACAGTTTGTCCATAACAAAGGCGACTCTTGCCATATATCCACTGTCCTCTAGCATGGAGAGGAAGAAAAACAGGGTAACAATAATGGGAAGGAAGCTGATAACGCTACCGACACCATTGAGAATCCCATCTGAGATGAGGGCGCGCAGGGTAGGATTTACATGTCCTTTTTCCATAAGCGCTACCACGTATCCGGAGAGAATGCTGATTCCCTGCTCCAAAAGCCCCTGCAGGAAGGCGCCAATCACTTGGAAGGTGAGTAGGAATATGGAGCACATAATCAGGATAAATGCAGGAATGGCAGTATATTTTCCGGTTAACACGCGGTCCAGCTTTTCGCTTCTGATTCGTTCCTTGGACTGGGTAGGTTTAATGACGGTTTCTTTGCATAGCTTGCAGATGTAGTCAAAACGCATATCTGCAATGGCAGCAGTTCGATCCAGGCCACTTTCTTTTTCCATCTGGACAAGGATATGCTCTATCATATCCTTCTCATTATCGTCAAGCTCCAATAATTTCATAATCAAAGGATCATTTTCCACAAGCTTGCTGGCTGCAAATCGAGTGGAGATATTTTTGCTTTGGGCATGGTCTTCAATCAGATGCATGATTCCGTGAAGTGCTCTGTGTACGGCACCGCCTTTTCCCTCGGCATCACAGAAATCCTGCCTTAAAGGACGTTCCTGATATTTGGCTACATGGATGGCATGTTCAATTAACTCTGTAATACCTTCATTCTTGGCTGCAGCAATGGGAATAACAGGTATTCCTAGGCTTGCTTCCAGCTGGTTTACCAAAATAGCACCACCGTTTTCACGCACCTCGTCCATCATGTTCAGTGCCAAAACCATGGGAATATTCAATTCCAAAAGCTGCAGGGTTAGATATAGATTTCGTTCAATGTTTGTAGCGTCAACAATATTGATGATTCCCTTGGGATGGGTATCTAAAACAAACTGTCTGCTGACGATTTCCTCAGCCGTATAAGGAGACATGGAATAGATACCGGGCAAGTCTGTTACCAATGTATTATCATTACCACGGATGACACCATCCTTGCGGTCAACCGTTACTCCGGGAAAGTTTCCAACATGTTGGTTGGAACCGGTTAGCTGGTTAAACAATGTTGTCTTACCACAGTTCTGATTGCCCATCAACGCAAAGGTAATGGTTTCACCTTCCGGAAGAGGATTCTCATGGGCTTTCTCATGATAAATTCCACCTTCGCCAAAGCCGGGATGAGGAACAATCGTACGTTTTTCTTTTCCCTTAGTCTTGCCTTCCTTAGCGTCCTCTTTTTTTTCTTCATTCTTTTCAATATTTGTAATCTGAATATTCTTAGCGTCGGCTAATCGCAATGTCAGTTCATAACCATGAATCTGAATCTCCATAGGATCTCCCATGGGAGCAAACTTAATGAGCGTTACCTCAGTTCCCGGAATCATACCCATATCCAGGAGGTGATGCCTTAATGAACCCTCTCCACCTACGGCAGTAATCACAGCCGACTCCTTTATCTTTAATTGATCCAATGTTAGCATAGACAAACTTCTCCTTCATGTAACTAACTGACATCATCATACAGCATGTTTTAGCTTTTTGCAACGATATCTGGGGAAATCAGCATAATCTCACTATTATATTAATTTTTACAGACACGCTTTCGCTCTACATTTCACGTAGCGGTACTAACAAATTTTCTTCGCCAGGCTCGAAAATTTGAAGAACCGACGTGAAATCAAGGTCTGAAAAATTAATCTAATATCTCGATTATGCTGATTTACCCAGATATCTATATGTAAACTTGACATGTGGGAAGGATGAAAATAAGATAGTTGCATGAAGGAGAGTTTAGATATGGTTAGAAAGCATTTTAGATTTACAGGAAGAGTACAGGGTGTTGGATTTAGATATAGGGCAAAGCACGCAGCTAATGGAATGTGTATTACGGGCTGGGCCAGGAATGAATGGGATGGTTCTGTGGAGATGGAAGCGCAAGGGACAGAAGAGGCCATTAACAGAATGCTTAAAATGATTAACCAGAGTGATTATATTGAGATAGATACGATAGAGACCAAGGTGATTCCTTTGGTAGAGGATGAGAGATCCTTTTATGTGCGATAATTACAGCAAATTCTCCGTAAAGTGAAAAAAAGAGGCACCTGCCAATGAATGGCAAGTGCCTCAACTTAGAGCTGTTTTTACGATCTCTATAATTGGCTAATGATTCGATTAACGAACGATCTGATTAATAACATAAGAGATAAGTTCAAGAACTACAACGTAAGCGCCAATACCGTAGAATAATTTCTTCTTGTCCTGAACTACTGTGTTGAAACCATAGTAGGTTAACATAATTGCAAGAACCTTAATACCTGCATACAGTGTACCAACAATGCTGGTTAAGAAATAGATTCCGATAGAAGAAATAATGTTATAAGCTAAAATGGCAGGTGAAATTACAATAGCTTGAAGAGATGCAATAGCTAATGCTTTGTTATAGCTAATATCAACACCACCAAACTGTTTTGCCATAAGCTGAATAATAAATGCACCACCAAACATTGCAGCAGCAACAACAGCGATGCTTGCAATGATGCTGGTAAGGTATGAAGCTACGGAGTAATCATAGGAACGGAAGATTGTAGAGAACAATCTAAAAATGAGGTTGGAAGCAACCACTGCAACGGCCTCAATACCGATTAACTGGTAAGCAGCCTTCTGATCTTCACCATTGATGTACTCAGTTACTGTATCTTCGGGATTGGCGATGATAGATTTTACTAAACCTACAAGGTTACCAAGAGCTTCGCTAGCTTCCTTCTTAACGTTTGCGCCCATTTCCTTTGCTACTGATTTCTGACAAGAACAAGGCTGTCCTTCAACAAGTTCTTTACCACATTTCTGACAAAATGCCATTTTAATTTTCCTCCTTTAAGTATGAAAATTATAACTATTGCCTACAAAATAGCATAGTGACACTGTAATGTCAATAAAATATGGGGAATTTTGGCATATATAAAAATCGTTTTCATATTGGAAGTAAGCCGTGAATTGTATTGACAAAGTGTAGAGAGTGAGAAATAATGATTGTCGTGTTTCGTAAATGAAAGAAATATAAAGAGGACGGTATTATGAAGGAAAACAAACTAAAAAACATTAAGGCTTATGTAATGCCTTTTTTATTTTTGATTGCAGGCTATCTTTATGATCTAAGATATTTAATAAAATATGGAATTCGTATGTTAGATTCGGATATGGCCTCGGAGATGATATTAGCCGATGCTTTAAATAAAAGCCATACGATTATTACTACAGACTGGTTTTACAGTACAGAACTTCGTGTATTTGAAACACAGTGGTTCTATCGATTGGGGTTGTTGTTATTTCCGCATAATTGGCACATGGCAAGAACCGTAGCTATGGGAATGATGCTGGCGCTGCTTGCGTTTGGTGTCTTTTTACTTGGAAGGGCATCCGGATTTAAACAGTATAGTCTCTGGATGGCAGGCTTTGCTATGTGGCCTTTGGGAGCATGGTATTGTTTTCAGACAACTTATGGTGGATATTATCTTCCTTATGCAACTTTTTCTGTATATGCACTTTATTGTATTGTAAAGCTGTATCAGAAACCGGCGAAAAAACAGAAGATTTTTCAGTATGCATTTCTTGCATTTTTGTCCTTGGGTTCCGGTTTAAATGGCGTACGTCAGCTGATGGTTTTCTTTGCGCCTCTCTTGGTTGCAGCTTTATTTATAATGATTTTTTATAAAATAAATATACTCGTACCTACTATGTATGCTGTAATTCTCAATGTCATAGGGTATGGTATCAATATGAAGGTGTTTGCAAACACATATCACTTTGCAACCCAGGATACATATGCCTGGGGCGGTGGAACCAGAGACTGGCTTTTGACAATTCGAAGCTTTTTTGAATCCTTTGGCTATTGTCAGGTATGCGAACTGGGATATATTGAGAATGATTATGGAATTATGTTGTTTAGCCCGGATGGTATTTCCAAGGGTTGTGGACTTTTGATTGGCCTTTTCATGTTCTTCTGTACACTTTACTTAATTAAGAATTTTAAGAAATTGTCAGAGATTGACAAGATTGTTACTTCTACTTGTATATCGATGCTGGTAGTTATTGGATTCACCTTCACATATTTACATGGTGCAAAGCAGTATTGGCAACAGACCATGGTGTTTGGATTTGTATTACTGATACTTGGCATCAAGAATTTTGATTACAGTAAGGTTGCTATTATTGGAGAGGTAATCACCAAGGAATTAATAATGAATTTCCTGGTTTGTATGATTGCTGTGTGTACAATAGTCAGCGCAAAAGGAACCGTAAATCTTTCGATAAAGTTTCCTATGCGAGCAGAGCCGAATCTTTCCAAGGTTGTTCACTGGATTGAAACACAGACAGATTATGAATTTGGTGTGACAGACTTTTGGCTTAGCAATGTGGTTACAGAGTTATCTAATGGTGATATTGAAATGTATACAGTAACTGCAGCATATAATCCGGTTCAGATTAGTGAGTGGTTGCAAGAAGTAAGCCATGTAGAATCCTTCCCACCACAGAGATATTTTATTCTAGTAAAGCAGAATCCTGACCCTAATGCATTTAATGTGATTACGAAAGATTTACATGGTGTAAAGATTTATGATGACGGTGAATTTGTTGTCTATGGTGTTAATTAAATACTGAAATGTATAAAAACCTCCAAGCAGAAGATACTAATAAAAGAATTAGTACAAAGCTGTATTGGAGGTTTTTTTTATGAAGGCAACGGGAGTGGTCAGACGAATCGATGAACTGGGACGAATTGTGATTCCGAAGGAAATCAGGCGGACACTTCATATTCGGGAAACAGATCCTTTAGAAATATATACTGACAGAGAAGGACAGGTCATATTGAAAAAATATTCCCCCATAGGTGAAATAACAGAGTTGGCGGAGCAGTATGCCAAAACCTTGTCCCAGGTTTCCGGTCACGGAGCTGTGATCTCGGACAGGGAAAGGTTTATCTCCTGCGCAGGGGGAACTGCTAAGCTTTTCCTGGGAAAAAGAATTAGTAAAAGCCTGCAGGAACAAATGGAAAAGAGAGAGACTTGCCTTGCAGGAAAGGGGGATAGAAACTATATTTCCCTCTGCGACGAAATAGACGACCCTTACCTGTATGAAGCCATAGTTCCGATTATCTGTCAGGGAGACGTAATCGGAACGGTGTGCCTCTTACAGGAGGATCGTCGTAAAAAACTTGGTGAAATAGAATTAAAGCTTTCCATGGCTGCTGCCATATTTTTAGGTAAGCAGATGGAAAATTAAGGGATCTCTGTAACAATCTGGTTTCTGCCGTGCTCTTTTCCATAGTAAAGCTTCTCGTCAGAGAGAGCAGCAAGCTGAGGTAAATCCTTCGTTACATCACAGGTAATACCAAAGGTCATAGTGATGTAAATCTCGTTTTCATCAGCAATATTGGCAAGGGTGCGGATGTTTGCAAGGAAATCCTCCATAAGCGCACGAGCCTTTTCAAGGTCGTGGTCTTCGAGAATCAGTAAAAACTCTTCACCACCCCAACGAATGGCGATGCCCTTTTCCTTGGTTAGCTTACGAAGCTGATATGCCACATTTTTCAAAACAATGTCTCCGGCTTCGTGACCATAAGTATCATTTACCTTTTTGAAGAAGTCGATATCTCCGAGGATTACACAGAAGGAAGAGTTGTTTTCTTTGGCTTTGGCTTGAATCTGTTCAAAATAGTACTGGGCACTTCTACGGTTATACAGCTCTGTCAATGGATCGTGCTCAATCAGCTTTCTCATAGCGTGCTGCATGGATTTGGCGCTGGAAGCCATTTCTGAAAATTCATCCTTACGTTTTAATATGGAAGCGTCTAATTTTTCGTGAAGACTTCCATTGGCTACCTTTGCGAAAAAGTCCTTAATCTTATCCATGGTGCTTACGTATCCGTTTACAAAGAAAAGGGATACAAAACCGGCAACAATCATAGCGATGAAGCTGGACATAAAAAGGGGATAGACTGCTTTTAAGGTAGTATCCTCAATCTCGGAAGAAGGCTTACCAACAAATAAAATACCGGCAATGGAACCATCACTGTTTCTTAGTGGGGAATAATAGGAGAAATAAGTATTCCCATTGATAATTGTTTTTTCGTAAAAATGGTTTTCCCCTTTTGCAAGAACTTCGTCCAAAACAATATCAGGAGCGGCGGTACCAACAATACGGTCCCCGGACCAATCGGTAATGGTGGTCAGAATGCGTGTATCTTTGTAGAATAAAGTGACTTCCATTCCGGTGCTTTTCTTGATGGAATCCAGCAATGCATAATCTCTGGTTATGTCAACACCGCCCTTGTGAATCTGGATGGCACCGTCATCGTACCTTTCAAGGCTGTAATCGCCGGGATATTTACTGTTAATGATGTCCTGACTTAAGGAAGCTATATGAGAGAGCTCCTGCTGAATCTCCTTGTGCATGTTCTTCGAAAAGGTGACCGAACCAATGAAAAGAACAAACAGGCCATAAAAAAGTATGGGTAGAACGCTTAAAATCTGAATGGTATAATAAAGCTTACCATGATGCTTCTTTTGCTTCATAGAACGCCACTTCCTTTTTAATATATAGTATCTATATTATAGTGCTTTTCCCTATATAATGCAAAGAAATATGGGAAAAGAATAAGAAAAATGATAAAATGTTTGACAGAACGAAAACAGAGACTTATAATCTGAAATCAATAGAAGAATCATAGGCGTAGACGAAGAGAGTATATTTAGTTTCGAAGGCACAGCGAGCCGGTGTTGGTGTGAGACCGGACCAAGTAGGAGTAAATAGAAAATCACTTCCGAGCTGCAATGCTGAAGGACCCCAGTAAGTGTTGCCGTAGTCCCCGCGTTAAAGGGAAACATATAAAACCTTTTTTAGGGGAGTATGCGTAATGGTGGTATCACGAGTATTATTAGACCTCGTCCTTTACGGACGGGGTTTTCTTTGTAGTGAGGAAGGAAACCAAGCGGCACCGCAGGTGACATTTGGTTTCAACCGAACGTACACGAAATAGAATCAAAAGTCACGAAGTGGCTTACTTTGCGTAGCAAAGGGATTCTATGAGTGTGTGAGGAAGGAAAAAATAAAATGGAGGATAATATATGTATCAGAAAGTTAATGCGGACATGAATTTTGTTGACAGAGAGAAAAAGACTTTGGATTTCTGGAAGAGCCAGGATATCTTTAATAAGAGTCTTGAGAAGAATAAAGAGGGAGAGACCTATACCTTTTATGATGGCCCTCCAACTGCAAATGGTAAGCCTCATATCGGACACGTTTTGACCCGTGTTATTAAGGATATGATTCCCAGATATCGTACCATGAAGGGATATATGGTTCCCAGAAAAGCAGGCTGGGATACCCATGGTCTTCCTGTAGAGATTGAAGTTGAAAAGCTTCTTGGTCTTGATGGTAAGGATCAGATTGAAGAATATGGTTTAGAGCCTTTCATTAAAAAGTGTAAGGAAAGCGTTTGGAAGTACAAGGGAATGTGGGAAGATTTCTCAGGTACCGTTGGTTTCTGGGCTGATATGGACAACCCATATGTAACCTATGATGATAACTTTATTGAGTCTGAGTGGTGGGCTCTTCGTACCATCTGGGATAAGGGACTTTTATACAAGGGCTTTAAGATTGTTCCTTACTGTCCTCGTTGTGGTACCCCTCTTTCTGCACAGGAAGTAGCACAGGGCTACAAGACTGTAAAGGAAAAGTCAGCAATCGTCAGATTCAAGGTTGTAAATGAAGATGCATATTTCCTCGCATGGACAACTACTCCTTGGACCTTACCAAGTAACGTTGCACTTTGTATGAATCCTAATGAGACATACGTAAAGGTAAAGGCAGCGGATGGCTTTACTTACTACATGGCTAAGGCACTTCTTGATAATGTATTAGGAAAGCTTGCAGTAAAGGCAGATCCTGAAAATGGTGTAGAAGCCAAGGCTGCTTATGAAATCCTTGAAACCTATACAGGTAAGGATTTGGAATACAAGGAATATGAGCCACTTTTTGAGTGTGCCAAGAAGGTAGCAGATAAGCAGAACAAGAAGGGCTTCTTTGTAACCTGTGATAACTATGTAACTATGACAGATGGTACCGGTATCGTACATATTGCACCTGCATTTGGTGAGGATGATGCTAATGTAGGAAGAAACTATGACCTTCCTTTCGTACAGTTTGTAAATGGTAAGGGTGAGCTGACAGAGGATACTCCTTTCGCAGGATTGTTTGTAAAGAAGGCTGATCCTGAAGTATTAAAGAACCTTGCTGAGAGAGAGCAGTTATTTGATGCTCCTAAGTTTGAGCATGAATACCCTCACTGCTGGAGATGTGATACTCCGTTAATCTACTACGCAAGAGAATCCTGGTATATTAAGGAAACTGCTGTTAAAGAAGACTTAATCAGAAATAATAATACTGTAAACTGGATTCCTGAATCTATCGGTAAGGGACGTTTCGGTAACTGGCTTGAAAATATCCAGGACTGGGCAATCTCTCGTAACCGTTATTGGGGAACTCCGTTAAATATCTGGGAATGTGAATGCGGTCACTTGGAGTGTATCGGTAGCCGTGCAGAGCTTGCTGAAAGAGCAGGAGATCCTAATGCTGCCAAGGTAGAGCTTCACAGACCTTACATTGATGAAGTAACCTTTAAGTGTCCTGATTGTGGCAAGACCATGAAGCGTGTTCCGGAGGTTATTGACTGCTGGTTTGACTCAGGTGCAATGCCCTTTGCGCAGCATCACTATCCATTTGAAAATAAGGAATTGTTTGAAAGCCAGTTCCCCGCACAGTTTATTTCAGAGGCTGTTGATCAGACCAGAGGTTGGTTCCACTCATTGATGGCAGAATCTACCTTACTTTTCAACAAGGCTCCTTATGAAAATGTTATCGTTCTTGGCCATGTCCAGGATGAAAACGGACAGAAGATGAGTAAGTCCAAGGGTAATGCGGTAGATCCTTTCGATGCATTACAGACCTATGGTGCAGATGCAATCAGATGGTACTTCTATATTAACTCTGCTCCTTGGCTTCCTAACAGATTCCATGGAAAAGCGGTAGAAGAAGGACAGCGTAAGTTCATGGGTACACTTTGGAATACCTATGCATTCTATGTACTTTATGCCAATATTGATGAGTTTGATCCTACCAAGTACAGCCTTGACTATGACAAGCTTCCTGTTATGGATAAGTGGTTATTGTCTAAGTTAAACACTGTGGTTTCACAGGTAGACAATCATTTGAATAACTATCAGATTCCGGAAGCTGCAAGAGCACTTCAGGATTTCGTGGATGAAATGAGTAACTGGTACGTTCGTCGTTCAAGAGATCGTTTCTGGGCAAAGGGTATGGAGCAGGACAAGATTAATGCTTACATGACTCTTTATACTGCACTTGTTACAATCAGCAAGGCAGCAGCACCTATGATTCCTTACATGACAGAAGAAATCTACCAGAATCTTGTTCGCAGCGTTGATAAGACTGCACCGGAAAGTATCCATTTGTGTGATTATCCTGTTGCAGATGCAAAGCTTGTTGATAAGGCTTTGGAAGAGAACATGGAAAGAGTGTTGGATGCAGTTGTTATGGGTCGTGCTTGTAGAAACAATGCAGCAATCAAGAACCGTCAGCCTGTTGGCAAGATGTACCTGAAGGCAGACTTTACATTGGATAGCTTCTACACCGATATTATTAAGGATGAGTTAAATGTTAAGGAAGTAATCTTCACAGATGATGTAAGAGACTTTACTTCTTATTCCTTCAAGCCACAGCTTCGTACCGTAGGTCCTAAGTATGGTAAGCAGTTAAAGGCAATCCAGGAGACCTTGGCCGGATTAGATGGCAATGCCGCTATGGATGAGTTAAATGAAAAGGGACAGATTTCCTTCCCTGCAGGTGATGTAACCGTAGAACTTACGAAGGAAGATTTACTCATCGAAATGACACAGAAGGATGGTTATGTTTCTGAGGAAGACAACAAGATTACAGTTGTTATTGATACCAACCTTACCGAAGAGCTGATTACCGAAGGCTTTGTTTTGGAGATGATTTCTAAGATTCAGACCATGCGTAAGGATGCTGACTTTGAAGTAACTGATCATATCAAGGTTTCTGTAAACGGAAATCAGAAGCTCTACGATATCGCCGTGGCAAATAAGGATGCGATCTGCAGCAAGGTTCTTGCGGACGAATTGACTACAGATGCTAAGTTTGCTGTAGAGAAAGAATGGAATGTTAACGGTGAAAATGTTGTAATCACTGTTGAAAAAGTATAATTTTTAAAATTTAGGTAAATTTACTGTCAATTTTAAATATTTACTTTGAATTTGCTTATATTTTTGTTATAATGTAAAAAGGTCGCGAAGAAGAGGAAAAGGACTTCCTCTTCTTTCGTAGGTTTATTGGAAGTGCAATCATACCCTGAATCGAATGGATTCGAAGGTAATAACCAACAGGAAATGGAAGGAGAATGATAGTGAAAAATACAACTACAACTACTACAACAAGCGCAACCGGTACTACAAAAAAGAAAAAGAGAAAATTTGATAAAGAGTTATTCAAGAGAAGCGTACTGTACAATGTAAAAACCTTGTACCGTAAAAACTTAGATGAGGCGACCCCACAGCAGATTTTCCAGGCTGTATCTTATGCAGTAAAGGACCAGATCGTTGAGGACTGGTGGGATACACAGAAGACCTATGAAAAGGAAGATGCCAAGGTTGTTTATTACCTTTCCATGGAGTTTTTGATGGGCCGTGCCCTTGGTAATAACCTGATTAATATGACTGCTTATAAGGACGTAAAGGAAGCCTTGGATGAATTGGGACTTGACCTTAATGTTGTGGAGGATCAGGAACCCGATGCAGCGCTTGGTAATGGTGGTTTGGGAAGATTGGCAGCCTGCTTTATGGATTCCCTTGCAACACTTGGTTATCCTGCATATGGCTGTGGTATTCGTTACCGCTATGGTATGTTTAAACAGAAGATTCGCGATGGTTATCAGGTAGAGGTTCCCGATAACTGGCTTGCAGATGGCAATCCTTTCGAGCTTAGAAGACCTGAGTACACCAAGGAAGTTAAGTTCGGCGGATATGTTACCGTAAACAGAGATGAAAACGGAAGAGATCATTTCTCGCAGGAAGGTTATCAGTCAGTAAATGCGGTTCCTTTTGATTTCCCAATCGTTGGATACGGCAACCACATTGTAAATACACTTAGAATCTGGGATGCAGAACCGGTTGTTTGCTTCCAGCTTGATTCCTTTGATAAGGGTGACTACCAGAAAGCGGTAGAACAGGAAAACCTTGCAAGAAATATTGTAGAAGTACTTTATCCCAATGATAACCATTATGCAGGTAAGGAGCTTCGTTTAAAGCAGCAGTATTTCTTTATTTCAGCATCTGTACAGGAAGCTGTAGCAAAGTATATGAGAACGCATAGTGATATTAGAAAGTTCCATGAAAAGGTAACCTTCCAGCTCAATGATACGCATCCTACCGTTGCAGTTGCTGAGCTTATGAGAATCTTAATGGATGAATATTTCCTTACATGGGATGAAGCATGGGAAGTTACAACCAAGACCTGTGCATATACCAATCATACCATTATGGCAGAAGCTTTGGAGAAGTGGCCGATTGAACTGTTCTCTCGTCTTCTTCCCAGAGTTTATCAGATTGTTGAAGAAATCAATCGTCGTTTCATTATTGAAATCGAGAACAGATATCGTAATGATTCTTCTGTAAACTTACAGGAGAAGATCAGAAAGATGGCTATTATTTATGATGGCCAGGTGAAGATGGCGAACCTTGCTATTGTTTCAGGCTATTCTGTAAACGGTGTTGCAAGACTTCATACGGAGATCTTAAAGAAACAGGAATTAAGAGACTTCTACGAGATGTTCCCTGATCGTTTCAACAACAAGACCAACGGTATTACACAGAGAAGATTCCTTCTTCACGGCAATCCTCTTCTTGCAGACTGGGTAACCGGTTATGTAGGAAAGGAATGGATTACTGACCTTCCTCAGATTAACAGATTAAAGATTTATGCTGATGATGAGAAGGCACAGCAGGAATTCATGAATATCAAATATAAGAATAAGGTTCGTCTTGCAGAGTATATTTTGGAGCATAACGGAATCGAAGTTAATCCTAGATCTATTTTCGATGTTCAGGTTAAGAGACTTCATGAGTACAAGAGACAGCTTTTAAATATTCTTCATATTATGTACCTTTACAATACCATTAAAGAGAATCCTAGTATGGACTTCTATCCTAGAACCTTCATCTTTGGTGCAAAGGCTGCGGCCGGTTACAGAAATGCAAAGCTTACCATCAAGTTAATCAACAATGTAGCTGATGTTATCAACAATGATGAGTCTATTAATGGCAAGATTAAGGTAGTATTCATTGAAAACTACAATGTAAGCAATGCAGAAATTATTTTTGCTGCTGCAGATGTTTCAGAGCAGATTTCTACAGCAAGTAAGGAAGCATCCGGAACAGGTAACATGAAGTTTATGTTAAATGGTGCATTAACGCTTGGTACAATGGATGGTGCAAACGTAGAAATCGTAGAAGAGGTTGGTGAAGAAAATGCATTTATCTTCGGTCTTTCTTCTGATGAAGTTATTGGATATGAAAACCATGGCGGCTACAATCCTATGGACATCTTCAATAATGACCAGGATATCCGTAAGGTATTGATGCAGCTCATTAACGGAACCTATGCACCGGGAGATCCCGATTTGTTCCGTCATCTTTACAACTCACTACTCAATACACAGAGTACCTCAAAGGCAGATACCTACTTTATCTTGAAGGACTTCAGATCCTACGCAGATGCGCAGAAGAGAGTAGAAGAAGCGTACAAGAACGAGTCAGCTTGGGCAAAGAGTGCTATCTTAAATGTAGCATGTTCCGGCAAGTTTACTTCAGACAGAACCATTCAGCAGTATGTTGATGAAATCTGGCATCTTGACAAAATTACAATTAAGTAAGTATTATAAGCATAACAATAAGGGCTGCAAAGGAGCAGAACGCCACCTTGCAGCCCTAAGTGTGTAAAGAAAAGCTCCCTATTTTGAACGGGTGATTTATACAGTAAAGGAGAAATGAAATGGTAACATTGTTAGAAACTGGTGCTTACCTTGTTAACGGAAATGAGATTATTCCCGATAACGCTGAGGCAACACAGGCAATCAAAGCAAAAACAGGAAAAGACGTTACTAAGGCAGATGCTGCAAAGAACACTATTGCTTACGGCATTCTTGCTGAGCACAACACATCAGGAAATATGGATAAGCTTAAGATTAAGTTTGATAAGCTTACCAGCCATGATATTACCTTCGTAGGTATTATTCAGACAGCAAGAGCTTCAGGACTTACAAAGTTCCCTGTTCCTTATGTACTTACCAACTGCCACAACTCTCTTTGTGCAGTAGGTGGAACCATCAATGAAGATGACCACATGTTTGGTCTTTCATGTGCTAAGAAGTACGGCGGAATCTACGTTCCTCCTCATCAGGCAGTTATTCATCAGTTCGCAAGAGAAATGCTTGCAGGCGGTGGAAAGATGATTCTTGGTTCTGACTCTCATACTCGTTATGGTGCACTTGGTACCATGGCTATGGGTGAAGGTGGTCCCGAGCTTGTTAAGCAGCTTTTCAATCACACCTATGATATCAATATGCCGGGCGTTGTAGGTGTATATCTTACCGGAACACCTGTAAAGGGCGTTGGTCCTCAGGACGTTGCGCTTGCAATCATCGGTGCTGTATTTGGATGTGGTTACGTAAAGAACAAGGTTATGGAGTTTGTTGGACCCGGTGTTTCTTCTTTGAGTGCAGACTTCAGAATCGGTGTTGACGTAATGACAACAGAAACAACCTGTCTTTCCTCTATCTGGAGAACAGATGATGAAATCAAGGATTTCTATGATATTCATGGAAGAAGTGAAGAATACAAGGAGTTAAATCCCGGTGAAGTTGCTTACTATGATGGTTTAATCGAGGTTGATCTTTCTAAGGTTCGTCCTATGATTGCTATGCCTTTCCATCCAAGCAACACTTATACCATTGAAGAGGTTAACGCAAACCTTGAGGATATTATTGCAGAGACCGAAAAGAGAGCGCTTGTAAGCTTAGATGGTGCTGTTGAATATTCCCTTCGTGACAAGATTAAGAATGGCAAGTTTATGGTAGATCAGGGTATCATCGCAGGTTGTGCAGGTGGTGGATTTGAAAATATCTGTGCAGCAGCTGATATCTTAAAGGGAAGCTATATTGGAGCAGATACCTTTACACTCAGCGTATATCCTGCTTCTATGCCTGTTTATATGGAACTTATTAAGAATGGCTGTGCAGCAACCATCTTAGAGACCGGTGCTGTTATGAAGACTGCATTCTGTGGACCTTGCTTTGGTGCCGGAGACACTCCTGCAAACAATGCATTTTCTATTCGTCATTCAACCAGAAACTTCCCTAACAGAGAAGGTTCTAAGCTTCAGAATGGACAGATTAGTTCCGTTGCACTTATGGATGCTCGTTCTATCGCAGCAACCGCAGCTAACAAGGGTATTCTTACTCCTGCAACTGAGTTCGATGGTACAATCGGTAAGTATAAATATCACTTTGACAGCAATATCTATGCAAACAGAGTATTTGATTCTAAGGGTGTTGCAGATCCTAATGCTGAAATCGTACTTGGTCCTAACATTAAGGACTGGCCTGCAATGGGAGCGCTTCCTGAGAACATGGTACTTCGTGTAGTTAGTGAGATTCATGATCCTGTAACTACAACAGATGAGTTGATTCCTTCCGGAGAAACCTCAAGCTACCGTTCAAATCCTTTAGGACTTGCTGAGTTTGCTCTTTCAAGAAAGGATCCTATGTACGTTGGACGTGCAAAGGAAATCAAGAAGATTGAAGAGGCCAGAATGAATGGCCAGCATCCTTGCGAAGTACATGAGGATGTAAAACCTGTTATGACAGTTATCAAGCAGAAGTTTGCAGATGCTAATCATACCAATACAGGATTTGGTTCTACAATCTTTGCTGTTAAGCCCGGTGATGGTTCTGCTCGTGAGCAGGCTGCAAGCTGCCAGAAGGTTCTTGGTGGTTGGGCGAACATTGCGAATGAATATGCAACCAAGAGATATCGTTCTAACCTTATTAACTGGGGTATGCTTCCATTCCTCATCGAGAAGGGTGAGCTTCCTTTCAAGAACCTTGATTACTTATTTATCCCCGGAATCAAGGCTGCTGTTGAGAACAAGACAGAAGTGATTAAGGCTTATGTAGTTAAGGAAGACGGCTTAAAGGAATTCGATCTTCGTCTTGGTGAAATGACAGATGAAGAGAGACAGATTATCTTAAAGGGATGTCTGATTAATTACAACAGAGTTTAATGTAACAGGAAAGTAAATAGAAGGATTGTGGCTGTTGGTAGAAATATTGACAGCCACTTTTTTGACAGAATAAATGAAAGTAAACGTGGGAGAATATATGAATCAGAATGAACCAATTACCAATCCAACATTGCTCGCAGCAATGGAACTGTTAAAGCATGAATCCAATGATGAAAATATGGAATTTTTCATGGAAGAGTTAGTAAAGGCATCTTTTGTGTGCCCGGTAAAGGTAGATCCCATGCCGGAAGTAAGAGAAGATGGTTCCTTTGATATGCCCAAGGGAGCAAAATTGACATTCCCTATGCTTGCTAATAATGAGGGTAAGAAATATTTTATGGCTTATACCGATATGATTGAAATGATGCGCTGGAAGAGCGATAAAAAGCAGGCGGTTCTTACATTTGGATTGTCTGATTATGCAAGAATGCTTTTGGAAGAAAACAATCCTGTAGAAGGTATTGTAATCAATCCTTTTGGAGAAAACAAGATGCCCATTCCTAAGGAAATGGTTGCAATTATTAATGAGAAACTGAAATAAAAACTGAATAAAAAGCCGTCATGTGGGAAAGATATGCATAAGAAACATTTTAGACATGGATATATGGAGGTATGACGGTGAATAACGGTGAGAAGAGTCAGTTTACAAAGGTTGAAAAGAAGATTTTGTGGGGAGTAGCGGCTCTGGTACTGGCAATTATGGCTATTACCGGGATTCGTATTCGTAATGCGAGTTTAAAGCAGGAGAATTTTGAACTACAGATGCCAAGCAAGGAAATAATCGGGAGCAAGGATTTAAACTTGGATGAGCAGCGAAACGAAATCCTTATGAGGGACTACAAGGAAGAGGGTGCCCCGGATTCTGAACTTGATTATATGCCGGAGGGCATAGAGGAAGTTGGAAATGAAAAAAGCATTGTTTCTACATGGAAGGTTGACAGCGGTAAAAAGGATAAACCGAAGACGCAGACAGTAATGCCCAAGGAATTGCCCATCACTGAGGAAGTAGAAATTGTGGAAGAAATCGCAGAAGAAGGTATTTCGGAGAACGAGGAAGTGGTGATTACACCTGTGATGGGAGAGGGACAAAGAATTGTCAGACCGGTTTCCGGAGAGATTATCATTCCTTATAACATGGAGCATACCGTATACTTCAAAACCTTAGATCAGTATAAATGCAGTAGTGCGGAAGTTTTGGAAGCAGATGAGGGAGAAGAAGTCCTTTCCTGCTCCGGAGCAATTGTTTCGGATATTCATGAATCACCGGAGCTTGGTCAGGTGGTAGTACTGGACTTGGGCGGTGGATACAGGGCTATTTATGGACAGTTAAAGGATTTGCAGGTGAGTGTCGGTCAGGTAGTGGAAGCAGGACAGGTGATTGGCGCAGTAGCAGCACCTACAAAATACTATTGTGAAGAAGGCTATAATCTGTATTTTGAATTAACCAAGGATGGTACTCCGGTGAATCCTTCAGATTTTTATTAAAAAATAGAATAGAATAGATTGTTTAGGTCCCGGATTGAAAAAATGATTTTCAACCGGGATTATTCTTTGAAAAATGTTTCATATTACAGACTTAAGTGTTATAATAGCTTGGGAATTTGCATAGACTTGCAGGAAAGGTCTTAAAGGAGCGTTTATGGAGTGGATTTATCAAGGAAAAAAGGTCGTATATGATGAGATGGGACAGGGCCCTTTGGTAGTTTTACTTCACGGATGGGGATCTAACAAGGAGCTTTACCGTGCTCTCATAGAGACTTTAGCTGTTAAATATAGAGTGGTGGCACCGGACACCCCCGGTATGGGCAAAAGTGAAGAGCCGGATACACCCTGGGATTTGGAGGATTATTGCAAGTTTACCAAGGATTTTATTGAGTATTTGGATCCAACGGGAAAAGAAGTGATTCTTCTTGGACACTCACATGGAGGAAGAACACTGATTCTTTTGGCAGGAAGTGGTATGTTAGAGAGAAAAATTACCAAGCTAATCCTTTTGGACAGTGCGGGAATTGTACCGGAGAAGACACCGGAGCAGTTAAAAAGGATTAAGAGATACAAGAGAGGAAAGAAGATTTTAAGTTCCCCAATTGTTAAGCTGTTGTTCCCTCATGCGCTGGAGAAATTCCAAAGTAAGTCAGGCTCAGAAGATTATAGAAATGCATCTCCCATTATGCGTCAGAGCATGGTGAAGGTTGTGAACCGAGATGTAAGAGACTATCTTCCCAAAATCGAAGCAGAAACACTGTTAATCTGGGGAGAAGAAGATACCGCCACCCCTTTGTCAGATGGCAAGTTAATGGAACAGATGATTCCGGGGGCAGGACTGGTAACCTTAAAGAATGCGGGACATTTTAGCTTTTTAGACAGACAGTTCCAGTTCTTGGCAGTCATGAAATCATTTTTAGAGATGGAATAGAGAGGTTTTTTACATGTTATCCGGATTTGCTATTGTTTTATGTGTACTAGCCATATTATCGGGCATAGTTGCTTTTGCACTGGGGCATCGACATACATTACATATGTTTCAGCAGAGCTCTTATCAGTACCCGTCTTATTTTAGATATCTGCTGACGCACAAGGGGATTACATTTTTCCCGGCTTGGGGAATCGCCTGTGTTGTTCTTGCAATCCTTTCAGGAGAGAATGAAAGTCTATTAAATGTATCACTTGTATGCATGATAGTTTATGGACTTTCTTTATGTGCTCTTTACAGACCCCGTGTGGCGAAAAAGAAATTGGTTTTCACCCCAAGAGTGAAGAGATTAACCACGGCAGTGGTATGTTTATATTTGATTGGAAGCATAATCGTATTATTGTTACCCGGTGAAAAAGCTTTTCATTTTGCGCTGTGGACATCGGTGGCGGCTATGCTAAGCCCCTATTGTACATTGCTTGGTAATGTCATCAATACACCCATTGAAAAAAGAATCAATTTGTATTATGTCAATGATGCCAAGAAGATGCTAAAGGCCTGTCCGGATTTAAAAATTATCGGTATTACAGGTAGTTATGGAAAAACAAGCGTGAAATATTATCTCCAGACACTTTTAAGTGAAGGATTCGAAGTATTGATGACACCGGAAAGCTACAATACTCCTATGGGTGTTGTAAAGACAATTCGTGGAAGCTTAAAGTCAACTACCGAGATCTTTATCTGTGAAATGGGTGCAAGACATGTAGGAGATATTAAAGAGATTTGCGATATTGTTGATCCGGGCTATGGATGTATTACCTCTCTTGGCTATCAGCACCTGGAAACCTTTAAATCCTTGGAGAATATTGTAGGAACCAAAAAGGAGCTTTTTGATGCACTTCCTGCAAATGGTCCAAGATTTATTAATGGTGATAATGAGTATGTAAGACAGTTTAAGGTAAACGAGGGCGCCATTACCTATGGTATGATGGAGGACAACGATTACCGTGCTACAGAAATCAGATATTCTCAGAAGGGAACTACCTTTGTGGTAAATGCTCCCGACGGAAGCAGTGCGGAATTTGTTACAAAGCTCCTTGGAGAACATAATGTTGTTAATATTACAGGTGCCATTGCCATTGCACATGAGTTTGGCTTGCCACTTGAGAAATTAAAGCTTGCGGTACGTAGACTGGAGGGAGCACCTCACAGACTGATGCCGATTGTAAAGGGCAAGAATATCATTATTGATGATGCCTACAACTCTAATCCTAACGGTGCATCCATGGCTTTGAAAACCTTGAAGAAATTTGAGGGTGTAAGAGTATTGGTGACTCCGGGTATGGTTGAACTTGGCGAAAAAGAGGATTATTATAATTATGAGTTCGGCAAGGAGGCTGCTACCTCCTGTGATTATATCGCACTTGTTGGTAAGAAACAGACCGCTAGTATTGCAAAGGGTGTTTCAGAGGCCGGATTTGATAGCGAGAAGCTTTGTATTGCTGATCATCTTCAGGAAGCAATGCAATTTGTTTATGGTATTCAAACTACAGAACAGTTAGTCATTCTTTTGGAGAATGATTTGCCCGATAATTATTAAGAAAAGAGGAAAGAACAATGAAGGTTAAGTTGGCTGTGATTTTTGGTGGAAAGAGCGTAGAGCATGAGATTTCAATCATTTCAGCATTGCAGGCTTGCGAATACATTGACAGAGAAAAATATGATGTAATTCCTTTGTATATGACCAAGGATAACAACTTTTATGTAGGAGAAAATATTGGTAAGATTGATGCTTACAAAAATATTCCGGCACTACTTAAGGAGAGCACAAGAGTTATCCTTTTGAATGAGGATAACAAGGTAGAGATTGTTCGTTATCCTATGAAAAAGTTTGGTAACAATGTGATTGATACCATTGATGTGGCATTCCCGATTGTTCATGGAACCAACGTAGAAGACGGTGCATTGCAGGGATTTTTACAGACACTTGGACTTCCCTATGTTGGATGTGATGTTCTTGCATCTGCAGTTGGTATGAGCAAGTATGTCATGAAGACTGTATTTAAGGATAATGGAATTCCTGTTTTGGACTGTGCTTGTTATACAGTGAAGGATTATGAAGATGCGGAAGCAATGTACAAGAGCATTGAAGAAAAGTTCGGTTATCCTGTGATCGTAAAGCCTGTAAACTTAGGCTCCAGCGTAGGTATCAGCAAGGCATCTAACAGAGAGAAGCTAGAGGATGCGGTAGCACTTGCATTTACATTCTCTCCTAAGGTATTGGTTGAGCCTTGTATTGAACAGTTAAAAGAGATCAACTGTGCAGTTCTCGGTAATGAGATTGAGGCAGAGGCCTCTGAGTGTGAAGAGCCCTTGAATGCGGACGAAATCTTAAGCTACGAAGATAAATATATCGGTGGTGGCAAGAACGATGGCGGTTCTAAGGGTATGGCAGGTGCAAGCCGTGCAATTCCGGCAAACATCTCAAGTGAAAAGAGAGAAGAAATCAGAACCATGGCAGTAAAGGCATTTCAGTGTCTTGGATGTAATGGAGTTGCTCGTATCGACTTTATGATTGATATGGCAAAGGATAAGGTATACTTAAATGAAATCAATACAATTCCCGGTTCCTTATCCTTCTATTTATGGGAGCCCTTAGGATTAAAGTATAAGGACCTCCTGGATCGAATGATTCAGCTTGCAATCAAGCGTAATCGTGAGAACCAGAAGCTTACCTTCTCTTTTGAAACCAATGTACTTGCAGGCATTAAGCTTGGCGGTACCAAGGGTGCAAAGGGAAGCAAGATGTAGACAAAAAATGCAAAAAAACTTTGTTTTTTTGCATTTTTTTTTGAATTTACTATTGAGAAATTTTATGATTTAGCCGATACAATCATAGGAAAAGAATGTGTAAAAGGATGTTACATGTTTTTTTAGGAGAATGCCTATGATTAGAACACATGGAAGTAAGAAAAATAAAGGTTTTACGTTAGTTGAACTTCTTGTTGTAATCACTCTTATGGCGATTATGGTAACCCTGACAGTTTCAGGTATTTTGGCTTGGCAGGATTGGTCAGATTTTAATAGAGCAAATGAATATGCGGAGACCATCTATGTTGCAGCACAGAATCAGTTGACAGAGTTTAGTGCCAATGGACGTTTGGAAGAGTTTAAAGCGTCTATGTATGGTTTTGATACAGTAGAGGATTATAACATTGCATTAGAAAATGCCCAGGACGGGTTGTACCTCGCGGGTAACATAACAGAACTTTACGAGGATCGATATACAAAGCTTATCGATCCTAATGGGAATGCTTATATCAAGGACAGTTTATGGCCTGAAGCAGTAACCAAGATAGAGGGAACGGAAAATCTCTACATGGATAAAATCGTATCTCTGCGTGCAGAGATGGGAGATTACGATCTGTATTTATCAGATCCCGAAGCCTTAAAGGAGCAGGATCTTTCTGCATATTGGGTGTTCGAGATTCTTGATGATTATGTATATGACAAATCTATATTGAGTGGCGGAAAGTACAATAAATCTGCAATTTGTCTGGAAGTCACCGTATCAAACGGACAGGTATTCTCTGCCCTTTTTTCAGAAAAACATGAAGGCTTTAAATATGAATTTGAAGAGGATGTAACCGGGGATATTGTCGATATCACTGACAGAACTGAGAGAGCCAGAAAGGCTGACAAGATTGGTTACTATGGTGTAGACAGCCTTTATGCAGCGACTACAAGCAAAAAGTCAAAGCTAGAAATGGAGAGGGTGGCCCTTCACAATGAGAACTATTTCTACTTAACCGCAGAGACAAAAAATGAATATAAGAACAAGATAGGTTCCTTGGATTTTACGTTTGATTTAAATGGTTCCATGAATCAGAATGACAAGGTTTTGACTTTAAACATCAGTGGTTCACAGCTTCGAAGTGCATCGGGAGATACTTTGGCGGAGATGGCACAGGACGCATTGAACAAGGGAACTGCAAGAGGAGAAGTATTTACCTATGACGCAAGTGGTAATCAAAAGAGCATTGGCGTATATGAGTTTATTGCTTTTGTAGATAAAAATAGTGTAATCTATGTCATCTTTGATGCAGCGGATCTTCAGGCACAGACCATAGGCTATAAGGCAGAGTTAAATGATATTCTTGCAGGTAATGGAAATGCTTCCGGCAATAACTTTAATCAGACCTTTAGTTATTTCAGATTTGGTGTGCCTATCAACGAGGTATATGCATCTGCTACTGCAGGTGGTGCAAAGTTCAAGGACTCCAAGATGATCAGCAACTTTGGTAATGGAAATCCATTAAAGGATCAGACAGCAATGAATCCTGTTTTTGCCAATGGATTCAAGGATGAAAATAATGTAAATACCTATTCTGTTAAGAACGGCAGACATTTTTATAATATCCGTTATGTGTCAGATATTTCCTATGAAGACAGAACCAGAAGAAAAGACTATGGCGATAAGAATGCAGATCAGATTACAGCAACAGTATTTAGCTTAGACAGTGGTATTGATTTTGGCGCCTTCCAGCAGGAAGGATACCTTATGAATGGTTATGCTGTCAGCAAGATTTATACCATTCAGGGTACCAGATATGACTGTGATTATCCTTCCTATGCAAAGCTTGGTGTAAAGGATCATATCAATGGTAACTTAAGAATCGTATCCGGTATTCATATTACCAAGGATTCCAATACACTTTACGGTTGTAACACAAATATCAGCACCACAAGTGCAGAAATGGTTCCCACCGGTCTTTTTAACATCAACTATGGTGAAATGAAGAATTTTCTGTTGGATGATATTACTGTAACCGGTACCAACATGGTAGGTTCCTTTGCAGGTGTTAATATTGGTGAAGTTAGCGGACTTACCACTTGTACCAATGAGAACAGCTTTGTTAGAGGTAACAGAGATGTAGGTGGTATTATTGGTTTTGAAGTACCCAGCAAACAGAACGTAGTATTAGATGGTCTTACAAACAACATCTCCGTAACCGGTACCTTTGCGGTTGGCGGTATTGTTGGTATGGCCAGAAATGAATTCAGTATTATCTTATCCGGTGATTACAATGCCAATGCGCAGGGACCTTTGTTTAAGGAACTTAAAAACAACTATGAGGTACTTAATAATCTCTGGTATAACTCGCAGAATTTAAATCTTTTAATTTCAAATTGTAACAACTATGGAAAAGTAATTGGTGTATCCAATACCTCCAATCCGGAAGATGCAAGATTCATTGGCGGTATTGCAGGTTATTGCTACAACCAGTATGTTAATAATCCTGAAAAAATTAAGATTCAAAATTGTTATAGCTGTCCAAGATATGAGGAAGGATGGCTTCTTAGTGTGCTTTCAAATCCTAGCCAGCTTAACACTTATTTGGTTGGTGACTATGTAGGAGGTATCGTAGGATACAATCATTTTGGTGAAATTGATGCTTGTAGTTCAAAGGCTAAGAGCAAAAACAGTGGTTATTTGTTCGGTTACAAATATGTCGGCGGTATTGTTGGATTTAATATTGGACCTTCCAGTGGCGTAAAGGGAGCAACCATCGGTCAGGGAACCAACTCCAATAATGTTGTGGCATATGAATATGCCGGTGGTATTGTTGGATGTAATGCAGATGTATCCAATGTCGACAATAAAGGTAATCAGATTAGCAAAAAGGATCCGGAAAAAATAGCAGGTATTTTGGTTCCGGATACTACCAAGACCTATGGTGTAAAGGTAGCACAGTGGAGAAATGAAGGTATTGTAATTGCGGTTAACCAGTATGCCGGTGGTATCACAGGTTATAATGCCGGTTATATCTATGGCTGTACATCAGTTGTTTCTTCTCAGACTGCAGAAAAGTATTTCAATACCCTTTATACCGGAAGCTATGCAGGTGGTATTACCGGATACAACAACGGTGTTGTAAGTAATGCAGACAGAGATGCCAACGGAAATCTTATGAACCGTGGCGGCAGATTACAGACAGTAACTTATGTTAAAGGACACTATTATGTAGGTGGTGTTGTTGGATACAACGATGTAGATGCAGTAGTAGAAGACTATGAAGTAGCAGGTGGTTTTGTCCTTGGTGATACAGACAGCTGCTATGTAGGTGGTTATGTTGGTTTCAATGCGTCCATGGATCTTCTTATGGATACCAAGGAGAAGACCGCAAAATTAATCATCTCTAATCCAAACCGCGTTGTGGGTGATTACTGTGTTGGCGGAAGTATTGGTGCAAATATTATTAACACCAAGGAGTATACAGATAAGAATAAGCCTGTAGGTGGTGAGTATAACGGAGCATGGGATAATGTGAGAGACCAGAATCCGGGAGTAATTGCTAAAATTACATTCAAAGAAAATGGAGGCAATGAAAATTCACCTTATAGAAGTGGGGCACAATATCACATTCAATGTTTTGTTGAAGTTCAAAATAATACGGATCAGCAGATTGTTGCATGGAAAGTCATACCTAATCATGTAGAGAAGATAACAGGATATCTCCAACAGGGAAATGTGCTATATGAAATGGATAAAAATGAGATTTCTTCTTTACAAACATACGCAACCAAGATTCCAGCACATGGAAGCGTGAGATTGAATATGTGTTTGATTGCAGAGAAAGAAGAGGATTTAATTGACTTTAAAAACTATTGTAAAGCAAATAATCAGCCGGTTGTTTTTTCAACGACAAGTGGAAATGTACCAGGACGGTATGAAGGAGATGCTACTTCGTTGGGGATAATCAGCGTTTTGCCAACCCGTAAAAATGAGAATTATAATAATGAGGTTAGCTATCGATTAGATATTAGTAAGAATGATGCTAGAGCATTACCACAGGTAAGAGTAGAAGTTGATGTTAATGATATTAACTTGATAGATAAAGCGGGTGGATGGGCAACATTTGCTGAATGGAATTCAGTTCAAACATATGGAAATACCTTGGTGTTTATACCTAAAAACGATGGGGGTACCCTTGGTTATTACAATAATAACGGAACAATCCACATGTGGTTTGATGTAAAGGCGGGTCATAAGCAGGAAGAACTTGAAATTAAGGGAGCTCGAGTGTCATTTAACAATGTTTTATATTGGGCTGTTGGGGATGGAAAGCCTATAGGTAATCCAACTCCGGAGAACCCGGAAGACCCTGAGATTCAGTACGTAGACATTCCTACCTACTACAAGACCGACAACTTCCTTGGTGTATTAAAGGGTAAGGAATTTGTAGGTGGTTTTGCCGGTTATAACATGATTTTTGAGGCAGAAGCTACAGATGCATTTATTGCAAATGATGTGGATAGTAATCGTGGCGGAGTATATATCGTTCAGAGAGACATTATCAAGGACTTTGAAGCAGTTTCTGCAAGAGGCTTTAACGAAGAAAGCCAGCTTGCAGAGCGTAAGAATATTCTTGATCATGTAGCAGAAAAGTATGGTGATCAGCTGAAGAGTTCCATTGCCAGACTTTTAGTTACCGGTCAGGATAGCAGTATGACCAGTACTTCCCTTGGACATATTGAAGCTGAACTTTATGTTGGTGGTGTTCTTGGTTACAACGATTTGAATACCAATCTTTGTGTAAAAGATGTAAAGAATGCTACACCTATTTTTGCAACAGAATCTATTGAAAACCAGTCAGAGCAGCCGGGAAGAGAGACGGACTATGCAGGAAGAGGTATTATTTTCCGTTACTCTTACGCAGGTGGTGTGATTGGTAGAATCGGTGAAAAAACAACCATTGATCATTGCTACAATAGTTCTACCGGTGCTGTAACAGCAAAGGGAACCTATACAGGTGGATTATCTGAAATCAATGACGGTAAGATTATTAATTGTGAAGTATTTAGCTTTGGTAATGGTGTTACAGATTATCTTGGCGGACTTTGCGGTTTGAACAAGGGTACCATCAGTGATTGTAGCATGGATAACACAACAGTCAGCGGAAGAAATGTAGTTGGTGCTTTTGCGGCAGAAAATGCAGGTATTATTAAGAATATTACCTTGAACAATCCAAGAATGCTGTTAACAGGTGTGGATGTTTACGGAAGCAAGGACAGTGTTTGTGGAATCTTTGCAGGTATGAACCTGCAGGGTGGTGAGATTCATATTGCAAAGGATATTCAGAATGTTGATATCTATGCAAAGGGACGTTATGTTGGAGCAATTGTTGGTGTAAATGCCGGAGCAATTTTGAATGAGAAAGACGGAATTGATTACAACAATCCCGAAACGTACTTGAAGCTTACCGGTAGGGTGGAAAGCTACATGTCTACCGGTGGATTTATCGGTAGAAATATTGATACTGATGCAAGCCACAAGATTAGAGGCTACAGAAATGATGCCAATGTAACAGTTGAGGAAGGTAATGCCGGCGGTATTATCGGTGAGAATGATTCCGTTTGTGTAATTGAAAAATGTGCAAACTTTGGTCCTGTAACTGCAACAAACAACGGAAATGCCGGTGGTATTACTGCTTATAATAACGGTAAGATTTCGAATTGTAGTAACTATGTAAATATTACGGCTTCCAGAGGTCTCTGCGGTGGTATAGCTGCAATCAACGGAAGTGAAGGACAGACAGAAGCTGTGATTGAAGGCTGTTTGGTATCCGGTAGAGACGGAAAACAGACCATGTTTACTTCGACCAAAATGGTTGGTGGTGTTACTGCACAGAACTTTGCTGTTTTGAAGAACAACAAAGTAGAGAATGTAATCATTACCAATATTGGTGTTGAGAGAGATACTTCTCTTGGTGCTGTTTGTGGCGTAAACGAAAAGGATGCTGTTATTTTCCTTCCTGCAAATGAGATTGCAGTGAAGAATGTAGATATTGTAGTTGAAACTGACAACTGTAATGCCGGTGGAGTTACCGGTACTAACAGAGGTTTAATTAGTGTGGAAACAGCACACAACAATCACCAGACGACGATTGATGCGAATATGTCCAAGATTGGTGCAAGTATCAGATACAGTCAGGCAAGTATTGGCAATATGGGTGGTGTAGCAGGTCAAAATACCGGAGTAATCGAGTATTGTCAGGTAATTGGAAATATTAAGGGTGACCAGAATATAGAGAAAAATGGTTATGGTGGTATTGTAGGATTCAATGGATATGCTACAGCAGATGACTGGAAGGTAGCAGATGCCGGAAGAGATGTAAATGATCACAGAGCAAAGGTTCAGTATTGTACCTTTGATGGTGAAGTTTATGCACTTGGTTCCTGGGGTTCCCCTGCTATGGTCGGTGGTATTGCCGGAGTGAATGGTTATGGAAGCTTTATTCAGGAATGTAGCTTGGGTGTTCTTAACCAGGATATTAATGGACATGAATCACGTTCTACCAGAATCTATGTTGGTGATGATACAAAATTAATCGATACACCATATACGTCTACGGATGCAAGTCATATTGATATGATTGCTTATGCTTATCTTGGTGGTGTGGCAGGTGGAAACCATGGTGAAATCGGCGCCATGGATATGCAACGTACCACAAGTGATGAAATCAGGGTTTACAATCATGGTTCAGGTACTACCGGTGGTGTAGTAGGTATGCAATATGCAGGTGGCAGCATTAGCGGATATAAGGATGAAAATGATTCCAATGAAGCCACGAATAAGCATTACTTAAGTACACCGGCAACTATGAAGGTATTACAGAATGGTGGTCAGAATGACTTTGGTATTGGTGGTGTGATTGGATATGACAAGTCAGGAGAGGCAGTACGTTTTGTAATTAACAGAGCAGATGTAACCGACTATTATCCTATGAATATCAAGGTTGGTGGTGTGATTGGTTCCGTAGAACAGCAGGATAACCCTGTATTTATTATTGAAGACTGTGAGAACTATGGAAAAGTAAATGGCTTCATTATGACCGGCGGTATTGTGGGAAGAATCAAGTTCTGTGGTTTTAATATGCAAAGATGTACCAACTATGGAGATATCTACTCTATGGGTGGTAAAACCAAGAATGATGCTGCAACCGGTGTTGGTGGTATTGTTGGAACCATTTATGAAGGCAACAGAACAGTTATCAATATCAAGGATTGTACAAATCACGGAAAAATAACAGCAGAAGCTTTTGCAAAATGCGATAACATTGGTGTGGGTGGTATCTTTGGTTCCTGCAACGGTAATGGAGATACAGATAAGACAAAGCTGTATTATAGATTAATTATTTTAGAAAACTGTATCAATACAGGAAATATAGAAGTAATCAGAAACAATGATATTGATCAAAGCGTTACTATTACAGAAAGAGTCGGAGCAATTATCGGAAGCTATCAGAAATCTGTTGTGTATATGAACAACTGTCAGAACTATGCGAATAGTGTCCAGATAAAAGCAATGGCCGGTTCAAGTGTAGATACCGGTAAATTATATACTGCAAACTGTCTGGATGTAGTTAGCGATGAAAGAGCAGCAACTATTTATGAAAATTCTCGTGGCACGAATGGTAAGAATTTGTTTTTCTTAAGACCGCATTGGATCCAGGGAACCAGTGATGCTACCAATCATGTAATCTTTCTAAAACAGGATGACAATACGTATCCCTACAATATTTATGTGGAGAATAATACTGAAAGTGGTTTCCGCATGGAAATCAATACCAATCGTTACAATTTTTTTGATAATGATTCTTACGAGGATTCTAAGCGAAAGGGACCCGGAAGTAGAATCAACGTATATGAAGAAATGCATCCCAAGTTTGTGGAGATGGTGGAAAGAATTTATACCACAAACTATAAGCTGAATCCACCACAGAAATTTACGGTAACAAATAGATACGGTTATTTTGACTTGAGCTGGAAACAGGTAGAAGATGCTTATCAATATGAGATTACGTATGTAATCAAGCATGCGGATGGTACAGAAGAAGCCCCTGTTACTGCATTAATCGGAAATGCGGGACCGGATGAAATGCTTTATCCTGTATGGATTTCGGAAGAACTAAAAACCACAGACAGCATTAACTTTAGTATTCGTGCAGTAAATGGATACAGATACAGCTGTGACAGTTCTGAAACAGATCCAACAAGATATGATTCAGATTATGTATATGCAGGTGCCAGTGGAACCAGCCTTCCTATGCCTAAAGTACATATGGAGATTACACCGGATAACCGAGCAGTAGCGATTTTGGACAATCCGGAGGATTTCATAACAGAAACAGGAGAGTACCTTGACTGCTATATTGAGTCAAAGTATGAGAGTGTAGTATATAATATTCAGATTAGTCAGGGCGAAGTACTTTCTAATTTTGTAGCAATGTCAAGTTCCAATCTGACATCAGACTACAAACTGACGGCAAGTGCAAAGCCAAATGCAAGTTCAAATGGAAAATATGTGGAATCAGCCCGTTACCACTACTCAGGACATGTTATGGCGAATAAACAGTTGGCCGATTCTGACAGATATGTAAGTAATACATACTTCCTTGGATTTATGGGAGTGGATCCTAACAATATGACCTATGATATTTTCCATAGTTCTACAGATGCAAGAGACAGTTTCTTAACTGCTGATATTTTATCTTACAATGAAGAACTTGAGATGGAGATTGCGTACTCTTCCATCACGAACCATTTCTCAGCCTTTATGGGTGAAACCAAGATGACTACAACCATTTCGGATATTCCTAAGGAGTGGTTTGCAGATGATTACAGCTATCGTATTTTAGTAAGAGAGTATCCTGATAGCAGTCAGTATCAGTTCATCCATTATGGACATGAGGTCGTATCCGGGCTGGAACTGAATGGTACTTTGGAAGAAAATCGTGCGATTCTTGCGGCGATTGAAGACCCTTGGTACTTAACAGATGGTATGGACAAGACAAGCTATGGTGTCGAGGGCAGTGGACAGATGGTTTGGGATAGTGAGAAGCAATGCTTAAAGTCCGGATATACTCTGACACTGGAAGGTAGCGCAGATGGAAATGTTACCTACAAGATTACCTATAATGCTCCAATTGAGATGGCAGAAGCTGCTGCGCTTGCTTCAGGAAAGGGAAGACCTTATGAAAGGAACTGTGTAGACTACATGGAAATCAGCAGAAATCTTAAGTCAACAGATGTTAAGGTTGCCGGAAGCAATGATAAGTATGCAAGTGTTTATAGAACGGATGTCACAACATTCGATTATATGGAAGGCTTGCTCCAGAGAAACCTTAAGGATGGCACACAGGATAACACCTTGGAGAAGGTTACTACTTTTGCTAATGGCAATTTGACAGACAGAAAAATCGCTGGTGTGAATTACTCAAAGGTTATTTTTGGTATGGTAGAGCAGCAACCGGTACCTATTATCGAAGACATGACTATGGGAAGCAGTGCAACAGCTGATGGTACAGAGCTAAAGAACATTACAATAAGCTTTGATAGGTACTTTGTGGATCAGGATTGCTTCAATAATAACTATAAATATTATTATGATAATAATAAATTTATTGTTGCCGGAGAAGACATTGCGACTACCTGGAATGCTTTTGCAGAACGAAGCGGTTATTATGCATCTGAAAGAACTGCTACACAGAAATACAGGATTATGAATGCTTATTACTTTGCATATATGCCTCGTGTTGATGGAAGTAGCAAATATAAGGTAGAACTGGTTGCTATGACTATGGAGGGGGATGAAATTGTAATTGATTCCAAAGAAGTGAAGAATCCTACCAAGCTAGAGCCAGTTGAGGATGTTAATGGCAGAAAATATGATATGTATCAGTATGAAACTGCCTTTGAGGATGTTAATGAAAGCTGGCAGAATTATGTAGGTTTCAAGGTGAGGGTGATTCACCTAGGAAGCAACAAGGGTATTGCTAACAATGGTTTAAAAAGTAAAAGATTTGAGGGTAATGTGATAACATACATCGGTCAGGCAGGCGCCAATGCAATCCTTCCTCGTTACGTGGAAGAGGAAATCAGAGTAAAACGCCCTATGGATACACTGCCTAAGCCTTCTGTCAACGTACATCAGGATGAAAATGCGGAATATATGACAGACAAGCTTCTCTATGATGTGAAGTTTACAGGTATTACGGATGTTAGCCAAAAGAATGAGCTCGGTGGCTATCTGATTACTGTGAAGGGCACAACAGACGATACCCTAGATACCCATTTCTTCTATATAGAAATGGAGGATAAGACCATTGACTTAAATCTTTCTGAATTACAGAACCAGGGTATTGTAAGAAAGCTTACTGCAGAAGAGTTTAAACAGAATGCAGATCAGTCAATTGTAGCCTACCTGGATCTCTCTGATTATAATGCCGGAGATGAGGTGGCAATCTCAGTCAAGGCAGTTCCTGATAATAATGCAGAGTACTATAAAGAAGGTGAGGATGGTATTGCAACAGAGATTATCATCCCTGTTCGACTGGTTGTTCCAAGCATTGAAAAGCTTAAGCTTGTGACAGAAGGTACCTTCGCCGGAATGCAGGACTATGCCGGTGCTGTTACAACTTTAATGAAGGATGGAACAGAGGTAACCTTTGAACATGCACTCCAGAAGGATGATTATGATCTTGGATTTGCAGTAACCTACAAATCACTTGAAAATGAGGCTGATCCTACGGACTTTGCAGATGCCAAGGCAGGTAATGTGAAGTTAGAGATGGCAATAGCTATTTACGAGAAATGTGATACTACAAATGATATGTCCAAGGTAAAAGCCGGAGACAGTGTAAGTAAGGGAGATCAGTGCTGGAATGATGGAGCAATAGCTACTATTTACTCCAAGGCATCACCTCTTGATTATGGTTATGTAAATGAGGAACCTCAGAATGTAGTAAAGCTTATGCTGGATACCTGTGAAGAGTATCGTGGTCAGTACGCAGGAAAGTGGATGAAGATTGCATTAAAAGCATCTTCTGATATAAGTATTGATTCTCAGTGGACCGATCAGGATAAAGCAGATGAAAGCCTTAATTACTTCTGGATTCAGATTCCGAAGCTGATCTGTGAGGATATAGCAATCGTTCCGGATACTTTCCGGAGAACAGATAGCATTTATACCAGAACCTTAAGCTTTGCAACAGAACAAAATGCGGATGGTTATCGTGTAGGTATTCTGTCACGTAATGAAACCAGATTGTATGAACTGTACTTAATTAAGGACGGAAATGCATATGAAGCATTTATTGCAGAAGGTAATGAAGTTACAACCGTAACACCGATTGTAAGAGATGAAGTGGATGAAAATGGTAATGAGATTATTTATCCTACCTGCAAGCAGAATGCAAATGCAATATATCTTGGCAGAATCAATGCTACAGATGCAGTAGAACTTTCAGATATTCATACTACAGTCCTGGTAGGTGAGGAAGAATTTACTTTCACCGCATCTGTAGTAATGGAGAAGAAGGATCTTGTTGGTGATGGTGAAGTTCAAAACTGCATCACATTACGACTTCCGGATGTGGTTAAGATAGATGATCAGGATCAGTTAGATCAGACAGAGCAGTATGTATATACCAATGGTGTTATGGTGAAGATGTTCTTTGCAGATGAAGAAGAACCATACATGACACAGGTCAATGACAATTATGTATTTGACAGAAATATGCTTTACAAACGTGAGAAACAGGAAAATAGTGATAGTTATAATGCAGAACTTGTTCCTGTTAGGGAAAGTGAAGAAAGCAGTTGGTATAACACGTATAGGAATTTAGCTTATACAGTTCCATTGGATACACTGAAGGTACAGAGCATGGATGTTCACAGTGGTATTGTGAATAAGAAGATTTACGATATTTGCTGGAAGGCCATCGATGATCCTAAGCAGCTTTCTGAACTTGGTGGATATGTGATCAAGGTTAAGAAACCTGTAGGCGAAAATGTATACAAGGAATACTTCTTTATTCTTAAGACTATAACAGGAGAAGAAGCAGACTTTGATACAACAGGAATGGATCCAAGTACAATTCTTACTATTGATCCAAGCAGTGTTTCTGAAACAGATGGAAAACTTACTGCAGTTTTGGATTTCACACAGATTGAAGATTTTACAGTAGGAGATCAAGTATCTGTAACGGTAGCAGCACTTGCAAAGAAGGTAACACCAGTTGATCCAGAGGCAGAGCCGGTTGTACTTAATTTTAAAAATGGCGAAGAGAGTGAAAATCTCACTTATACATTAGTTATAGCAGAGCCTACAGCGTTGACTACTCCTGCAATTGAAACAGTAAAGCTTCATGCAAAAGACGGAAAGATGATTTATGACATCTATGTAAAGGGTGTGGTTGCGTCAGAGCTTCCTGAACTTGGTGGATACAAGGTAATTATTACCAAGGGTGGTGAGAATTATGAATATTCCGGCACACTTGGAAACAATACGAGCGTAGATGCAGAAGCAGGTACGGCAGTTATTACTTTAGATTTATCAGAAGCTACGAACTTAAATGTAGGTGATGAAGTATCTATTACAGTTACAGCTTTGGTAAGTTCTGAGGTTACAGATCCTAAGTACAAAGATAGTGATGAGAGTGAAGCATTTGGCTATACGCTGATTACCTCAACACTGACAACACCACTGACAACACCACAGATTGAAGCTGTTAATGCTATGATGCAGGAGGATAAGCTTGCAGGTGTCATTCAGTTGAGTGCAATCCCGCAGGCTGAAATAGGAGCAATTGGTGAATTTAAGGTTGTGATTAGCAGAGAGAATGCAGAAAGTGGTGTTATAAGCTTTGAATATCAGGGTAAACCTGGTGAGAATGTAACTATCGAAGACGGCGTAGCTGTTATCGCTCTTGATTTGACAGAGCATTTTGCAGAAGGTGACCAGGTATCTGTAACCGTACAGGCTTTGGCAAAGGAAACTTCTGACTATTCCAATAGTTTACCAAGTGTGGAAGTAACTACCACATTAACAATTACAGATGATTCTGGCATCGCTTCTCAAAGCTTAGATGACGAGGAAGAAGAACCGGAATCAGAACCTTCAAGTGAAGTTACAGAAAAAACAAGTGAAAACACAGAACCCTCGGGTGAAGTAACAGAAACACCAAATGAAACAATAGAAAACCCGATTGAAAAACAAGAACCGGAACCTGTAGAAGAGGAGGAGACAACTCCTTCTCCTATACAGGAGAATAATCAAGAGAATACTCCGGATAATACAGCAGCATTACCGGAGGAACAGCAGACAGAGGAACAGCAGACAGAAGAACAGCCGGAGGAACCGGAAGAAATCACGCCCTAAAAATGAAGGCAAGAACCTGTAGATGAGGAAAAGAGTATGCAGACTAAGAAAAATAGGAAAAATAAAATAGCTGTATATTTTAGCAAGTTTCGAAAAGACAACCGCGGCGTTGCCACGTTGTTTTCATTGATCGTTGCTACCATCATTATGGGTTTTTGTCTGTCTCTTTTGATGGTCTCATATACATTATTCTCGCAGACAAACAGACAGATTTCTGAGCAGCAATGCAAGATGATGGCACAAAGCTTTGGAGAGCAGCTAAAGAATGAGTTGCAGGATCCTAGTTCAGGTTTGGTGCAATATATGCAGCAGTCAATAGAAAGCGGAAAGTGGAAAAGTGTTACAGAAAGAGGGGACATGGGCAGCGTAGACTATACAAAGCTATACATCAAAGGCTCCCCTGAAAACACAGATTATATTATGGAAGTAACCTTTACCTATGTGTCCAATGTAGGGGGAGGGGCAGAAAATGAAGAAAATCCTTCAGAAATTCCGGGAGGAACCTTTGTTAAAACCTGTACAGTTAATGCAGTGATTACATGTAGAAGAGCAGGTGACACAGAGAGAAATAAGTTAATGTACACCGTAGAGAAGGAATATGACGTATCCTTTCAATTGTCCACAGGAGAATAAGCATGGAGAAGAGTTTTCAGAATCAGCGAAAACTGAATATTGTGAAGAACCAGGACGGTATGACCATGGTGGAAGTGCTTATGGGATTTACTGTTCTGATGGTTTTGCTTGGAATGCTTAGTGGTATTATCTCCTTTTCTTCCAAAATGTTGAATAACAGTGTGGACCTTAGAAATGCCGAAAATGCTTTTCAGAGAGAGGTGTACAAGACGACAATTCCCGGAGCAGAAGCACTGGAAAACATGAAGGTTAGTGCAAGTCTTTCTTCGGAAAATAAGGAGAATCAAACATCCATTGAGTTATCCATGAAATCCTACAGAATTTATAGTTCTGACCTGTTAGACGGCAAGGTTAGTACAGAGGAGAAGGATAGCCTGGATATGTATTTTTATTATTTTGGAATGCAGCCGGGAGGTGGTAATCCATGATAAAAAAATTGTTAAAGCGAATCAAAAAATCTATTTTTAATAACAAAGGTACTACCCTGGTAGAAATGCTCATGACTTTTACCCTGCTTTCCATATTTATGATTGCAGGAACCAGAGTTATCAGCTACACCATAGGTATTTACTACACCGCCAAGGGGAACGTGAATGGCTGTCAGGTATCCAACATTTTATATGAAAAGATATCAGGCCAGGTAGAAAATGCAATCAATGAGCAGACACCACAGGTTTTATCGGATGGTTCCCTTCGATTGGTGGACAAGACAGGCAGTGAAGTGGTCATTGGACTTACCCCGCCAGATGAACTGAATCGAAGGTTTCTGGACATTCATTATGTCGAATCCGGAGAAGAGGGAGAGGAAGGAAGAGTAGAAGCAACCGAGTGGTTGTTTGATGAAAAGATGTATCTGGGATACAGTATTAGCAGTTTAAGATTTGAAAATCCCAACGATGTGTCACCCGGAGCATATCCGGACAATGTAATTCGATTAAATTTAGTAATAAATAGTCCAAAATATGGAGAATTTACAACCAATTATTATATAAAGTGTTATAATTGTGATAAGGTGGAATTTGAAAACTGAAATGGATGAAAAAATTAGACAATTAGAAATTAGAAGATTTAAAAAGTTCATAATCGTTGTGATTGCATTGTTTGTATTATTGCTGGCGGCATTCTCTTATTTTGCACTTAAGATTTCAGTACATAATACATTGAAGGAAGCCAGAAATATTACCATGGATTTTAAGCTTCTTGTAGTGGAGTACTATGGAGAAGGCAAGGAGATTTATGATCCCATGATGGAGGATGGTTTGGCAGAGGGCATTGCAGAGCGTTTGAAACAGCTTACCGGCGACGAGTGTAATGTGAAAATCACAGGCTATAGCTATGCGAGACGAAAAGTAGTTTCTTATGTATATGAGAACAAGAACTTTCGCGTGACCTATAGTGTGGATCAGGATGGAAATGAAGGCTATGAGATAGATTTACTGTTTCATGTTGCCAGCTACAGATATAGATAATGTAACCGTAAACAGAATTTTAACAAAGGATATGGAGAGTAAGCGTGGAAATATACAGCTATAAGGCAAAGGATGCCGAGGGAAAGTCCTATTCCGGTTTAATTCAGGCCAATGATGAAGTTGATTTGCAGGCGAAGTTAAAGGCGGATCATAAGTTTTTGGTATCCTACAAAAAAGAGAAAAATAAGGTCAATATAAAAAGGCTAAAGGCCAATGAGGTATCAGACTTCTGTCGTAGTATCGGTCAGCTTTTGCAGGCAGGTGTCACACTTGTCAGAGCACTAAAGATTACAGCAGATGACGAATCCAATACGCCCAAGCAGAGAGACCTTTATACAGAGGTTTTAAAGCAGGTGAAAACAGGTATGGCATTCTCTGATGCATTGGAAACTATGGGAGATGCTTTCCCGTCTTTAATGATTAGTATGATGCGTTCTGCGGAGTCCAGTGGTGCACTTGATAAGGTTTGTTTGCAGATGGCATTTTACTATGATAAAGACTATCGTCTGAACCAGAAGGTAAAGAGTGCCATGACATATCCCAAGATTTTAAGTGGATTAATTGTTGCCGTAGTAGCGGTTATTATGGGATTTGTTATTCCACAGTTTAGTAGCCTGTTTGATATGATGGAGGCCCTTCCCCTTCCAACGACGGTTCTCCTTGCAGTATCCAATTTCGTAAAGAATAAATGGTATGTTTTGTTCTTTTTTGGCGTGATTGGATTTATGATTATCAAGTTTTTATTTGCCTTTAAGCAGGTGAAATACCTTAGAGATAAGCTGGAGTTGAAGTTACCCAAGATCGGAAGACTTCGTAAGATTGTATATACTGCCAGATTCTCAAGAACCATGGCCAGCTTGTATTCTGCAGGTGTTCCTATCTCCACCTGTATTGTTATTGCCAGATCCACAATTGGTAATTCCTACATTGAGAAGCAGTTTGACCAGCTGATTTCGACTGTTCGAAATGGTGGAACCCTAAGTGATGCCATTGATACAGTCGATGGTTTCACCAAGAAATTATCCAGTGCGGTTAAGGTTGGTGAGGAGACCGGTGCCATGGATAATATGTTAAATTCTATTGCAGATCAGATGGAATATGATTCGGAAGTTGCAATTAATAAGATGGTAGCTATGCTAGAGCCTCTTATGATTGTTGTTATGGCGGTTACCGTTGGATTTATTATGGTTGCGGTTATTCAGCCTATTTATGGTTCTTATGAATCAATTGCAGCAAATTCAGGAAAATAAGACAAAGGAGAGCCTATGAGTACAGTAGTATATTTAGAGAATCAAAATATTCAAATTGTGACAGGTTCCCAGGGAAGCAAAAGTGTATCGTGCAAGCAGACCTATTCTCTTGTTACACCGGAAGGAAGTACCATCAATGGTATGATTACAGATAAAGCAGCCTTTTCGGAGTTTTTGAAGTCAGAGTGGAAAAGTCTTGGCTTGCCTACCAAGAATGTGATTTTGGTAACCAATAGCAATAAATATGTAGGTAAAATCATTGAAATGCCGGCATTAAGCAAAAAGAAGGCTACGAAGTTCATTAGTAGAGAGTATGCGGATACCGGAAGAAGTGAGAATTCTATCTTTGGATATACTTCTCTTGGAAAAGGAGAGGGTAAATTAAAGAGAATCTATGCTGAAGCGGTCAGCCCGGAATTAATCCAGGGTTATGCAGAAGCCTTTGAGAAGGCCGGAATTAAGCTTTCTGCAATTTATTCTGATGATACCTCATTGATTAATTTTGTACAGAAGACAGTAGCACAGTACAAGAAGACCTTCCTCTTTATTGTTGCGGGAGCCAATACTTTTACTATGCTTTTGTGGGTAAACGGCAACTTCTATCACTACAACATGTCAAGATGTTTCCATGCAGCAGGTACTGTTGAGTATGCAGAGGATTTGGCCAGAGTGATCAGCCAGATGATTCAGTTCATGCAGGCAAATCAGCTGGAATATCATTTGGAACAGATTTTTGTTGCAGGGGTTGAGTATGAAGAACTGTCATACTATATGTCAATTATTCAGGATGTTGGAATTCATGTGCCTGTAGAAGCCTTTGCATCAAAATCTATTGTTGGTGCAGACAGAGCGTTTACCATGATTCATGGTATTGCAGGTCTTTTCAAGCAGGAGGCTAATTCGGATTTCCTGCCGTCCTATGTTCAGAGTCAGAAAAAGAATGTGGATGAAGAAGCGGCAGCAGATACAAGAAAGATTATTATTACCATCGTAACACCACTGATTATGATGATTATGATCTTTTTGGCAGCATTTGTTACGAAAAGAGATAAGCAGGCAGAACTAAATAGACTGGTTGAAAAGAACGAGGATCCCGTAAGAATGATGGATATTGCGGTTTACAATGAGCTATCAAGCAGAAATTCTTTTTTAAATGCCCAGTATTCTTCGATTCAGAATTTGAGAGCCAATATTAATACCTATCCTTTGGGAAACAGCATGGTGCAGGAAGCCTTTGAAAAGTGTGCAAAGGACATTGCAACCGTTAGATTTACTTCCTTTGATGCCCAGGAGGGTCAGGTAAACTTAACCGCAAAGGCGGCATCTATTAACGAAATTAATACCTTTATCAAGAACCTTTCTCAGAATGAAACCTTTAAAACGGTAGATTATACAGGATATGAGTATATCGATGATGAGGCTGTTTGGTCCATCAAGGTAAAATGTACCTTGGCAGAAAATGCAGGAAGGGAGGAATAGATATGAAGTTTGAAATGAAAATGACACAAAGAGATAAAAAGCTTCTGATCTTCCTTGCAGTTTTTGTAATTGTTGTAGGTATTGGCTATTGGGGCGTATATCCTCAGATTAAAGAAACTCTTGAAATAGAGAAAAAGATTTCAAAGGAAGAGATTAAGAAAGAGGCAGATGACGTTAAGCTGGTAGAGCTTCCAATGCTGGAAAAGGATAACCAGATTTTGGAAGAAAATATAGCTAAGGAAAGAGAAAATTTCTTTTCCATGATGACCAGTGACCAGGTAGATAAGTATATTACCGGTATGGTGCTTGATTATGAATTGGAAGCATATTCTCTGACGATTAAAATGCCAACAAAAGAGACTTCTCTTAAGGCATACAAGAATTCTGAGAAATATGCGGAGGATCTTCAAAAAGAGAAGGAAGCAGAAAAAGATCGAAGATCTTCAAAATCAAGCAGCTCCTCAAAATCAAATAGCTCTTATGATGTCTATGATACCAATGCTTCTGTGGCAGTTGCCGCAACCGAGAATAATGCAGGCTTAGTTGGAATGTATCATGTGCAGATTAGTCTGGAACTTGGCGGAGAGCAGGAAGATTTACAGAAGTTCTTAGATGATTTATTTGAAGTGGAAGATAAGATTTGGGTAAAATCTTATTCCTGGAAAATGGTGAGAGAAGTTAGACCTAATGAAGAGACTAAGGAAGTGGAACTTGTTTTGGTACCTCGTTTAACATTAGAGTTAAATCTTTACATGTGTGAGAAATAAGGAGAATATGTCCTATGGAAATGAGAACAAACCAGAATATTCGAATCGGTGACTTACTGGTAGAGATGGGCTATGTTAATGAGCAACAGATTAGCGAAGCAATCAATTACCAGAGAGAAAATAAGGGCGTTCGAATGGGTGGCGCGCTGATTGCATTGAACTATATTACAGAAGGTCAGATGCTTCAGGCACTGGGAATGCGTTTGAATATCAATGTAGTAAATATTGCTGATTTAAGCTTTGATATTGAAGCGGTAGAAATGATTCCGAGAGCCTTGGCCGAGAAGCATTGTATGCTGGGTTACAGAACTGACGCCAGCCAGTATTATTTGATTGTTAATGACCCATTAAACTTCTATGGTATTGAGGACATCCGTCAGGTTGTTGGTTTAGATATTGATATTGTGCTTTCTGAAAGAGTGGCGTTGGAAAATGCGATTCAGTACTATTATTCTGAAGTATCTGCAAGAAAGGCAGCAGCAAAGGCTGCTACCACTTCTTCTACAGCAGGTATTGAGGAAGTCATTGATATTACAGTAGCAGAGGGAGATGATGATACACCAATCATCAACCTGTTTAACTCTATTCTTATGAGAGCTTATAACTCCAATGTATCCGATATTCATATCGAACCCTATGAGCATCAGACCTTGGTTCGAATGCGTTTGGATGGTGTTATTACAGATTTCATGACCTTGCAGAAAAATGTCCACAATCCACTCATTGCCCGTATTAAGATTCTGGGTGATTTGGATATTGCTGAGCGTCGTATTCCACAGGATGGACACTTCCGTATTAATATTGAAGGTGTAAACTTAAACGTCCGTGTATCTGTTATTCCAACCGTATTTGGTGAAAAGGCAGTTCTTCGACTTTTGGCGAACTCCACCAACGTAGATCATTCCGGCAGCTTTGGTATGACAGAGGAAAACTATCAGTTAGTAAAGAAGATGTTACAGTCGCCTAACGGTATTATTTATATGACAGGACCTACTGGTTCCGGTAAGTCTACGACCCTTTACATGATTCTCGCAGAGCTTTCCAAGAGAAGTGTAAATATTTCTACCATTGAGGACCCGGTAGAGAAGAACCTTCCAAAGTTAAATCAGATGCAGGTAAACAATATCGCCGGCTTAACCTTTGAGGTGGGACTTCGAGCTCTGCTTCGTCAGGACCCGGATATTATCATGGTAGGTGAGACCCGAGATGCAGAAACAGCATCCATCTCTGTCAGAGCAGCGATTACCGGTCACCTTGTTCTTTCTACCCTCCATACCAACGATGCGGCAAGCTCTGTTATCCGTTTGGCAGATATGGGTGTTGAACCGTATATGATTGCAAACTCTCTGGTAGGTATTATTGCACAGCGACTTGTTCGTAAGGTATGTCCCTTCTGTAGTGTTCTGGAGGAGATGACAGAGGAGGAGTATGGTATTGCAGGAGTCAGATTCCCACAGGTACGTCATGCCAAGGGCTGTAAACAGTGTAACAATACCGGTTACAAGGGTCGTATTTCCATCCATGAGATTCTTCCTGTTACCAAGGAAGTTCGAAGCTTGATTTCCGCAGGATCCACGGTAGAGGAGATTAAGGCCTTTGCAATTAACAGTCTTGGAATGAAGACCTTGAAGCAGAGTGGTTTGGACTTAGTAGAGCAGGGAGTTACAACTGTTGACGAATTAATCAAGGTAGCATATTATGAGTAAATTTTCAGACTATTCTCCATATATTGTGTCAATGGTAAATTGACCAAAAAAATAATCTAAAATTTGTACAAAAATTTCGGAGAAATTTGAAAAAAACTGTTTAATATTTTGGAAATATGTCCGATAATATAAACAGTTAGTAAATATTATACATTCAATATTATATTTACAATTATATCAGTCAGGAGGACGAACATATGAGAATGATTCAAAGATTACAGGAGAAAAAAGAAAAACTGAATAGCAACAAAAACAAAGGTTTTACCTTGGTAGAGTTAATCGTAGTATTGGTTATCTTGGCAATTCTTGCAGGTATCCTTGTTCCGGCACTTTTAGGATATATCGATAGAGCAAGAGGACAGCAGACAGTATTAAATGCAAGAGCCGTTTATACATCAGCACAGGCTGAATTGTCTAATATGTATGCTAAGGCTTCAAGTACTGAAAGTATTCCTAGTATTACTGCTACAGAAGCAACACGTATTGCTGATACAGCAGATATGGTAAAAGCAGAAAAAGAGGGTGGCGTATACGCCGTTATCGGTGTTGTTGGTACATCTGGACATGATGCATTTACAGTAGGACAGATCTTATATGTGGAAAATGGTAAAGCAATGTTATTTAAGGATGGCGCATGGGATGAGGTTCAGCCAGATGGAGAAGGCAAGTATCCTGCTGTTGCAAATGAAGTAGGAAAAGTTTTTTATGAGGACAAGACACCTGCATCTACAAGCAATACAAACAATAACGCAGATGGCAACTAAATAAAAACAAACAATAAAGGGTGGAGCGACAATTGCTCCACCCTTCTTTTTAACTTTAATTTTTATTTTTGTAATTGGTTTAATTCTTCCTTATTCTTAAAATACGTCTCGCTAATAATTTCCTTTGTATATTCTCCAATACGTTTCTTATCTTCTTTGTCCAAATCCTTGATATAAAAGGGCTTGCCATATTCAATAATAACAGTTCCCTTTGTTACCTTAGGGAAGTGATCTTCGAAGCATTCACCGGTACCAACCAGAGTCATGGGAAGAACAGGCATTCCTGCTTTTTCTGCAATCTTGAAGCTTCCGTCATGGAAAGGAAGAAAAGTATCAACATTTTTGTTTCTGGTTCCTTCAGGGAAAATACAAATGCTTTTGCCGGATTTCATCTTTTCAATAGCTGTAAGAATAGTTTTCATACCTTCCTTAACATTGTCTCTGTCAAGGAACAGACAGTGAAGATTTCGCATCCATACATTTAAGAGAGGAACCTTGTCGGTTTCCTTCTTGGCGACATATCCGGTGATTCGTGGTACACGCACATAGGTAAGTACGATGTCGAAATAGCTACGATGATTACCCACATACAAAACAGGTGTATCCTTGGGAATATTCTCTTCTCCTTTGACGATGACCTTGATACCCGATAGGAAGATGACCCCTCTAAAGGCCCAGTTTACAATGGCAAGAGAGCTTTTGTCCTTGACATCCGGATTGAACTTTCCAATGATCCACTCTACCAGCATGACGGGGATGGATAGGATTAGAAAAAGAGTCACCCAAATAACAATAACGATAAATCTAATCATATTATACCTTCTTTCTATGAATAGGCACATTTTAACATAAAATCATATAAGTGTACATAAGTTTTAATAAGAAAACATGGGCTTCGCGATTGGAAGGAATCGCGCATAGCCAAAGGAAATTCTATGAAAAAGATTAGTAAAGTTATGGTGGTATTTGTTTGTATTTTTATGCTGCTTTTATGTGGATGCAGCCTGAAAAAAGTAAGTGGCACAGAGGGAGAAAAGTTGGAATTTACCATCCTGTCAAAAGAGGTAACACCCACAGAGGTTTTAAAGGAGATGGAGAAAAAGAATGGAGAGGCCTTTTCCTTTTCCTATGCCCAGGGAGAATACCTTTATATATGTGTGGGATATGGTCCTCAAAAGGGACAGGATTATAGTATCAGTGTAGACAGATGCGAGCTTATGGAGGATGGAATTCATGTAAATACGACCTTGCTTGGACCAAGTGTAAATGAGAGAAAAGCACCGGGAATCTCATATCCTTATATTGTGATTCGAACAGATAATGTAGATGCACCAGTTGTGATAGAGTAAAAAATAAAAACAATTGCCGAAAATCTGTCAAAGTGATAAACTCGAAGAAGAAAGAATTGGCTTATGCCATGGAGGAAATCATGTTACTTATAGAAAATGGATATATTATTGATCCCAAGTCAGGAATTGAAGGCAATTTTGATATTTTGACAGAGGGCAAGAAGATAAAAAGAATCGGAAAGAATTTAAAGAGTACTTTATCCGGTATAGAACTGAATTGTTGTAGAGTAATTGATGCAAAAGGCAAATTGATAGCTCCGGGACTTGTAGATGTACATGTACATTTTAGAGATCCCGGATTTACACACAAAGAGGATATTTTTACAGGTGCCAAGGCAGCAGCCAAGGGCGGATTTACTTCCGTTGTTCTTATGGCCAATACCAAGCCAACTGTTGACAATGTAGATACCCTGTCAGAGATTATTGCCAAGGGGGAACGCACCGATATTCGCGTGTATACCTGTGGTAATGTAACGATGGGAATGCAGGGCAAGGAAATGGTAGACATGGACGCCTTAAAGGCAAACGGTGCAGTAGGTTTTACCGATGACGGAGTTCCTATTATGGACGAAGCTTTGGTAAAGATAGCCATGGAAAAGGTTGCCGCGTTAAATGTTCCTATCAGCTTTCATGAAGAGGATCCAAGCCTGATTACCAATAATGGAGTTAACAGAGGAAAAGCCAGCGAGTTCTATGGAATCGGTGGTTCTCCAAGGGAAGCAGAATACACCATGGTAGAAAGAGATTTAAAGCTTGCTCTTGAAACCGGTGCAGCCATTGATATTCAGCATATCAGCACCAAGGAAGCAGTAGACATGGTGCGTCAGGCCAAGAAACAGGGAAGCAATATTCATGCAGAAGCAACACCGCATCATTTTACTTTGACAGAGGATGCGGTGATTAAGTATGGTACTTTGGCCAAGATGAATCCACCCCTTCGTACAGAGGAGGATCGTCTTGCAATTATTAAAGGCTTGCAGGATGGAACCATTGATATGATTGCAACCGATCATGCACCTCATACCATGGAGGAGAAGTCGCAGGATATTACCAAGGCCCCCAGCGGAATTATTGGTTTGGAAACAGCACTTCCACTTGCAATTACAAGTCTTGTAAGAGAAGGACACCTGACCATGAAGGAAGTACTTTTAAAGATGAGTTACAATCCTGCCAAGCTGTATCATTTGGAGGCAGGCTATCTTGGAGAAGGTGGTCCCGCAGATTTGATTTTGGTAGATAGTGAAAAGGAACAGACATTTGATGAGTTTTTATCAAAATCACCCAATTCACCCTTTAAAGGATGGAGTCTTTACGGTGTAGTAGAAACTACCATTTGCCAAGGAAAAGTAGTATACAACAGAGATTGGAGATAACAAGATGAAGAGAAAAATCAATGGACAGATTATTTCCCAGAAGGAAATTGCTCCCGGAATATTTGATATGTGGATTGAGACTGTGCTTGCTAATGATGCAAAGCCGGGTCAGTTTGTAGGCGTTTATCCTAAAACAGAAAGTACTCTTTTACCCAGACCAATCAGTATTTGTGAAGTAAAGGAAGATAAGACAGCGCTTCGCCTAGTTTATCGTGTGCAGGGGAAAGGTACAGACCAGTTTTCTAAGATGAAGGAAGGCGAAGAGGTAGCACTTCTTGGTACATTGGGTAATGGATTCCCATTGGAAGAAGGAAAAGGAAAGAACTGTTTCTTAATCGGAGGCGGTATCGGTGTTCCTCCTATTTTGCAGCTTGCCAAGGAGATTCAGGGAGAAAAGAATATTTTTGTTGGATACAGAGATAGTCATCTTTTCTTAAAGGAAGATTTTGACAAGGTTGGAAAGGTTTACATTGCCACAGAGGATGGCAGCGTGGGAACCAAGGGTAATGTGATGCATGCCATTGAAGCAAGTGGAATAAAGCCGGATGTGATCTTTGCATGTGGACCTATGCCCATGCTTCGTGCCCTGAAGGCCTATGCTGAAAAGGAAGGAATTAAGGCTTATATTTCTTTGGAAGAGCATATGGCTTGTGGCGTTGGTGCATGTCTTGGATGTGTGGTGAAGACCAAAGAGGTGGATCATCACTCTCATGTAAACAATGCAAGAATTTGTACAGATGGACCCGTATTTGAAGCACAGGAGGTAGAAATCTAATGAATACACAGGTAAATATCGCAGGTGTTACTTTAAAAAATCCTGTTATGACAGGTTCCGGAACCTTTGGCTCAGGTATGGAGTATGGTGAATTTGTAGATTTAAATAAATTGGGTGCAGTGGTAACCAAGGGTGTTGCCAATGTTCCCTGGCCGGGCAATCCTACGCCCAGAGTATGTGAGGTTTATGGTGGTATGTTAAATGCCATCGGACTTCAGAATCCCGGTATTGATGTGTTTATGGAAAGAGATATTCCCTTCTTAAAGCAGTATGATACCAAGATTATTGTGAATGTTTGTGGAAAGAGCGTAGAGGATTACTTAGAGGTTGTGGAAAAGCTTGGTGATGAAAAAGCTGTTTCCATGTTGGAAATCAATGTTTCCTGTCCTAATGTAAAGGAAGGTGCCATTGCTTTTGGTCAGAAGGCAGATGCGCTTTTCAATATTACACAGGAAATCAAGAAAAAGGCAAAACAGCCCATTATTATGAAGCTTAGTCCGAATGTTACAGATATTGCTGAGATGGCAAGGGCTGCAGAGGCAGCAGGAAGTGATGCAATCTCACTAATCAACACCTTAACCGGTATGAAGATTGATATTCATCGCAGAAAATTTGCGCTGGCCAACAAGACCGGTGGTATGAGTGGTCCTGCCATTAAGCCGGTAGCGGTAAGAATGGTATACCAGGCCAGTCATGCGGTAAAGATTCCTGTCATTGGTATGGGCGGTATCGCAACCGGTGAAGATGCAATTGAATTTATCCTTGCAGGTGCAAGTGCTGTCAGTGTAGGTGCAATGAACTTCGTAAATCCTTATGCAACGGAAGAGGTAGTGAAGGGCATCGAGGATTACATGAAGAAGTACAATGTAGAAAATATCACAGACCTGATTGGTGCTGTAGAATAACATAAAAATAATGAAACCTTCATATATATACTACTAGTATAGGTATGGAGGTTTTTTTATGGAATTAATTCGAAAAAATATACATATGGAATGTATGAAAAGTACAGGATGTTTACAGCTTCCTTTGGAGGAGGACAAAATAGTACCGGATCAGTATCCGGATGTAGATCAGATTTGTTTTTATCATGGGGAAGTACAGGTAAGTGAGGTTAGAACCTACACAGATTATTTGTGTGTGAAGGGTCTGTTGTGTTACACGCTTCTTTATCATTCCAAGGAAAGTGAGTGCACTGTTCTGTCACTTAAGGGAAGCATGCCTATAGAAGAAAAGATGAATATGAATGGCTTAACCGGGACGGATACTGCATCCGTAAATGCAGAGCTTACTGATTTTCGAATTGGTCTTGTGAACTCCAGAAAGTTAAGCATTCAGGCCATTGTTACCCTGTGCAGTGAGTGCAAAAGCTTAAAGGATCACAGTATTTTACTTGATGTAAAGGATGAAAAGCTGCCGGAATGTAAAAAGGAACCTATCTGTTATTCACAGTTATCTGTGAGCAAAAAGGATGTAATCAGAATAAAAGAAGAAAAAGAATTGCCGGCTACCTATCCCAACATATTAAGAGGACTGTGGAGCAGTGTCAATCTAACAGAAATAGATTATCGCATGGAACAGGATCGGATTCTTGTGCAAGGGAATTTACGGATGTTTGTTCTTTATGAGGGGGAAGGGGAGGAACATCCCATTCGTTTCTTTGAAAAAGAGATTCCGGTATCGAGAAATATTGAGTGTCAGGGAGCGAAGCCTGAAAACATAGGAGACATTTCTATTACATTGGAACAGTCGGAGGTTTCCATAAAGCCGGATTTGGACGGTGAAAGTCGTTTGCTTTTGTTGGATGCAAATCTTCAGATGGATATTCATATCTATGAGGAAGAAAATGCAGAGGTGATTACTGACATGTACAGCGTGGATAAAGAAATTGTACTTAAGAAGGAGGAACAGTGTATTCCTCATATACAGGAAAGAAATTGTGGAAAAATGAAGCTTTCCAAGACGGTTCCCCATTCTGAAACAGAGGAAGACCTGATGCAGGTTGTATATTGTGAGGGAAGTGTCTATGTAGACAATAAAGAGATTACAGAGGAAGGAATTGCATTAAAGGGCTTTACCAAGGTGAATCTTCTTTATATTACAAAGGGGGATAAGGCATCCTACGGAAGAAAAGAAGTTTCCCTGCCCTTTAGCTACGTATTGAAATGTGATACATCAGGTAGCATAAGGTTACCTGAAATAAGAGCTTATGTTGAAAATCCGGAGGTGCTCCTTCGAGGGGAAGAGGGATTAAATATTACGGTGACACTTCATTTTGAAGGGATTCTGTGCAGGGAGAAAGTGGTAGATGCCATTACGGATGTAGAGGTACTTCCGATTGATTCAGAGAAGATTAGAAACCTTCCGGGAATGTGTATTTATGTGGTAAATGAAGGTGACAGTCTGTGGGAAATCGGTAAGAAATACTACACCACCACCGCCTCGATCACGGAGCTGAATCATCTGAACTCTTCTCTGATGATTCCCGGACAGAAACTTCTGCTTACCAAGGGAATTGAGGGGGAATAGGTTGACGTTGATTAGGCGATTGTATATAATGAGATACAATCTATGTATACAAAATACAATGGAAAAACAGAGGGTGCAAAGGAGTACAAATCATGGAATTGACTCGAAAAGCATATGGAAAAATTAATTTGGCATTGGATGTTGTTGGCCGTAAAGAGAACGGGTATCATTTGGTGCGAATGATTATGCAGGCCGTAGATGTGCATGACGAATTGAGATTTAAAGATCATGCTGATTGTAATGCACCACAGATTGTGATTAAAACAGAAAGAGAAGAATTACCAACAGATGAAAGTAACTTAATCTACAAGGCAGCAAGGCTTTTGGCAGATACCTTTCATGTGGAGAAAAAGGTAGTGATTGAGTTAGATAAGCATATCCCTATTGCAGCGGGAATGGCAGGGGGAAGCAGTGATGCGGCAGCAACACTGCTTGGCCTAAATGAGCTATGGAAGCTTGGTTTATCAGAAAAAGAGCTTTGTGAGCTTGGGGTGAAAATCGGAGCAGATGTTCCCTATTGTATTATGGGAGGTACAGCCCTTGCAGAAGGAATCGGAGAAGAACTCTCAAGGCTTCCTGCACCACCACAGGCTGTTCTTGCAATCGCAAAGCCTGAATTTGGTGTGAGCACCAAGTATGTTTATGAGCATATTGATAGAGAGGGTATTGAAAAACACCCTGATATAGATGGAATGATGGAAGCATTGAAGGAGAAGGATCTTGCCGGAATCTGTAACAGATTATCCAATGTGCTGGAGAATGTTACAGAGAAGGAACATCCTGAAATAGGCAAAATCAAAAATATTATGTTACACATGGGAGCAAAGGGTAGTCTTATGAGTGGAAGTGGTCCTACAGTGTTTGGTATTTTTGAAACTAGAGATGGTGCGGAAGCTGCCCTTGCTGCCATTGAGGAGGCAGGTCTTGCCAAGGAACTTCGTGTAAGTGCGTTTTATAATGAAGGAGAATAGGATGGAAAGTAATCTCATTATGTCCATGGATGATTGTCTTCCTTTAAGAGATGTGGTTTTTAATACCTTACGTCAGGCTATTTTGACAGGGGAACTACAGCCGGGAGAAAGATTAATGGAGATTCATCTGGCCGAACGTTTAGGCGTCAGTCGTACTCCTATTCGAGAAGCAATTCGTAAGCTTGAGCTGGAAGGCCTTGTAAATATGTTGCCCAGAAGAGGTGCTGAGGTGGCAAGGATTACAGAAAAAAGTATGAATGATGTGCTGGAGGTTCGTACAGCTCTGGATGAATTGTGTGTTGAGCTTGCATGCCTAAGAATCAGTGATGAAGAAAAAAAGACGCTGAAGGAAGCCTGCTTAGGCTTTGAAAAGGCAGTTAGTCAGGGCGATTTAAAAAAGATTGCACAGGCGGATGTGAACTTTCATGATATTATTGTCAAGGCAACAGGGAATGAGAGACTGCAGCAGATTTTGAACAATCTTTCTCTTCAAACTTATCGATACAGGTATGAGTACATTAGAGATTTGATTGGACATAAGAAGCTAGTGGAAGAACATCAACGTATTTATGACAGTATCGTAAGTGGTGATGTCATAGCAGCCAAGGAAGTTACAAGAATTCATATAGAAAACCAGAGAAAAGCGATTATTGAGCAGATTCGTCTGGAGAAAAAGTGAATAAATCCAATATTTTCGGGAATAACTCTTTATTAGAAAGGAGTTATGCCGATGAATAAATGGGAGAAGTATAAGTGGATGCTGTATTTTTTAATGGCTACCGGGTTTTGGTGTATTTCTTTTCCAAAGCTTGTTTTGCCAATGGATACAGTAGAGGTTTACAATGAGGATATGGAAAAGATAGAAGTCGATGAGGATGAACTGTTAGAGGACTTGTATTCTGAAAATACAGAGGTTCATTTTCGATTCCGCTTATATGAAATGATTAAGGAATATTTTGAAAAGGATTAAACAACATGATAAGTAGTAGTGAGGCCCCGATTGGTGTTTTTGATTCCGGTGTAGGCGGATTGACCGTTGCCAGAGAAATCATGCATCAGATGCCCAACGAGAAAATAATATATTTTGGAGATACAGCGAGAGTTCCATACGGAAATAAGTCCAAGGATACTGTAACCAGATTCTCCAAACAGATCGTTCGTTTTCTGCAGACCTTCCAGGTAAAAACCATTGTAGTTGCCTGTAACACGGCAAGTGCTTACGCCTTGGAAGAACTGGAAAAGGAAATAGATATTCCTATTATTGGCGTGGTAAAGCCGGGTGCAAAAGCCGCAAGTGAGGTAACCAAGAACGGAAAAATCGGTGTAATAGCAACACAGGCAACCATCGGAAGTAAGATTTATAGCCAGTATATTACCCAGCTAAATAAACAGGTAACCATCTATGGTAAGGCTTGCCCTTTGTTTGTTCCCTTGGTAGAGGAAGGTTTGTGGGTTGATCCGGTAACAGATGAGATTGCCAAGAGATATTTATCGGAGTTAATTGACCTTGATATTGATACCTTGATTTTAGGCTGTACCCATTATCCTATGATTCGTTCTACCATTCAGAAGATTATGGGAGATCAGGTAAACTTAGTAAATCCTGCCTTTGAAACAACCTTGGAATTAAAGAGAATGCTCACAGAAAAGGGACTTTTGAATGAACATGTACCGGCACTTGGCGAGAACAGATATCAGTTTTTTGTCAGTGATGGTGCAGAGAAGTTTAAACAGTTTGCCAATTCCATTATCGAATATGGTATTCTTTCTGCCAAGACAGTGAACATTGAGGAGTATTAAAAGAAAGTCACTTTGCGGCTTGTGGTACATAATATGAATGAAACAGAAGTAAAGATACAGATTAAGGGAACTCAGAAATACGTGGATAACCCCGGTGAAAATGATATGGTGGTTACCAGTGCCAAGGGAAAGTATTATTTAAAAAACGAAAGTATTTATATTGTTTATGAAGAGTACGATAAGGAATTGAACCAAAGCACACAGAGTATGCTTAAAATCAAAGAAAATTCAGTAGATTTAATCAGAAAAGGAAGTATTAATACCAAGCTTTCCTTCAAGAAGGATATGAAGTATGCATCTACTTACACAACACCTTTTGGAGTGGTTTTAATGGCGGTGGAGACAAGTGGACTCACTATTCTAAGGTCAGAGAAACAGATGACGATTCTGATTGAGTACAAAACAGAAATGGATGACAAATATATAGCGGATAACAAATTAAACATTGTCATCCGCTCTAACGAATCATTATTTATATGATTATTATTTTAAAGGCTTAGCGCCGGCTTTTTCTTGGGCTTCTTCCCAAAGCTTGGCGAAACGGCCTTTTTTCTTTTGCTCAACCACAGGAGCTTTACCATGAAGACCCTTTACACCAACTAAGTAGATACCGCTTACCTCTGCCTTCACTTCCTTTTTCACAGGAATACGATCGAAAATCTTCTCATCACTTACCAGGGTGAAAATCTGTGGACCAACCTTGGCTTTAACGATAGGAAGCTTGGCATTTCTCATCATCTTAGGGGCCTGTGCCATAACCTGAGCAGGAAGACCTGCATCCTTAAACTTCATACGCTTCTTATCAATAATCAGCATGGAAACAGTTTGTTTATTAGCTTCCAGCATCTCCTGCTGCTCAGCCTGCTTCTTTTGCGCTTTTTTTCCGAAATGGTACAATATTGCGATTAATAAAATTAATACTAAAACAACTATTAATAATACAATTAAGAATGTTTTCAAAATAAACTCCTCCTTTTAATACATGCATACAAAAATACCTATGCCGTTGTATTGTATCATTTATCATTCATAAAAGCAACGTAAAAAGGAATTTAGAAAAAAAACTTTAAAATACCCCAAAAGTATGGTATAAAATATAAGTTATAGATATTAAAGAAAGGTAAGAGAAGCTTATGAAAAAAAGATGGATTGTTGCAATGTTATCGGCATTGACACTTACATTTGCGGTCGGCTGTACCGGTAATCAATCGAATACAAATCAGAGTTCAGCGCCTCTTATGATTCCAAGTAGTGAGGAGAATGGTGAGTCTCAGCAAGTTGATATAAATAATCTTCAGAATCCGGGAGAAACAGGAAGACCGGAAATCCCTGTGATTGAATGTGAAGAGCCTGTATTGTTACGTAATCTCGATTTGGATCAGTTTATTACCATGGGAGAATACAAGGGTCTCGAGATTAATGTCAATGTTTATGATGTAGATGATGCTGATGTTGAATCAATGGCGCTTCAGTATTATCAGAGTGCTGTAACCGAGGATAACGGACTTATTACAGATGAGCCTGTTAAAATGGGTGATATGGTCATTTTTGACTATGAAGGACGTTTGGATGGAGAGCTGTTCCAGGGTGGAGCTGATCAGTATGTACAGCTTGAGATTGGTTCCGGTAACTTTATTCCGGGCTTTGAAGAGCAGATGATCGGTATTATGCCGGGAACTACTACAGATATTACAGTAACCTTCCCGGAGGATTATTATCCGGAGGTTGCAGGTAAGGAAGCCGTATTTACGATTACTGTTCACTACATGGTTCCTACAGAAATGAAGGATGAAGTGGTAGCAGGCTTTGGCGAGGAAGACTTCAAAACAGTTGATGAATTACGTCAGTATGTAAGAGACTATTTGGAACTTTCCTATGAGATTGAAAAAGAGGATAATATTCAGAGCTATCTGTTAAGTCAGCTGGTAGCGAACTGTCAGCTCAAGGCACAGCCAAGCGGATTGATTGAACAGTACGAAAACAATATCAGACATGGTCTGGAAGAGAATGCAGCTATGATGGGACTGGATATTGAATCCTTCTGTTATTATAACTATGGATACTCTTCCTATGAATTTTTAGAGCAGTATGGCCTTATGGCTTTGGAACAGAATCTGATTGCACAGTATATTGTAAATCAGGAGGGCCTGAATATTAGCGATGAGGAGTTGGAAGAAGAACTTCTGATGTATGCAACGCAGAGCGGTTATGGAAGTGTAGAGGAGTTCCTTGGCGATGAGGACAGAGAATCCTATAGAGAATATTTCACATTCCAGAAGGCAATGGATTTTGTAACAGAGAACGCAATCATTCACGAAATTAAAGCAAATTAATAGATACATTTGGAGGTTAATATGGATTTGACAGACATCCGCGATTTATATCGCAACACAAAAGAATATGCAGGAAAGGAAGTTACAGTTGGCGGCTGGGTTAGAAACAATCGTGACTCTAAGACTTTTGGTTTCCTTGTAATTAATGATGGTACATTTTTTGAAACACTTCAGGTGGTTTACAGTGATACACTTGCAAACTTTGAAGAGATTTCAAAAATTAATGTTGGTGCAGCAGTTGTAGTTAAGGGAACTATTGTAGAAACTCCCGATGCGAAGCAGCCCTTTGAAATGCAGGCAACTGAGGTTTTGGTAGAAGGACCTTCTAATGCTGATTATCCTTTACAGAAAAAGAGACATACCTTTGAGTACCTGAGAACAATCTCTCATTTACGTCCAAGAACCAACACCTTCCAGGCAGTATTCCGTGTTCGGTCTTTGATTGCATATGCTATTCATACCTTCTTCATGGAAAGAGGATTCGTATATGTTCATACTCCACTGATTACAGGAAGTGACTGTGAGGGTGCAGGTGAAATGTTCCAGGTAACAACTATGGATTTGAACAACATTCCTAAGACTGAGGATGGCAAGGTTGATTTCTCTAAGGATTTCTTTAACAAGCCTACCAACCTTACCGTAAGTGGACAGTTAAATGTAGAAACCTATGCATTTGCCTTTAAGAATGTTTATACCTTTGGACCTACCTTCCGTGCAGAGAACTCTAATACTACAAGACATGCAGCAGAGTTCTGGATGATCGAGCCTGAAATGGCATTTGCTGATTTGAAGGATGATATGATTCTTGCAGAAAGCATGTTAAAGTTCGTTATTCGTTATGTTCTTGAGAACGCACCTGAAGAAATGAACTTCTTCAACAACTTTGTGGATAAGGGATTAATCGAAAGATTAAACCATGTTGTAAACTCTGATTTCGGTCATGTAACTTATACAGAGGCAATCAAGATCTTAGAGCAGCACAACGATGAATTTGACTATAAGGTATTGTGGGGATGTGATCTTCAGACAGAGCATGAGAGATATCTTACAGAGAAGGAATTTAAGCGTCCTGTATTTGTAACAGATTATCCCAAGGAGATTAAGGCATTCTACATGAAGCTTAATGACGATGGCAAGACAGTTGCAGCTATGGACTGTTTGGTACCCGGAATCGGAGAAATCATTGGTGGTAGCCAGAGAGAGGATAAGCTTGAACTCTTAGAGCAGAGAATGGAGGAGCTTGGACTTAATAAGGAGGATTATGATTTCTATCTTGATCTTCGTCGTTTCGGTTCTGTTCGCCATGCAGGATTTGGTCTTGGATTTGAAAGATGCGTAATGTATCTGACAGGTATGGGCAACATCAGAGACGTTATTCCTTTCCCTAGAACTGTAAACAACTGTGATTTATAATTAGGGGGCTTATATTGAAACATAGCAAAAATCGTAGAGGGATGCTTCGGTTTTTGTCAGGATTTTTAGCAGCTCAATTTTTGTTGTTTAGTCCGGCTAGTGCAGTAACTGCACAGGCCAAGACAATCAAAGACGTTGAGAGTGAAATCAAAAAAACAGAAGCCGAATTAAATAAAATCAATCAGGATATTGATACCTACAACGAAGAGCAGGAGCTCTTAGAAGAGCAGATGGATGACCTGAATGCAGAAATTATCAATATGCTGACCAGTATTGGAATGCTGCAGGATGACATTGCAGAGAAGGAAGCTGAGATTGCTGAAACTCAGGTGAAGTATGAAGAGGCCAAGAAGACAGAAGAGGAACAGATTGAAGCCATGACCAGACGTATTCAGATGAATTACGAAAAGGGAGAGGCATCCTCCGTGATAGTACTCTTAGAGAGTGAGAGCTTTGGTGACTTTCTGAACCGTTTGACCTATGTCAATGAAGTGCAGCAGTATGATCAGAGAATGTTGGATCAATACGAACAGACCAAGATAGAGGTTCATGATCTGTGGGATCAGTTAGAAGCAGATAAAAAGGAACTTCAGGAGCAGGAAGCAAGATTACAGGCGCAGAAGGAATACTGCGAAGGGCTGATGACCGAGTTAAAAAAGCAGAGTGACAATTATGATGCTTTGATTGCCAAGGCGCAGCAGAAAGCAAGCAGTGCAAAAGCAGAGCTTCAGCAGGAAAAGAAGGAGCTGAGCAAGCTTAAGGAAGAGGAACGTAAGCGTCTGGAGGAAGAAAAGCGTAAGAAGGCAGAGGAAGAGCGTAAGCGCAAGGAAGAGGAAAGACGCCGTCAGGAAGAGGCAGCACAGGCGGCAGCAATTGCCAATGGTGAAACACCGCCACCTGTTACCAGTAAGCCTTCTACAGATACAACTACAGTAATCACAAATGCAACAGGTAGTGATTTGGGCAAGGAGATTGCAAAATACGCTTGTGACTATGTTGGAAACCCATATGTTCCGGGAGGTACGAGCCTGACGGAAGGGGCGGATTGCTCCGGATTTACCTACCGAGTCTACAAGGACTTTGGTTATACCATTCCACGAACCAGCTTTGAACAACGAACGGCCGGTGTGGGTGTAGAGTATAGTCAGGCACAGCCCGGAGATCTGATCTGTTACAGTGGTCACGTTGCGATGTATATCGGTAATGGAAAGATTGTTCATGCCAGCAGTGTGAAGACCGGAATTAAAATCAGCAATGCAGATTATAAGCCGATTTTAGCGGTACGAAGAATTGTAAAATAATATAAAATCCCAAAGAAACAGATTCTTTGTTTCTTTGGGATTTTTCAGTTTTTCATTGTTGGATATATAGAATTGTGATACAATAAGTATGATAATCGACTTTTTGTACGGATATTCCAATTTGCATTTGTGAGGTACGCTTATGGCTAATGAAGATCGAAAGTGTATAGCGGTAATCATGTCAAAACCTGAGAGAAAATACCAGCAGGGATTATTACGTGGTGTATGTAATAAAGCTTTTGAAAATGGTATGAATGTTGCGGTATTTGCAACCTCTCTCTTAGAAGGTATGGAAGAGTATTTATGGGGTGAACAGAAGATTTTTGATCTGGTTCAGTTCGAAAAGTTTGCCGGTGTTGTATATGCGGTGGGTTCTTTTTATACCAGTGATATTATTCCGGAATTAAATAAGAAATTGGTAGAGGTAGCCAATTCCGGTATACCTGTTATTGCCGTGGATGGACAGGTTGAGGGATTGCCATGCTACTTTAATGACGACGCAAATGCAGTACAAGAGGTTTTGGAACACTTAATATTAGAACACAATCTGGATGATATCGCTTTTATGACCGGTCGCCAGGGACAGGAGCATGCAGAAAATGCATTAATGGCTTATAGAGAGACGATGTTTAAATATGGTCTGCCTATTTTGGAAGACAGAGAATATTATGGTGATTATTGGTTTGGAGAAGCAGAAAACTTTATTAACCAGCTTATAAATAGTGACAAGGGTCTTCCGCAAGCCATAGTTTGTGCAAATGAATACATGGCAATCGGTATTTACAAGGAATTGAATAAAAGAGGAATTTACATACCCAAGGACATTAAGATTGGATGTACCTGCAATGACTCGTCCAAGGCACCTTATTTGTTAAATGGTGAAAATAGTATTGAAAATGTGGGAATGGAAGCAGTGGAAACCATTTTCAGAGCAATGCAGGGAGAAGCACCGGAAATAGATGTGAAGTTTTTCCCATGTACCAACAAGTTAATTACCAGTGTAGGCTGTGGATGTCAGAAGACATCAGCTTATGATTATTCCGTAGAGCGAGGAATCGATATTGATACGGACCCCGGATATTTTGGAGAAAGTAATTTTTCTAGAGATGGTGTATTGTTCAAAAAGGATTTCCAGTCTCTTTTTAGAACCTTAGATGGCAATACCAGATACTTAAAGGATCTCCATGGAATTTATTTTTGTATGTGTGAGGGCTGGGATGCACCGGAGTATATGATTAAGGGAATCAAGAGAAATGAGTATCCGGAGCGTATGCAGATTTACTACTATCACAAGGAAACAGAAGAAGGACCGGAGGTCTACATAGGAGAAGAGAAGTATTTTGAGACCAAGGATATGTTCCCGGGGCTTTTTGATGCAAGTAAGGAACCATCTGTCTACATTTTTAGATCATTGCATTTCCTGGATCGAAATTATGGTTACGTGGTGATGGATAATGGTAGTTCCCTGCATGTATACGAAACCCTGTTTAACTCCTGGCTGCATGATGTTACGATTGGTTTGGAATCCCAGTGTCGTTTGCAGAGTGTCAACTATATGTTCTATACAGACGTTATGACAGGTCTTTACAATCGTAATGGATATAACACCATGCTTTCAGCGATTGTAGAAGAAGCCAAATATTATGGTAAGCAGGTTGTGTTTGCACTTGCTGATTTGAACTACCTAAAAACAGTGAATGATACCTATGGACATGAAGAGGGAGATGCGGCAATCAGTATAGCTGCCAATCTTTTGAAGAACGAAAAGATAACCAGTGCCATTTCTGAGAGTAACTTTAGAATTGGTGGTGATGAGTTTGTAAAGATTGCCATTGGTGATTTCTCAGATGAAATATTGGAAGAATTTAAAACAAGTCTGTATAAACATGTAGAGGAATGTTCCGCACAGTCCGGAAAGCCGTACAAGATTGAGATGAGTCTTGGCTATTGCTTTGAGCATATCGACAAGCTTAGCGAGATGGAGGCAATGTACTCCAAGGCAGATGCCTTTATGTACAGGGAAAAAATCCGTTTAAAAGGCGGAAGAGATGTAAGATAGTAAGAATAGGGGGAAATGCATGAGTTCTATGGTAGAAGCCGTTGAGGCTTATGAAAAAGCCTTAAAGCTTGGAAAAAAAGAAGGTGTCTGTGTTGCATCTTTAGAGGAAATACTGGCAGAGAAGCATGAACAAATTGTAGGAGAGGTACCATTAGGCCTGGTACAGATTCCTATTGATTTGATAGCCGGAACCAAAACCGACGGACGAAGTACAGCCCTCAGTAAAAGCTTTTATCCACTTTTAAGTGATAATTCCGAATTCGGTAGAAAGTGGAAAAGTCTTTATATTGCCCATGTGGAAGAAGGAATTCGTGAACCCATTAAGGCTTACGAATATATGAATAAGTTTTATGTTCAGGAAGGAAATAAACGTGTCAGTGTTTTGAAATACTTTGGTGCGGTTTCTGTTCCCGGTAATGTTATACGATTGATTCCCAGAAGAACCAATGATCCTGAAAATGTCATGTATTATGAATTTATGGAGTTTTATGAACTTTCAGGGATTAATTACATTTGGTTTACAAAACCCGGTAGTTTTGCAAGATTGCAGCATTTGGTAGGTAAAAGACCGGATGAAGCATGGGATGATTCCGATAAATTAGATTTTAACTCTTTATATACCAGCTTTTGTGTAGCCTATGAAGCCAAGAAAAAGAAGGGAATGCCTGTATCAAGCGGAGATGCATTTTTAAGCTTTATTGGTGTATTTGATTATCATTCTCTCCTGGATATGACTACAGCGCAGCTGAAGGAGAAGATTGACCAGGCTTGGGAAGAGTTTCTGCTTCTTTCCACAGATGAAGCCTTAGAGATTCAGATGACGCCTACACAGGAGAAACAAAAAAGTGTAACCAAGATTCTGACAGATTTGATTCCTACAGGCAATGCCAAGCATAAGGTTGCCTTTATTCATCAGAAGACACCGGAAACCTCCGGTTGGACCTATGGACATGAGCTTGGAAGATTGCATGTTGAGGAGGTATTCCCCGGTTCCATTACAACCAAGGTATATTTGAATGCAACGGAAGAAAATGCGGATGAGCTTGTAAAGAAGGCCATAGATGAGGGCTGTGATATTATCTTTTCTACAGCACCGCCACTGATGAAGGCCAGCTTAAAGGCAGCAATAGAACATCCGGAAATCAAGATTCTGAACTGTTCCTTGAATTCGTCCCACGCACACATTCGTACCTACTACGCACGTATGTATGAAGCAAAGTTTTTGATGGGTGCGGTTGCAGGAGCCATGGCTTCTAACGATTGCATAGGATATATTGCGGATTATCCGATTTATGGTATGACTGCGAATATTAATGCCTTTGCACTGGGGGCCAAGATGGTGAACCCAAGAGCCAAGATTTATTTGGAATGGTCTACCCTAAAGGATCAGAATATAAAGGAAAAATTTGCGCAGAATAATATTCGATACATTTCCGGTTTGGATATCCTCCCTACGGATGATACCAGCAGACATTTTGGATTGTATCGAAGTACTGATCATTCCTTCAAGAATCTTGCAATGCCTGTATGGCACTGGGGCAAGTTCTATGAGAAGATGATCAGAAACATATTAAACGGAACCTGGAAGTCAGATGAGACCTCCAGTGAAAAGGGTCTGAACTATTGGTGGGGAATGTCAGCAGAAATCATCGATGTCATCTGTTCACATCATTTACCAATTGGTACAGCCAGATTGATTGAACTTTTAAAGGAAACGATTTGTCGTGGTGATTTTAATCCTTTCTCAGGAATTCTTTATTCCCAGAATGGAATTGTACAGAAGGAACCGGATCGTGTTATGACACCGGAAGAAATCATTCGTATGGATTGGCTTGCGGAGAATGTTATTGGATATGTTCCCAAGATGGAAGATTTAATTGATCAGGCAAGACCGGTTGTTAGTAGATCCGGCTTAGATAAAGCCAGTGATGATGCAACCATTGTATAGACTTTGTAAGAGGTACGTTTCGTATGCGAATATTAGCGATAGCAGATGAGGAATCCAAGTATTTATGGGATTTCTATGAGGAAGGAAAACTGAAGGGTATAGACCTAATCCTGTCTGCCGGTGATTTGGATCCAAGCTATCTTTCGTTTTTAACTACATTAGGAAATATTCCTGTACTGTATGTACATGGTAATCATGATGACAAATATGAGAAAAAGCCACCGGAGGGTTGCATTTGTATTGAGGATACCATTTATGTACATGAGGGCGTGAGGATATTGGGACTTGGCGGATCGATGAGATACAAGCCGGGAATCAATCAATATACGGACAGACAGATGAGAGGCAGAGCGATGAAGCTGTGGTTTTCCATATTTAAGCATCGCGGTTTTGACATCCTCTTAACCCATGCGCCTGCCTATCAGTTAAATGACGGAAGAGATTTATGCCATCAGGGCTTTCAGGTTTTCCTGGATTTAATGCAAAAATTTAAACCGAAGTTTTTTATCCATGGTCATGTTCACATGAACTATGGACAAAAACACAAGAGATATGATAAGTATTGCGAAACCAATGTAATCAATGCCTATGAAAGATGTATTTTTGATTTTGAGGCAGAGGACGTGGAACACAATATCAGAATGGTATAGGCATAAAAGCTGCATTATTCAAAACAGGTTGGATAATGCAGCTTTTTTTGCTATCATGAGATACAGAAAGTCGAAGAACAGGGGAAGGTATATGAAAATTTTTATTTGCGATGATGAACAGGAGATGCTTGAAAAGATTACTGCGCAGGTTCATAAGGCATGCTTAGCTGCCCAAACAAGTCATTTTTTAAGCGGAGAAGCCTTACTTCAGGTGATGGAAAATGAGGAGCCGGATGTGGTTTTACTGGATATAGATATGCCTGGAATCAGTGGACTTGAAGTTGCAGATTGTATGAATCAGCATGAAAAGAAGTGTCTGCTTGTCTTCGTAACAGCCCATGATGAATTGGTATATGACAGTTTAAAGTTTCATCCCTTTGCCTTTGTACGCAAAAACTATATGGAAAAGGAACTTCCTGAGGTTTTAATAGATTGTGAAAAGGAACTTGCTTCCAAGGAAAAGAGATTTCACTTTAGAAGCGAAGGAGGAGACTATTTTGTATCCCTTTCTGATATATATTATTTTGAAGCAGAAGGTAATTATTTAAGTGTGCATCTTGATAAAGAAAACCATCGTATTCGAAGCACCATGACTATGGTGGAAAGTAGTTTGCAGGGGGATGGATTTTTACGAATTCATAAAGGTTTTTTGGTAAATCAGGAACACATTAAAACTGTGATGAGTGAAGAAATACTAATGGAAAACGGAGAAAAGCTTCCGGTAGGCAAGGCTTATGCCAAGGATGCAAAAAATCAGATTTTAAAATATATGAGGGAATAGAAAAGTGAAAAAAGAAAGCATAGAGGATCGCTTAAGGGAAGAAGTCTTGGAACTACATACCAAGGTAAAGGAACAGGAGCTTCTTTTGAATAGCTTAAATTGGCAGATGGAGGAAATTGAGAAACAGCAGATGCAGATTCGTTCTCTTCATGAAAATGCCAGAAAATTAAAACATGATATGCGCAATCACCTAATGGTAATTGCATCCTTCCTGGAAAAGGGAGAGAATCAGGAGGCAAGAAATTATACCTCTGAGATTTTGGACCGTTTAAACAATGTGCACAGCTATGTTGAAACCGGCAATGCGATATTAAATCTGGTACTCAATGAAAAACTGACTTTGGCCAGAAACGAAAAAATCGATGTGAAAGCACAGATTGATCAGGTGCCTTTTGAAAAAATCAGTGGAGTAGATTTGTCAGCACTGCTTGCAAATCTTATGGACAATGCAATTGAGGCTTCCAAAACAGAGACTGAAAAGGAAATCCGTATCAAAGTATTTCGCAAGAAGGGCTATGAAGGAATATCTGTAAAGAATCGTATTGAGGAGTCTGTACTTAACAAAAACCCGGAACTTAAAACCACCAAGGAAGAGAAGGAAAGCCATGGATTCGGAATTCGGAGAGTTAAGGAAATCGTATCCCAGTATGAGGGAATGTATGATTTCTATGAAGAAGATGGGTTCTTTTGTGTCAATGTGTTTATCCCACAATAAAGGTTGTTTATCCCATCCCCCTTGTGCCGAAAAAGCCATGGGGGTATGTTTTTTGTTGTAATGAATGAGGAAAAAGAATGATTATTTTTAAAGAGGTAGAAAAGTTCATATTGAAGGATGTGAATGTCTGTATTCCCAAGGGAACGGTGGTTGGAATCATTGGAACCAGCGGGTCCGGAAAGACCACTTTTTTAAAGCTGTTGTGTGGTTTGTTAAAACCGGAAAAAGGAGAGGTATATACCTTTCACAAGGAACCGGTTAACAATCGTAAAAAGAACAGCCACAGACTTTCTTTTTTGTTTACGGATTTTCCCTTAATGAAAAATGAACTCAGCCTGGAGCAAAGCTTTGAAGAACAAAAGCTGATTTATGGCATAAAGGAAAAAGCGTTTTCAAAAAAGTATGAAATGCTGGGCTCGCTTCTTGGCTTTAAAGAGTATCTGCAAAGCAGTCCCAGAGTTTTGTCCTTAGGTCAAAGAAGAAGAGCAGAACTTGGCTTAGTCTTCTTACGAGAAACGGACCTTTATGTTATGGATGAACCGGGAATCGGCCTAGACTTAAATGCCAAGGAGAGCTTAAAACAGTTAATTCTGAAAAAGAAGGAGCAGGGGGCAACAGTACTGATCAGTTCCCATGATATGTCTGAGATTGCAGAAACCTGTGACAGAATACTTTTGCTGGATCAGGGCAGGGTTCTTTACTACGGAGACAAGGATATGCTTCTTTTAAGATATGCTCCTATAAAGAGGTGCGAGATAAGCTTTGAGGGAGAGATTCCAAGCTTTGAGGATATGCCTATTCTACATTATGAACTGAACAATAATCATCTCACCATTACCTTTCATTCCCATCATATTTCCGCAGCAGAGATTTTATCTCATATACAATCACAAACGAGGATATTGACTGTAAAGATGACAGACGGAAATCTGGTGGACACAATAAAATCCATGGTAGGAGGGGAAAGATGAGTTTTATCGATGTAGAGCAGGTTTCCAAAAGCTTTCGTATTAACAAAAGAAGTGCAGGTGTGACCGGAATGCTTATGAATCTGGTGGCACCAAAATACGAAAAGAAGCAGGCAGTAAAGGAAATCAGCTTTCAAATTGAAAAGGGAGAAATGGTTGGATTTATCGGACCAAATGGTGCGGGAAAATCTACGACGATTAAAATGCTTTCCGGAATACTGTATCCGGATTCCGGAAAAATCAGCGTTGACGGTTATATTCCCTATAAGCAGCGTAAAGAATATGTTTCCAGAATCGGTGTTGTTTTTGGACAGAAGTCGCAGCTTCAATGGGACCTGCCTGTCATAGACAGCTTTGAACTGTTAAAGGCGATTTATTCCATTAAAGAAGAAAATTATAAGAAGAACCTGAATCGTTTCGTTGAGATGCTTGATATGGGAAGCTTTGTAAATCAGCCGGTACGTCAGCTTTCCTTAGGACAGAGAATGAGAGCGGATATTGTAGCTGCACTTTTACATTCTCCGGAGATTGTTTTCTTTGACGAGCCTACCATCGGTGTAGATGTACTGGGAAAAGAAACCATTCGTGAGTTTATCAGAGAATTAAATCATGAGGATAAGGTGACCATGCTCTTTACAACTCATGATATGCAGGATATTGAGAAAACCTGTAATCGACTGATTATTATTGATAAAGGAAGCAAGATGTATGATGGTTCTCTTCAGAGTATTCGTGAAAAATACGGTACCGAAAGAAGACTGATTGTGGAACTAAATCATGAGGAAGAATTGGAAACGATTCATGGCGTAACCATTGAAAGTCTTGAAAACTGTAAGAAGAGTCTTACTTTTGATAACAATCAAGTCAATATCAATGACCTAATGAATCTTTTACTGCAAAAATACAATATTCGGGATTTGACAGTTTCAGAGCCTGAAATCGAAAGTATTATTCAGAAAATGTATAATGGGGAGGTGTAGTATGCTACATGCATATTTAGCTTTTGCAAAGAAAAGCTTTCTGCAAAAAAGTGCATATCGCTTCGACCATTTTATGGGGATTTTCAATACCATTCTCAGAATATTCATTTTCTGGGAAATCTATAGGGCGTTGTATGGTGGTAGAACAGAAGTGGATGGAATTACCATGTCCATGGTGACAACCAATTTTATTTTGTCTATGGGACTATCTGTAGTTTTTAAGGTCAATGATTATTATCTGCCGGATAAATTGCAGGATGGAAGTATTGCCACAGAGCTTTTACTGCCGGTAAGCTTTCATGGAAGAATGTTAGCAAGTAACCTGGGAAGCAGTTTGTTTCAGCTTGTTTTCCATTTTGTTCCTGCGCTTATTGTGTCGGTATTGATTATGGGAATGGAGATGCCGGCAAGTGTGCCAATGTTTGCGCTGTTTTTTGTAAGTACCGTTTTTGGCTATTTTGTTCTGTGGAGCATTAGTTTTCTGATGCAGATGATGTCCTTTTGGATGTTGAATGTATGGGCAGTTATGACAATTAAGGATGTGTTTGTAAATGTATTGTCAGGCTCCATGATTCCCTTATGGTTTATGCCGGATTTTATGCAGGGTGTTTTGAAGTTTACTCCCTTTTCCTCCATATACTTTACTCCGGTACAGATTTACTTAGGACAGTTAAGCTTACATGAGATTATGCTTCGTTTTGTGGTTCAGGCATTTTGGATTGCAGTGTTACTTTTACTTGGAGCCTTTTTCTGGAAAAAGGGACAAAAGAAAATCGTGGTACAGGGAGGCTAAAAAATATGAATACAAAGAAAAATACTTTAAATTTAGCCTGGGTTTATACCAAGATGATCTTTCATTCCTGGTTCCAGTATCGTGTGAATGCGGTGCTTGCCTCCCTGGCGGTTTTTTGCAGAGAAGCTACAGGAATCCTGGTTATTTATTTTACATTATTGAAATTCGACTCCTTAAACGGTTGGAATATGCATGAACTTTTGTTTTTGTATAGTTTATTGTTTGTGACCTATGGAATATTGATTATCTTTTTTACCGGTCTTAGAGATTTTTGGAGGACTGTCCGAAACGGCACCTTTGACCGCTTTATCTTACGTCCCAGGGGCCTTTTGTTCCAGCTTATTTTTTCCAATGCGGACTGGTTTGCAGCAGCGGGACACGGAGGACTTGGAATTGTACTGTTTATTATTTCTGCAGGTAAGGTAGGCGTTGTATGGAATGCAAAAACCATTCTGTATTATGTATTTGCCATTATTGGAGGAGTGATGATTCAGGGAGCAGTGTTTTTGTTCCTTGCAACCTTAAATATTTACCTGTTGGAAACCGGAAGTATTAAGGAGCTGTTTTATTACAATGGAAGAAAATTTGCCGGATATCCCATTAGCATTTTTAATAAGGGCATCCAGTTTTTCATGATTTATGTGATTCCTTTTGCTTTTGTCAATTATTTCCCATCACAGTATCTTCTAAGAAAAGAAGATATGGCAGCTTACCCGGAGGTTTTTATGTATTTAACTCCTGTGATAGGACTGTTACTTTATCTTTTGGCCTATGGTTTTTGGAGATATAGTATCAGATACTACAAAAGTTCGGGAAATTAGGCAAGATAATCAATTGGAAATACCATCTTTTTTTGATATGATAATAATTGCATTTTAGAATGAAGTATGTGCTTTGCTCTAGGGCAGAGCACATATTTTTGTATGCAGAAAGGTCTCATATGAAAAAGAAATCGCAATTGTTAAATTTTTTCCTGAAGGGAAGTAAAAGATATTTCGGACTGGCAGCAGTATTTGCCTGTGTGCTGGTTTTGTTTGAACTGGTGAACCCCAAGATTATTGGATACACCGTAGATTATATTATTGGAGAAGAGGCAGCAGTTCCTGCTTTCCTTTTAGACTTTGTTACAAGGCTTGGCGGAAGGGAGTATGTTTTAAGCCATCTTTGGATCTTTGCCGGTTTGGTCATTCTGATTGCTATTTTGGGAGGTGTATGCAGATACCTTTTTCAGCTGTTCAATTCTATGGGGGCGGAGATGCTTGTGAGGAACAGCAGAGATAAGCTTTATAAGCATATCGTCCGTTTGCCCTATAAGTGGCATGATATCAACAAGACCGGAGATATTATTCAGAGGTGTACCTCCGATGTGGATATGATCAAGAACTTTATAGCCAATCAGCTTACAACCCTGATTCGAATGCTGATTCTGATTGCACTATCCGTGTTTTTTATGGTTCGTATTCATATAACACTGACTTTGGTAGGTGTGGCATTTTTCCCAATCGTTGTTCTGTATTCTTTTATTTTCCATAACAAGGTAGCGGATCAGTTTCAAAAGATTGATGAAGAGGAAGGAAGACTTTCTGCAATCGCGCAGGAAAACTTAACCGGTGTACGTGTAGTTAGAGCCTTTGGCAGAGAGAGCTATGAAAAGGATCGATTTGAAACCAAAAATGAAGGCTATACCAAGCTATGGATTGATATGATGAGACTGTTGTCCTTTTTCTGGGGCTCCAACGATTTGATTTGTGGTATTCAGGGAATTACGGTGATGAGCTTTGGTGCCTATCTTGCAGTACAGGGCCAGATTACTGCGGGACAATTTGTGACATTTATGTCATATAATGGATTTTTGATTTTCCCAATCAGACAGTTGGGCCGTGTCATCTCTGAAATGAGTAAAGCCGGAATTTCCATGGACAGACTTTTGTATATTATGAATTCTGAGGCGGAAAAAGACGAAGAAGGTGCGGTAGATTTCCCGGGAAACGGAGAAATTGTTTTTGATAAAGTGACCTTTAAGTATGATGGAGAAAGTGAAGCTCCGGTACTGAATAACCTTTCTTTGAAGATTAAAAAGGGAGAAACCATAGGTATCTTGGGCGCAACCGGTAGCGGAAAATCTACCTTGATTCACTTACTGGATGGTTTGTATCCATTAAGTAAGGATGGTGGAAAAATCAGTATTAACGGAGTAGATATTTCTACCATCAAGAAGGAAGAACTGAGAAAGCATATCGGAATCGTATTACAGGAGCCGTATCTTTTCTCACGAACCCTGGAGGATAATATTTCCATTGCTGCAGACCAAGCAACCCATGAGGATGTAGAGAGAGTGGTAGAAATTGCAAGCCTGAAGGAATCCATTCTTAAATTTACAGAAGGCTATGAAACCTTTGTAGGGGAACGAGGTGTGACTCTATCGGGTGGACAAAAGCAGAGAACCGCTATTGCCCAGATGCTGATTCGTAAACCGGAGATTATGATTTTTGATGATTCCCTGTCTGCAGTAGATTCTCAGACGGATATGAAAATACGAAAAGCATTGAAGGAAACCTTGGGAAGTAAGGATACCACGGTGCTTTTAATATCACATCGAATCACCACCATTATGAATGCGGATCATATCTTTGTAATCGGTGACGGTCAGGTAGTGGAAGACGGTACCCATGAAGAATTGATTGCAAAGCAAGGTAAGTACAAATACATCTATGATTTACAATTGTCACAGGGGGAGGAGGCATAATGAAAAAGCAGACAGAAGAAGAAAACATCAAACTTCCCTTTTTTGGAATACCGGCCCTGTCTGAGTTTACGAGAAGGTACAAGGTGACCATATTTTGGATGGTACTGCTTGGTGCCCTGGTATCTCTAATAGATGCGATTTATCCTTTGTTCAATCGTTATGCCATCAATCACTTTATCGGAGAAAAGACAGTTGAGGGACTTGCATTTTTTATTATAGGTTACGTGATTTTGGTAATCATACAGGCACTTCTAAACTATAAAAATGTTGTGGATTGCTCCAAGGTAGAAATGTTTTTGGACAGAGACTTAAGAAACAGAGCTTTTTCTCATTTACAGGAATTGTCCCTGTCTTATTACAATCAAAATAATGTTGGTTATATTCATGCCAGAGTTATGAGTGATTCCGGTAAAATCGGAGAAATGATTTCGTGGAAGTGTATGGAAGTAGTATGGCATGGGTCCTATATTGTGTTTGCTCTGGTGGTAATGTTTTTGACTAACTATAAACTGGCAATCTATGTAGCAATTTTGGTTCCGGTGGCGATTGTATGTATTTCCTTTTTCCAAAAGAAGCTATTGGTACTGAATAAGGAAGTTCGTGAGATGAATTCCCGTATTACTTCCGATATCAATGAAGGAATCACAGGGGTAAAAGCCATCAAGACCCTGGTCATTGAAGATAAAATGGGAAAGGAGTTCCAGGCAGATACAAAAAACATGTATCAACGGGCTGTGCGAACCACACATTTTTCTGCACTGTTTTCTGCAACCATTACCCTTATGTCATCTGTGGCTCTTGCCGTAGTTTTGTGGAAGGGTGGAGAAATGACAGTGGAGAATGTATTGGAAATAGGCTCCTTATCCATCTTTATGTCCTATGCTTTGGGATTGCTAGAGCCTATTCAAAATCTGGTAAATACGGTTTCCGGCATGATTGCCATCCAGGCCAACATTGAGAGATATACGCGTTTGATTCATACTTCCGGGGAGGTATATGACAATCCACAGGTTGTAGAAAAATATGGAAGTACCTTTGAACCCAAAAAGGAAAACTGGGAAGAGATTTTAGGTGATATTGAATTTGAGGATGTCACATTCCATTATCCGGATGGAGAAGAGAAGGTACTGGAGCATTTTAATCTGAAGGTACCAAGGGGAACCAATGTGGCGATTGTAGGTGAAACCGGAGCAGGAAAATCAACGTTGGTCAATCTGGTATGTCGATTCTTTGAACCCACAGAGGGACGAATTCTGATTGATGGAAGGGATGCAAAGGAGAGGTCCTTACAGTGGCTTCACTCTAGTCTTGGATATGTGTTGCAGACACCACACCTTTTCTCCGGTACAGTCAGAGAAAACTTGAAGTACGGTAATCCGGATGCAAGTGATGAAGAGATTTTAAATGCGCTTCATACCGTCAGTGCAGATTTTGTTTTAGAAAAGTTAGAAAAAGGACTGGATACAGAGCTTGGAGAAGGGGGAGACTTCCTTTCAACAGGTGAAAAACAGCTCCTAAGCTTTGCCAGAGCGCTGCTTGCCAATCCGCGAATCTTAATCCTGGATGAAGCCACCTCCTCCATTGATACGGTGACTGAAAAAGCCATTCAAAGTGCAATATCTACAGTGATTGCAGGAAGAACCAGCTTTGTAATTGCCCATAGATTATCTACCATTGTCAATGCAGATTTGATTTTGGTTGTATCCGACGGAAAGATTATAGAGCAGGGAACACACAAGGAACTGATGCTAAAACGAAACGCATACTATGAACTTTATACCCGACAGTACGAAGAACTTTTGGTAGATCAGGTATAAAAAGTGCATACCCCAAAGGAATCTTTCATAGAATGTAAAAAGATTCTTATGGGGTAATTCTTTTTGAAAGAATATATTGAAAAGCGCTGCATTGAAATTGCGGAATATATTATTGCCAATAAAGCTACCGTTAGACAGACCGCCAAGGCTTTTTCTGTCAGTAAGTCAACAGTACATAAGGATGTGGCGGAAAGGTTAAATGATATTAATCCTCAGTTAGCCCTTAGTGCCAGAAAAGTGTTAAATGTGAATAAACAGGAGAGACATATCAGAGGAGGAATGGCCACAAAAGAGAAATATGCCAAGCTTCGTTGACTTTACATTTATTGATGTTATAATAAACAATATCTATCGCAAAAAACAAGGATACTACCGATAAAGTGTGCATGCGCATGAAGCACAGGTAGGATCCGATGCAGGTATCATGCGCAGAAATGAGGATGAATATGAACAAGGAACTGGTCGTTGTAATCGATTTTGGTGGACAGTATAACCAGTTAGTTGCAAGACGTGTCAGAGAATGCAACGTGTATTGCGAGATTTACTCTTATAAAACAGATTTAGACAAGATTAAGGCAATGAACCCTAAGGGCATCATCTTAACAGGTGGTCCTAACAGCTGTTATGAAGAAGGTGCTCCAACATATACAAAGGAACTTTTTGAACTTGGTATTCCTGTTCTTGGTCTTTGCTATGGCGCACAGATGATGAACCATATCTTAGGTGGTAAGGTTGAAAAGGCGCCCGTTCGTGAATATGGAAAGACAGAAACCTTTATCGATGGTGGAAAGAGCACCCTTTTTGCAGGAGTGGATGATAAGACCATCGTTTGGATGAGCCACTTTGACTATATCAGTAAGCCGGCTCCCGGATTTACTACTTTAGCACATACAGCAGATTGTCCTGTTGCAGCCAATGCGAATGAAGAGAAGAAGCTTTATGCAATTCAGTTCCATCCCGAAGTGCTTCATACCGTACAGGGTAAGGAAATTCTGTTTAACTTTGTAAGAAATATTTGCCAGACTTCCGGTGATTGGAAGATGGATTCCTTCGTTGAGAATACCATCAAGGAGGTTCGTGAGAAGGTTAAGGACGGTAAAGTACTACTTGCTTTATCCGGTGGTGTAGACTCTTCTGTACTTGCAGCACTTCTTGCAAAAGCAATCGGTAAGCAGCTTACTTGTGTATTCGTAGATCATGGTCTTCTTCGTAAAAATGAAGGCGATGAAGTAGAGAATATTTTTGGACCGAATGGTTCTTTTGATATTAACTTTATCCGTGTAAATGCACAGGAGCGATACTATGGCAAGCTTGCCGGTGTAGAAGAACCTGAGCGTAAGCGTAAGATTATTGGAGAAGAGTTTATTCGTGTCTTCGAAGAAGAAGCTAAGAAGATTGGTGCAGTAGATTTCCTTGCACAGGGAACCATTTATCCTGATGTGGTTGAGTCAGGACTTGGTGGTGAGTCTGCTGTTATTAAGTCTCACCACAATGTAGGCGGTCTTCCTGATTTCGTAGATTTCAAAGATATCGTTGAGCCTCTTCGTAACCTGTTTAAGGACGAGGTTCGTCAGGCTGGTTTGGAACTTGGACTTCCTGAGTTCTTAGTATACCGTCAGCCATTCCCGGGTCCCGGACTTGGTATTCGTATTATTGGGGAAGTAACTGCTGAAAAGGTAAAGATTGTTCAGGATGCAGATTACATTTATCGTGAAGAAGTTGATAAGGCTTTGGCAGAGTACAAAAAGGTAAACGGAACAGATGCTCCTTGGATGCCGAACCAGTATTTTGCAGCATTATCCAATATGCGTAGTGTAGGTGTTATGGGTGATGAGCGTACTTATGATTATGCAGTTGTCGTTCGTGCGGTTCGTACCATTGATTTCATGACCGCAGAAGCTGCAGAGATTCCGTTCGAAGTACTTCAGACAGTTATGAGCAGAATCATCAACGAGGTAAAGGGAGTAAACAGAGTATTCTATGATTTAACCTCTAAGCCCCCCGGAACAATCGAGATGGAATAATTCATTTCTGCTACTCCATCTCAATAGTACCTGTTGGTTTACAGGTGAAACATGTTATTTGAAAGATATATCTTAAAGGCATATTTTCTAGATATTTATTTTTAGTCTATTTTGTTGGGATGGCGCTTTTGCCATCCCAATACTAATCTGGTTATTCATGATGATAAAGGAAGTATTCATCATCAAATTTCTATTATTAATTTTGTGAAGGTAAGTTGTTGGTGGAGTTTACCATCTTCAAAAGAAAAATATATATTGAATGGTAAAAGTAATTGAGGAAATACCATTCAGAATAGGAAAAAGTGATTTGAATGGTAAAAGAAATTCAGGAATTACCATTCAAAATGAGAAAAACTAAATTGAATGGTAAAAATGTTTGCAGAAATACCATTCGGAATAGGAAAAAGTGATTTGAATGGTAAAAGAAATTCAGGAATTACCATTCAAAATAAGAAAAGCCAAATTGAATGGTAAAACGATTGCAAAAAATACCATTTAAAACAAGAAGCAGTGATTTGAATGGTAAAAGTATTTCCATTGAATATATTATAAAAAGAAAGGAGAGAAAAATGGAAACAAAAAGATTATTAAATGAATTAGAAGAAGTACGAAAGTTAAGAGAGCAACTGGAAAAATCTCTGCAGAATGCACCATTAGGTAGGATAAGAGCAGAAATGCTGAGAGGAAAATATCGACAGTATTATGTTATTAGTGAAGAATATATGGATAAGTATCCGAAAGGAAAATATTTGAAAAAAAGTCAGATAGATATAGCGAGA
>JAZLGY010000079.1:0-17685 GCA_045616525.1 Acetatifactor sp. | reverse complement strand
CGGTGTCCTTACCCTGGATGCAGTAGAAAACTACGTAGCGAATAATAAGAAGGGTGCATCAGACCTGTACTGGAATGATTCCTATAACGGAAACTACTTCTACTCCGTATTCCAGACAAACCTGGATACAGGAGTAACAGCAAAAATCGATATCCGCAATATGGCAGGAGAAACCGAAGCCAATGATATATCGGAAGGAAAGAGAAGTACAAACGGAAAAGTAACGGTAAAAGAAAGTGGAGCATACTGTATCACTTTGGCAGGTGCAAACGGCGGATGGTTCCATAGAAACGCAAATACATCCGCAGGACTTACGGAAGCAACCTTTAAGGGTGGTGACGGTGCTTTACTGAAAGTAGATGTAGCCCTTAGAAAGGGAGATATCATAAACTACTACCCCGGAAAGAATGGCAATAGTCAGGCAGCAGAAGCAAGTGGCTGGTCAGCAGGAGGAAAACCAACAGGAACAAGCGGAAGCCTTGATACAAGCATGGGCTCTGCCGGTGGTGGAGCAACAAGAGTTGTGATCACAAGAAACGGAAATGCGATATATGACTTCTATGCAGGAGGCGGTGGCGGCGCCAATATGTATGGCAACGGAGCAAATGCATACACCAAGCTTGCAGACGGAAGATTTGTAACAAATGTAGGAGATGTACCCGGAATTAAATCCGGAGACCACTACGGAGAAAACGGAGTTGCCGGTGGCGGCGGTGGTTACTTTGGTGGTAAATCTGCAACCTATACCCTTCATACCCACGTACCCGGTGTGTGTCCGGAGCATGACCACAAAGTAAACGGATGTACAGGCCAGTACGAAGGAGAATGTGGTTCGACGAACTGGGTGGAAGTACCCGGAACATACAGACATGCAACACACTACGGCGGTGGTCCCCGTTGTAGACAGTGTGGTGATGGAGCGTGTGCATTCTCAGATTCAGACGTTTGGGCAACCTATCATCCCGGAACCCCATTTGGAACCCCAAGCTGGTGTGACGTATGTGGAGCATACGAATGGGGACATGCTTTGGGAGTCAGAACCTATGAGTGTGTAAACTGTGGAACAAGAGTAGACTGTGAAGATCATAGCTATCCCGGAAAATGTACCGCAAAAGTCATGGGCCACTGGGACTGTGGAGAAGAAAGATACCTCTGTGGCTTAAAGATTGATTCAGCCACCCAGTCATTTGGTGGTACGTCGATGGCATCGCCTTCCCGATAGTGTAAAGAAAAAAAGAGTTGATGAAAAGAAAGAGAAAAAAGAAGACTCAGATGATAATATTGCGTAGCAATATTATGAAGGCGATGCCCCCGCAGAAAAGGGAAATATAAATAATATTTATCGGTAGGTTTATGCAAAGTATCGGTTAATGAATGCAACAAGTTAGTCGTGGTATGATTTATAACTACAATGTTAATGACATTGATATCGTCTATTCTGATATGATCTCTGGTTCGACGTTCAACCGGACTTCTTACAATCTTTTGGTGGGTACAGAAAATAATGCTCCGTTGTTGAGAGCCGGGGATTTACTTGTAATCAATTCCATCGATAGATTGGGTAGGGATTATAACGAAATAAGAAAGCAGTGGGAGAAAATCATAAATCTTGGTGCGGATATTAAAGTTCTCGATATGCCATTGCTCGACACAAGTGCTGTGAAGGGTAGTAATCTGGATAGAAGATTTCTAGCATACCTTGTGTTGCAGATTCTTTCTTACGTCGCAGAAAAAGAACGCAGCATGATTTTGTCAAGACAGAAGGCTGGCATAGCGGCAATGCCGGTGGATAAAAAGACAGGAAAAAGGATTGGAAAAAAAGGGAAACCTGTTGGCAGCTCACCGATTGAATTTCCAGAGAATTTTGCAAGTTTTTATCACTCTTGGAAACTAGGAGAGATTACGGCTACTCAGGCAATGTCGGAAATGGGGCTCAAGAGAAATTCTTTTTATCGTCTTGTTCATATTTTTGAGCAGGATTAATATTGTGAACTACCAACCACCTAAAGGACAATGTCGTTTAGTTTAGTAGCAACTTGACATTTGAGGGTAAGTAATCCGTTTAGTTAAGGATTGTATAATTACATACATAGTGAAGAAAATAGAGAACCTCTCGTAATATTGTCGCACCGAATATCACTACACTTGTATAAAACGATAAAATATTGACATTCTAAAGAATAAAGCATATTATAATTATCGGTCGGATAAGAGACTTGAAACCTTATCGAGTGGTCGGGCTGGAGACCTAAAACCCATCCGAGTGCAGAGATTACTGTTAAAAACAAAGATTCAGAGGAATGGAACTCCATTCCTCTTTTCTTTTACGCAAAGGACAAATTATGGAAAATATATCATTTAAAGAAAGAGTAAAAACATCGCTATAGAATGTTCTGTCTAAATACAGGGATAACCTATGTAATTATGAGTATCTTGTAATATCAGATGCCTTTACAGATAAATATTGTATTATAAGTGCAGAGAAAGATAATTATATGCATTTAATTGGTGTAAATTCACAATTATCTGCTCAAGACTTCTATCAAAAATGTATCGACAATACACTTACAGAGAATGATTTTGATTTTAATAAAAAGAATCAATCTGAAAAATCTGTAAAAGGTTCCGTAAGAGAAAAAATAGTGGCACTGCCAAGCTTTTGCGATAAGTTCACTATTGGATTTGTTCAAGAAGGACGACCTAAATCTCTAATGAAAAACAATCAGTTGGATGACAATATATCGCAGCCAATCATTGCAGTAATAAGAAAAATAAAAGGAACTGCCGATTTTACAGAAGTGGTATTCGGTAGTATCGAAGGATATGAACATATTTTAAAAGATATAAATAGTCAATCATAATAGAAAAACTACCATATCAATTTTAAATATCTTGATAAGGTGGGCTTTTCGTACCCTCCGACACTAAACTAAACGACATTGACTCAAAGGTAGTGGGTTTTTCGCTCCCTGTTCATAAAAAGCTTGCGCGGTATCGTTTTTTTATGTATAGTCATAATATCTTCTAAAACTCGAACAGACATTATTTGAGGTTTGATAGGGTTGTTAAATTAGAGGGGTGTGTTTGATAGGGTTGTTGTTTTTTTTCTTGCAAATAATAATTGCGTGTGTTATAGTAAACCTAACTTATTTTTATGTATAAATTCTTATTTTATGTGTATTTTGAAACAATCTTGCCCGCTGTGGCCTGACATGTATAGGAGGGAAACTATACTTAAATTTAAGGCTAATTGTATGATGATAGCACTTTAAAGACATAATTTTGTATTATGTCTTTTTTTGTTGTCAAATTGCCGGAAAATTAAAAAGGAGGAAAAATTTCTGAAAAATTGCTGGCACAACAACTATATCATTTATTAAATCAGAAAGTAAATCAGAAAGCTATATTTAAATAGCAAAAAAAGCGCTAACAAATGTCATGAGCGTGGTATGATGACTAAATAACTAATTGAGAGGAGGTGATTGTATGGGGAAATTAGAATATTTTTTGCAAAAAAATTCCACGTGTTCTAGTGAATTGTCAGAATAAATTTAGATTTTTCAGATTCTAAAAATTTGAAAATAACAATCGGAACCGATGAGCATGTGATAAATGATGAGACAGCCACACTTTTTTTTGAGTTTTTGCTGAAAAAGTATTTGCCTAAAAAAAGCCGGTATCGACAGGACTTTTTAAACAGAACAAATTTATCAAAAGATATATATGCGAACATGTGTAGTGTTTCGGAAAAACGAACACGCAGAACTATTGGTCAGTTGCTTGCTATAGCTTATGGGCTTGGTATCACGAGTGATGAGGCAAAGCTTCTCTTTGCACTATGGGGCCCGAATCCTTTTTTAAATTTGAGTGAAACGCGTTCGTATTTTAAACAAATAAGTCGTTTGGAAGAAGTCGTGCGGTACGAAAAAAATGCTGTCATACGATTAACTATGTTTACGGTCTGATTGCTGTTAGTTGGCGTGTTAAATGGAGAAAAAAGTTGAAGAGTTAGGGACATATTAAATATGTTTTAAAAGAAAAAAGGAGAAAGAACGGGAGGCCAATAAATAAGATTCCCGTAAATTAAAAAGTGGCGGATTTATTTTGCCACTTTTTTTTGTGATATGCTTTAAACTTAAAAAAAAAGGAGAGAAACGTAATGCCAAATAGAAAAGCAAAAGACCTTGAATTTGAATATATAAATAAATTAGGCCCCCAAAAAAAAATCAATGAATTAGAAAGTTATTTGCAACTTTCTTTATTGCGAATAATAGAAGAGGCTTTCATCTCCGCAGGGCGTACCGACTTCGGGCACTTTGGTGGAAAAGGGTGTTGTTTTAAAGATATAAAAAGGCTTTTAATCTTTGGTATTATTGTTCCAAATACCAGTAACTCTCCTGGTCTTGTCGAAGTTAAGGAAGATGTGGTTACGATTTACAATCTCGAGAAAGTTAGTTACTGCCTTAATGTATCGTTAGACGGATATGTTGATGAGATACTCAACCATGAATACTTTAGGAACTATCATGATTCTGAAGAAGTAATACTTCTTTTAAAAATGCTTGCAAAGTTCGATCTGATAAATCAGTTGCGGTCAAAGTTGCAACTGCGTGCTTTGGACTTGATTGAGACGGAAGAAGGTGAGCGCGCGTTGTTTGAAAGCTTAAATAAATACTCGTACACCGTACTTTTAAATATTTGTGAAAGGGTGGCAAGATACTATTCAGATCGTGTGATAGTAAAGCAAATGACAAGAGAGGAAGTCGAGGGAACAGCACTTTTAAAAGTGAACTACTTTTTAAAAAGAAACGAAAAAGCGGGTTATGATATGTTTGCGGCTGATCCCGAATCTTGTGGGGAGACTCTTCGTTTTTTTGTTGAAAAGATATTAGGCCTACCATTAGATATCTTACATGATGTTATTAACTTAAATAATTTTAAAAAATGGTCTGAATACGAAGATTATAAGAAGTTCGAGAAACGGTATGGTGAGGAATTCTTTTGATGAGCAAGAGAAAATTAATGAAATAATTACCGTACGGAGGAAAAAATGATCTATACGCAAAATCAATTTCAACGAGCCATTTTAGACAGTAAATTTAGAAAAAAAACAAGAGAAGTTTTGGGACTGAAAAGTATTTCTAGTATCAGTCCAAGTGATTTAGATCGTATCGCTGTTTGGGTATCAACCTTTTGTAAAGTTGCACGGCCTCAGTTAACCTATGCCAACACAAGTATTTATGTATGTCGTCTGGATGAAGAAGAGAGAGCGGAATTTATCCTATGTAAGGATATGTTATCTGATGCGGATTCTGTGTTAGATGTTATTAGTGGGATGATTAAAGTTATGAGGCGGCTCAGCATGAAAAGAAGTGGAGAAAAAATAACTGGTGATTTAAAAAAATTGGATGAAGATGCCTTTGTGTTATTGTTTATGGAATTTTATTTGGAATTCCCTAATATATATGATCTTTATTCCAATGATTTAAAATATATTCAGGCTGTTGAAAGGAGAGTAGATGCAATACATGGTAGCTTTTTAAAAAGAGTTATGGAATTGGATGGTTTACATGTCAATAATTAATTTTAAGAAAGGATTTTATGAATCTACCATGAAGGAAATTAACAGAACAGGGAGTAAGCATAGATGAATGAAACTATAACTGTCTATATTAATATACAAGATTTGAATAAAGAAGAGTTTGTATAAGCCATAGGTACGATAGATAAAATCTGTAATAAGCATGGTTTTGAGCGTAAAATATCTAATATTTATGCGAATATGGGACCTAGTAGGGATGATCAGATTGTATTACTGAAAAATGAGTTGCGTGATACGTTACGTGAGAAATATGCATATTGTTGTACAGGTGACCACGAAAAAATATATGTAGATAGTGTTATTTACAAAAACCTAATAAATAATTTATATCAGATGCTTGGACAGTATCATAAACTGGGTTATAATAAGATTAATCTAGTTATATAGATTTTAAGAAAGCGTATTTTCAATACGAGTATAGACCCAGGTATACCTCTAATACTTGTGGTGATATGAAGAAAAGAGAGGAAAAATCGAGATTGAAAAGTTTTGTGTAATGTTATGACGCGTACATTATGCTAAACAATGATCTCGTAATCAAGGCATTCCCTTGGTAACGATGTTATCAGAGAATGGACCTTGAAGGGCACTTTCTCTGATGAGAATATTTTGTTAGAGAAAGGAAGAAAATGAATTATGATATGTGTAGAAATTGACGAACTTACTCCAAAAAACACTATGCTGGGGTTGGTGGACATTTATTTGCGATAGCATCTCAAATTTCGTGTAAGTACGGATTTAATGGTGCGGTATCGGGCTTTGCGGCAAATGAAGATTTATTGAGACATTATTGTGAGGTTTTTAATGCAGAACCTATTTGTATGCTTCATCCGTATCAGATATTTATATCGGAGGAAGAGGGAGAGAAGATAAGGAGGCATTATGATTATGAGTGGACAGATGAAGTCATCTGATGTAAAAATGCAGGGACCCTATTCAGTAAGTGAAATTCCACATTTTGATATTGATTATCGTGGACTTGTGAAGTATGCACAGTCAGTTAATAAGAAAGTTTTCCAGTTATCGGATGAAGAGAAAAACCGATTCATCAAAGATGCAACAATGGAAGATGTCAGGAAAAAGGCCATTAAATAAAAAAGAGATGAACCATAATAACAAATAATTGACGTATCATAAGAAAGTATGCTATTATCACTTCAACATGAGATGAAATGAAGAACGGGTTTGTTTAGTGTCTTCCATGTAAAATTTTACGACTGGCAGCGAAAGGTTGCCTTATTGATTGAGTTAAAAGCTCAAATTTTATAAGTTGGTTACTATAAACCAGTGTTTAATGCACATCTAACTTGTGAAACGGTCAATAAGAGTAATAAAAGTAAAACTTTTACTATATAGACTCTAAACCCAATACCTGAAGAAAAAACAAAAACCATTTTGGTGTTTTGTCTTATTAGGGACATTTGACAGGCAGTTAGTGCATTTGCGCTAACTGCCTGTTATTATCTTTTAGGAGAGGGTTTTTACATGAACGAGAAGCTGAAACTATACGGATTTAATAATTTAACAAAAGCATTAAGCTTTAATATTTATGATGTATGTTATGCGAAGTCCCAGAGAGAGCAGAGAGACTATATTAAATACATCGACGAGCAGTATAACTCAGAACGTCTTACCAAGATTTTAACCAATGTCACAGACATGATCGGTGCCAAGGTTTTGAATATTTCCAGTCAGGATTACGATCCACAGGGATCTTCCGTAACTATTTTGATTGCGGAGAGATCCATGATTCCTGCAACTAACGGAGATACTATTGTGGCCCATTTAAACAAGAGTCACATAACAGTACATACTTATCCTGAGTTCCACCCGGAAACCAGTATTGCTACCTTCCGTGTAGATATTGATGTTGCTACCTGTGGTGAGATTACACCACTTTCCACTTTGGATTATCTGATTAGTTCCTTTGATTCAGATATTATTACCATGGATTACAGAGTTCGTGGATTTACCAGAGAGATGGATGGACAGAAGCTCTTTATGGACCACAAGATTACTTCTATACAGGACTTTATTGATGAGAAAACACTTCGTAGATACGATGCAGTTGATATCAATGTATATGAAGCAAATCTCTTCCATACCAAGATGCTGATTAAGGATGTGGATTTACAGAACTATCTGTTTAACAGTGATGTATATGAGTTACCACCCAAGACCAGATTGGAGATTACCAACAATCTTCGCAAGGAAATGATAGAGATTTATAGTGGAAGAAATATTTTTTAAAAAGTTTATTGTGAAGTGTGAGAGAAAGAAATGAGTAGATCACAGCAGGATGCCCCTATTTATGAGGCTTTGAATAAATTTAGAAAAAACAGAGTGGTTCCCTTTGATGTTCCGGGACATAAAAGAGGTCGTGGTAACCCTGAGCTTGCAGCTTTTTTGGGGGAGCAGTGTGTAGGAATAGATGTGAATTCTATGAAACCTCTGGACAATCTATGTCATCCGATTTCCGTTATTAAGGAAGCAGAGGAGCTTGCAGCAGAAGCTTTTGGCGCAGCTTATGCCTTTTTGATGGTTGGAGGAACAACTTCTTCTGTACAGAGCATGGTGCTTAGTGTAGCCAAAAAAGGGAATAAGATTATCCTTCCAAGAAATGTACACAGAAGTGTAATCAATGCACTTGTTTTAAATGGTGCGATTCCTGTTTATGTGAATCCGGATACAGATGAAAAGCTGGGTATTGCTCTTGGAATGAAGGTTTCTCAGGTAGAGCAGGCCATTCATGAAAATCCGGATGCAGTAGCTATTTTAGTAAATAATCCTACCTATTATGGTATTTGTTCAGATTTAAAGAGCATCGTTAAGCTGGCGCATGAACACGGAATGAAGGTGATTGCGGACGAAGCCCATGGAACGCATTTTTATTTTGGAGAAAATCTTCCAATCTCCGCTATGGCAGCAGGGGCGGATATGGCAAGTGTCAGCATGCATAAATCCGGCGGAAGCTTAACACAGAGTTCCTTCCTATTGTTAGGACCTGATATGAACCCCGGTTATGTTAGACAGATTATTAACTTAACGCAGACCACCAGTGCATCCTATTTACTTTTGGCAAGCCTTGATCTTTCCAGAAGAAATTTAGCACTTCGTGGAAAAGAGGAAATTAAGAGAGTCGTAGCTTTGGCTGATTACGCCAGAGAGGAAATCAACCAGATCGATGGTTACTACGCTTACACCAAGGAATTGATCAATGGAGACAGCGTATTTGATTTTGATAGTACAAAGCTTACCATCAATACATTAGGAATCGGTCTTGCCGGTATCGAAGTATATGACATACTTCGTGATGAATATGATATACAGATGGAGTTGGGTGATATAGCCAATACCCTGGCATATCTTTCCATCGGTGACAGAGACCGAGAAATCGAGCGTCTGGTAAGCGCACTTGCAGAGATTAAGAGGCAATATGGCAAGGATGGCAGTGGCATGTATACACAGGAATACATTGATCCGTATGTCGCTGTTTCACCGCAGATTGCTTTCTATGCAGAAAAAGAGTCCCTTCCTATTGAGGAAACTGCGGGCAGAATTTGTAGCGAATTTGTTATGTGTTATCCTCCGGGAATTCCTATTTTGGCACCGGGAGAGCAGATTACAGAAGAAATTTTGCGATACATTGCTTATGCCAAGGAAAAGGGATGCTCTATGACAGGCCCTGAGGACAGCGAGATTAATCGGTTGAATGTCATCAAAGAAACTTGGATGTAACTTGTATTATGACATGTAGCCCGTGCCCTTTGGGGTCGCAAAACTACATTTGGGCATTTTCAGAATTTACAAAGTAAATCCTGATTCCGGGTTCAAAGAAAGGAGCAACTATGGATCTATGGTTTTCGGAAATGCATACGCCTAGTACAAAGCTGTCTATTAAGGTGGATCGTCAGATTTATTCCGGACACAGCGAGTACCAGAGAATTGATGTATTTCATTCAGAAGAGTTTGGAACCTTTTTAACGCTGGACGGCTATATGATGCTGACAGAGAAGGATGAGTTCATATATCATGAGATGATTACACATGTACCTATGGCAGTGCATCCTCATGTAAGAAATGTATTGGTGATTGGCGGTGGAGATGGTGGTGCAGTCAGAGAGCTGACCAGATACGAAACCATCGAGAGAATTGATTTAGTAGAAATCGATGAATTGGTAGTAGAAGTATGTAAAAAGTATTTACCCTTTACTGCCAGCCGTTTAGAGGATAAAAGAGTGCATGTAACCTATGCGGACGGGTTGAAGTTTATCCGTTCCAAGGAAAATGAATATGATTTGATTATTGTAGATTCTACCGATCCTTTTGGCCCGGGAGAAGGACTTTTTACCAAGGAATTTTATGGTAATTGCTATAAAGCATTGAAGGAAGATGGCATCATGGTAAATCAGCATGAAAGTCCATTCTATGAGCAGGATGCACTGGCTTGTCAGAGAGCACACAAGAGAATTGTAGAGAGCTTTCCAATCAGTCGTGTATACCAGGCACATATTCCGACCTATCCTTCCGGCCATTGGTTGTTTGGTTTTGCATCCAAGAAGTACCATCCGGTACACGACCTGGATGCCGCAAGATGGGGATTATTAGGACTTGATACCAAGTATTACACTACAAAGCTTCATCAGGGCGCGTTTTATTTGCCGGCTTATGTAGAGAAGCTGTTAGGTGAAGTGGAAAAGAAGTGATTTCCCGGTCAATCGAAAGAAGAAAAAGGTTCCGGGCAGAACGCAGAAACAAAATATAGAAATAAAGGGATAAAGGAGAAAAAATAAATGGGTAAGATTTTAATTATAGGTTGTGGCGGTGTAGCCAGTGTAGCAATTCAGAAGTGCGCAAAGCTTTCAGAGGTATTTTCAGAGATTTGTATTGCCAGCAGAACCATTGCAAAGTGTGATGCATTAAAGGAAAAGCTTGCAGCTACCAGCAAGGCAAAGATTACAACAGCAACTGTAAATGCAGATGATGTAAATGATTTGATTGCATTGATTAAGAAAGAGGAGCCTAAGGTTGTATTAAACTTAGCCCTTCCTTATCAGGACTTAACAATTATGGATGCATGTCTTGCATGCAAGGTTGACTATATTGATACTGCAAACTATGAAGCAGAGGATACAGAGGATCCTACCTGGAGAGCCATCTATGAGAAGAGATGTAAGGAAAAAGGATTTACCGCATACTTTGATTATTCATGGCAGTGGGCATATCAGGAGAAGTTTAAGGAAGCCGGCATTATGGCTTTACTTGGTACAGGCTTTGATCCCGGTGTTACCAGCGTATTTACTGCTTATGCATTAAAGCATTATTTTGACGAAATTCATACCATCGACATCATGGATTGTAATGGTGGTGATCATGGTTATCCTTTTGCAACCAACTTTAACCCTGAAATCAATCTTCGTGAAGTATCTGCTAACGGCTCATACTGGGAGAATGGTCACTGGGTAGAAACAGAGCCCATGGAAATCAAGAGAGAGTACAACTTTGCACAGGTTGGACCTAAGGATATGTACCTTTTACATCATGAGGAAATCGAATCACTTGCAAAGAATATTCCCGGCGTAAAGAGAATTCGTTTCTTTATGACCTTTGGACAGAGCTATTTGACACATATGAAATGTTTAGAGAATGTAGGAATGCTTCGTACCGATCCGGTTATGTTTGATGGCAAGGAAATCGTTCCTATCCAGTTCTTAAAGGCACTGTTACCTGATCCTGCATCCCTTGGTCCTCGTACCGTAGGTAAGACCAACATCGGTTGTATCTATACCGGTATCAAGGATGGCAAGGAAAGAAGCATTTATATTTACAACGTATGTGATCATCAGGAATGCTACAAGGAACTTGGTTCACAGGCAATTTCCTACACAACCGGCGTACCTGCTATGATTGGAGCTATGCTTGTTATGAACGGAACCTGGAAGGGTACCGGTGTCTTCAACGTAGAAGAGTTCGATCCCGATCCATACATGGAAGCATTAAACCAGTATGGTCTTCCTTGGGTAGTAGAAGAAAATCCTACTATGATTGACTAAGTTATTGTAAGGCCCCATTCCCTCCGAGGGACCATAAAAGGAGAAGTCTATGCGAGTAGAGGAGTTACATACCCCTTGTTATGTAGTTGATAAGGAATTGCTTACAAAAAATTTGGAAATCCTGAAAGGGGTTGCGGACAGAACCGGAGCCAGGGTGTTACTTGCGCAGAAGGCATTTTCTATGTTTTACTGCTATCCTCTGATCGGGAAATATTTGAACGGTGCGACGGCTAGTGGAATATACGAGGCCAAGCTTTGTAAGGAAGAAATGGTGGAACCTTTAAAGAAGCAGGGAAAGCATATTGAGAATCATATTTTTTCTCCGGCTTTTCGTGAAGAGGATTTTGAAGAAATCTTAGAGGTTTGTGACCACTTGGTATTCAATAGTATCAAACAGGTTGAGAAGTTTGGATTAAGAGCTAGGAAGGCAGGCAAAAGTATCGGCCTTAGAATCAATCCCAGGTGTTCCACACAGGAAGGTCATGAGATCTATGATCCCTGTGCGCCGGGATCTAGACTTGGTGTAACCCTAGAGCAGTTTGAGAAGTTTGAAAACAAGGATATTTTGGATGGATTACACTTCCATACCCTTTGTGAGCAAAATTCAGATGATTTGGAAACAACATTAAACGCCTTTGAAGAGCAGTTTGCTTCATATTTAAAAAATATGAAGTGGGTTAACTTTGGCGGTGGACATCATGTAACCAGAGCGGATTATGATATTGAGAGATTGGAAAAGTGTATTCGAAAAATGCAGGAGAACTATGGCCTTGTGGTTTATATTGAGCCGGGAGAAGCCATTGCGTTAAATGCAGGATTTTTGATTACGGAGATTTTGGAGATTCAGGAAAGGGTAGGAGAAAAGCCCATTGCCATTCTTGATACCTCTGCTGCATGTCATATGCCGGACGTATTGGAAATGCCATATACTCCGCCACTTTTGGATAGTGCGGAGCCTTCAGAGAATACCATAACCTATCGTTTGGGCGGTCCCACCTGTCTTGCAGGCGATGTGATTGGAGAATATGCTTTTGAAAAGCCACTTACGGAAGGACAGAGACTGACCTTTGGAGATATGGCGATTTATTCTATGGTAAAAAATAACACCTTTAATGGTATGCCACTTCCTGATATTGTATGGAAGGATGGAGAAGAATGTACTGTAGTGAAGCATTTCGGTTATGAAGATTTTAAGATGAGATTGTCATAAAAAAGAAAATTTCCCATATAACAACAAAAATCCCGGTGAGGGCCGGGATTTTACACAGTTACCTGTGTGAGGGATAAAAAATATAGATGAAAGAGATAACTCATTTACAAAAACTATCATAACTGATAAATGTGAAGGGAATATGTCGCTGTACGAAAGAAAAAATAAAAATTATAAAGAAATTCTTTAGAAAAGAGAAAAGGAACATTAAGGTATGAAAATAATAGCGGAATCTACTCCAAAAAAAGATGAATATCGCATGCCGGCCGAGTTTGAACCTCATGATGGCTGCATTATGATTTTCCCTGAGAGAAGTGATTCCTGGCAGTATGGAGCATATGCAGCAAGAAAAGCCTTTACTGAGATTGCGACAGCAATTGCGCAGTCGGAGAAGCTGATTGTATGTGCCAGTGATAAACAATATGAAAATGCCAGAGCCTTACTACCGGAAAACATCAAGGTTGTGGAAATGTCCAGTAATGATTCCTGGGCCAGAGACTATGCGCCTACTTTTGTAAAGAATAAAGAAGGAAAGGTTCGAGGTATCGACTGGGGCTTTAATGCCTGGGGAGGACTTGCAGATGGTTTGTATTTCCCATGGGATAAAGACAACCGTATGGCCAGAAAGCTTTGTGATCTTTTAGATAAGGATGTTTACAATAAAAGAGATTTTATCTTGGAGGGTGGTTCGATTCATGTAGATGGAGAGGGAACCTGTATGGTAACCGAGGCCTGTCTTTTGAGCGTGGGCCGCAATCCGGATATGACCAAGGAAGAGATAGAAGAGGTACTGAAGGAGTATCTGAATGTTTCTACAGTCATCTGGTTACCAAGGGGAATTTATAACGATGAAACCAATGAGCATGTAGATAATATATGTGCTTTTGTAAAACCGGGCGAAGTAGTTCTTGCCTGGACAGAGGATGAAGAGGATCCACAGTATGAGCTTTCCTTAGCCTGTCTTAAGGTTTTGGAGAACACAAGGGATGCAAAGGGAAGAACTATCAAGGTTCACAAATTACCGCTTCCTAAGCCGGTAACCATAAATGCCGAGGAATGCGCGGGACTAGATACCTGTTGGGATGAGCCCACCAGAACGCCGGGAGAGAGACTGGCGGCTTCCTACGTTAACTTTTATATTGCCAATAAACATATTGTGATGCCGGGCTTTCATGACCCTATGGATGAAAAAGCCAAGGAAATTTTGCAGGAATTATTCCCAGATAGAGAAGTCGTACAGATTTATGCACGTGATATCTTAATCGGTGGCGGAAATATTCACTGTATTACGCAGCAGATTCCGGCAGCAGAGTAGATTGATACATGAAAAAGGAGAAGGTATGAGAAAAGTTACTGTTGCAGCGGTGCAGATGAAATGCAGTAAAGTAAGAGAAGAAAATATAAAGAGAGCGGAAGAATTGGTAAAAGAGGCAGCTTCAAAGGGTGCACAGGTGATTCTTCTTCCGGAGCTCTTTGAAACAGAATATTTTTGCCAGGAAAGAAACTATGACTATTACAATCTTGCAACCACAGTAGAGGAAAATCCTGCAATTCTTCATTTTAGTAAAATCGCGAAGGAGCTTAAGGTAGTTTTACCTATCAGTTTCTTTGAAAGAGAGGGCAATGTAACCTATAATTCCATTGCCATATTAGATGCAGACGGAAGGAACTTAGGGGTGTACAGAAAAACACATATTCCGGATGACCATTTTTATCAGGAAAAGTTCTATTTTACTCCCGGAAATACCGGCTTTAAGGTTTGGGATACAGCCTATGGAAAAATCGGTGTCGGAATCTGTTGGGATCAGTGGTTCCCTGAAACTGCAAGAGCAATGGCTATTATGGGAGCAGAGCTTTTGTTTTATCCTACTGCGATTGGTTCAGAACCTATTTTGGATACAGACAGTATGCCACATTGGAGAAGATGTATGCAGGGACACAGTGCATCCAATGTTGTACCGGTAGTTGCAGCCAATCGAATCGGTAAGGAAAGTGTAGAGCCGACAGAGGCAAATAATATGCAGAAATCAGCACTGGTATTTTACGGTTCTTCCTTCATTACCGATGAAACCGGCGAGGTTATCCTGAGTGCAGACAGAGAATCAGAGGGAGTGCTGGTTCAGGAATTTGATTTAGACAGTATTCGTGATATGAGAAGCAGTTGGGGACTTTTTAGAGATCGTCGCCCGGAAATGTATAGTATTATCAGTAAATAAAAAAGACGGATTGCCCATGAGGTAATCCGTTTTTATCTTTTTTCGCGCTCTCTTGCAAGTCGAACACGTTCTTTTTTCATAATGTACATATCAAGTCCCTTGATTGGCGTATTTAGCTTACAACCATAGACCACACGTCGATCGTCCAAATCCTGTTTTCGAATGACGATGCCATAGACCTGGTAAGAAAAGTTTTCGGAAAGCTCAGGAATAAAGTCATTTAACACGGTGTGTACGACCTTGTCCATTGGAATATCAATCTCGTTGGAGCATACAAATGAAAAACCAAGCGTACTGATATCCTTGATTACGATATCTTCTGTGGATTTATTGGTACCAATCTGCACCGTTGATGCAACACCGACATAACAGCGAAAGGCTTTTCTACGGTTCTGTGTTTTGCTTGGAGTGGTGCATACCAGATTATACCAATAGGTGTTATCCGATTTTTTCATTAGGTTGATACTGACATTTTTGAAAATCTGTGGAGAACTTTCAGGCGGATAAAAAACAAGATCCACAATCAGTCCTTTTCCGCGGAAGGATACCAGCTTTTCATCCTTGTATACAGGAGCTGCCAAAACGATTTTTTTGTTAGGCACTACTTCGTCGATTTCAGAATCAAATTCCATCGTTTCAGTCTGAATGTTTGCGATAAGTTTTATCTTGGTTCCGGTGGTCAATTCCGTAATCAGCATGGTACTCCTTTCCGGCAAAAAGCCTTTTAGCATCAATAAAAATACAGTACACAAAAATACATTCTATGTCAACTAAATGGAGGTTTAAGCAATACTGGAAATTTGCCGATAAATATGGTAGAATGTTTGAAAATCAAAAGAGAGCAAGGTTAATCTCATGAAGATAGAACGAATTGACGAAAATACAGTAAGATGTTTTCTTTCAAACGAAGAGTTGGAGGAATTGGAAATTACATATAAGGATTTCATTACCAAGAGCAGTAAAGCCAAGGATTTAGTGGATAAAATTATTGCAAAAGCTACGGAAGAAGTAGGCTATAAGCCACCACAGCTTGCCTTTGATATGCAGATTATGGTTATGCCGGAAAAGGGAATGCTTCTGGTATTCTCCGAAAATATGCCGGAGGAATTAAGCAATAATCATGCGCTACTGGATTACTTAAAAGAAATGAAAAAGCTGATGGAACTTGGTCAGGGCAAGGATTTATTAAAGAAAATCTCCAAGGAAGAATCGAAGATTCCGGATATGGTAATCTTCTGTTATGCCAGCCTTTGGAAGGTTATGGCTTTTGCAGCCATTCTCCCTACCAATCTTCGTATAAAGAGCAGACTTTACAAGTATGGAAACTATTACTACTTATTGATGGAAAAGGGTGCTGCTTCCTATGAGCGATACAGTAAGATTTGTATCAGTGCGATGGAATATGGCAGTATATTTGCAGCCAGGGAGGAAGGAACCAGATATCTGGAGGAACACGGAAAAGTGCTGATTCCGGAAAAGGCATTGCAGAAGTTAGCGAAAGTGTAAAGAGATTAAGTCGGTTGGGATTAAGGTCTCAGCCGATTTTTTGTGTGGTAAAACAAATATATTTAATGGGTATGATGAAGTAAAAATATGGGGGAAGATATGAAATACATATTGGTTGTAGAAGATGATTTGGAATTAAACAGAGGTTTATGTACTGCACTAAAGAATGAAGAGCGAAAGCTGATTTCCTGCAACTCTCTGAAGGAAACAAGGGAACAGATGGAGCTGTTTCTACCCACGCTTTTGCTTTTGGATGTGAATCTGCCGGATGGGAATGGCTTCGATTTTCTAAAGGAAATCAAAGAAAGGTATCCGAAGCTTCCTGTTATTATGTTAACTGCCAATGATACAGACAGAGATATTGTAAATGGATTGGAGCTTGGAGCAGATGATTATATAACGAAACCATTTTCTTTATCTGTTTTGCGTGCCAGGGTGAATACACAGCTAAAGAGATTCGAGGAAGCTGTAAAAGAAAAACAGGATGTTTACCTAAAAGACAAATACTGTTTTGATTTTGAAAAAATGATCTTTCAGGTTGAGGGCAGAGAGGTCAGCTTAAGTAAAACGGAAATGCGTCTGTTATATATTTTGGTAAAAAATGAGAATCTTGTTGTGGGGAGAGAATCCTTTATGGAGAAAATCTGGACAGACGGAAGCGAATATGTGGATGAAAATGCACTTTCTGTTGCTGTGAAGCGATTACGAAATAAGCTTTCAGCCCAGGATTATATAAAGACGGTGTATGGGATTGGATATAAGTGGTCTGTTGAAGGAGAGAAGGTACAATGACAAATGCAATAATCATAATTCTTCTCATTTTAACAGTGGGTATGCTAGTTTTTTCTATTGTTACAGAAATCAGAGCAAGGAGGGTTATACATTTACGGTTGTAGGTATTTATGAGGAGAATGTTCTTGGTAAAGTTCATTATGTCATTACCTCTAAGGAATATGCTACGTCAAAAGGGGCCGTTACTGTACAAAATGTAAAAATGAAGAAATCTGCCGGTGGAGCTGAGGCCTTTGAAGAACTTGTGGATGAAATCTATCAGGATAGACTTACAGAATATGGGGATCAAAAGCAGGCATTATTTTT
>JAZLGY010000078.1:0-12299 GCA_045616525.1 Acetatifactor sp. | reverse complement strand
TATGTAGAAAATTATTACGGAACACCTAAGAAATATGTAGAAGAACAGCTTGAGGCCGGCAAGGATGTTGTCCTTGAAATAGAGGTACAGGGTGCGCTTCAGATTAAGAAGAAATTCGCCGATGCAGTTTTGATTTTTGTGACACCGCCGTCAGGTGAAGTTCTTCACAACAGACTTGTTGGAAGAGGAACGGAAACAACGGAAGTAATCAATAACCGAATGAAGCGAGCTTCGCAGGAGTCCGCATACATGAGTCAGTATGATTACGTAATCGTGAATGATGACCTGGAGAAGGCTGTTTCGGATCTTAAAATGTTAGTTAATACTTCACATTTAGCACCTATGTGCAACGAAGTATTTATAAAAAAAATAAATGAGGAATTGAAGGCTTTTGAGTAAAAAGGTCTTATTGAAAGGAGATATTTATGTTACATCCATCTTATTCAGATTTAATGAAGGTAGTAAATAGCGAGGTTGAACCGGGAGAAACTCCTGTAGTAAACAGCAGATATTCCATCGTAATGGCTACAGCCAAGAGAGCAAGACAGATTATCGGTGGTGCAGAACCCATGGTAAAGGCTTACGGAAAGAAACCTCTTTCAGTAGCAGTAGAAGAATTGAATCAGGGAAAAATTAAAGTTATCGGTGAAGATGAAGAATAAATAAAAGCCAAAAGAGAAATGTTCTTAGGAGGATTTCTCTTTTTGTACGTTTAGTAGAAATGTGATTGAGAGGAAATCCCGATGAAGATTTTTTTCGTATCATTAGGCTGTGATAAGAATCTCGTAGATACAGAGAAGATGCTTGGCCAGCTATATAAAAAAGGGTATGAATTCACTGACGATGAAAATGATTGTGATGTGGTGGTAGTTAATACCTGTTGCTTTATTGGCGATGCCAAGGAAGAAAGCATTAACACGTTGTTAGAAATGGGACGCCTTCGTACAGAAGGAAAGATTAAAGCATTGGTGGCAGCAGGCTGTCTTGCACAGAGATATCATGACGAGATTATGGAAGAGATTCCCGAAGTTGATGCGGTAGTTGGCACAACTGCAATCGGTGATATTGTAGATTGTATTGAAAGTGTATTGAACAAGGCACCCCAAAACTATATTCATGACATCAATGACAAACCCTACGTTGGAGATAAGAGAATCCTGACTACCGGTGGACATTTCTCGTATTTAAAAATTGCTGAGGGATGCGATAAGCGCTGTACCTATTGTATTATTCCTAAGGTAAGAGGCAATTACAGAAGTATTCCCATGGAGGAGCTTGTTCGTGAAGCTGAGACTTTGGCAGAGCAGGGCGTGAAGGAGCTTATTTTAGTTGCCCAGGAAACTACTGTGTATGGTATGGACTTGTATGGCAAGAAAATGCTTCCGGAGCTACTTAGAAGATTATGCAAGATATCAGGTCTTTTCTGGATTCGTATTTTGTACTGTTATCCGGAAGAGATTACAGATGAGTTAATCGAAGTAATGAAGACAGAAACAAAAATATGTCATTACCTGGATATGCCCATACAGCATGCATCAGATGCAGTACTTCATAAGATGGGAAGAAAGACCAATTGTCAGGAATTGAAAGAGATGATTGGAAAACTTCGTAAAGAGATTCCGGATATTTGTTTAAGAACAACTTTGATTGCTGGATTTCCGGGAGAAACACAAAATGATCATGAGTTTTTGATGGATTTTGTAGAGGAAATGAGATTTGATCGCCTGGGCGTGTTTACCTATTCTCAGGAAGAAAATACTGTTGCAGCAGAAATGCCGGATCAGATAGATGAGGATACAAAGGTGCTTTGGCAGCAGGAGATTATGGAGCTGCAGATGGACATTGCCTTTGAAAAAGCGGAGGAGATGGTCGGAAAGCAGATGGTTGTAATGATTGAAGGTGCCATCGAGGAGGATAATGCATATGTTGCAAGAACCTACAGAGATGCACCGAATGTAGATGGCTATCTTTTCCTGAATACGACTGCCAATCTTATGACCGGAGATTTGGTAAAGGTTGTTGTAACCGATTCCAATGAATATGATCTGATTGGAGAAATAGATGGAGGATTTGACGAGTGAATTTACCAAATAAATTAACCATATTCAGAGTAATTCTGATTGTACCGTTTATTATTCTTTTACTAGGGGGTCAGTGGTTCCCACAAATGGCAGAACTTGGAAGTGTTTGTGATTATATTGCTCTGGCTATATTTATTGTTGCAAGTTTGACGGACTTGATTGATGGTAAAATTGCAAGAAAGTATAACATGGTTACAAACTTCGGAAAGTTTATGGATCCATTAGCAGACAAGCTTTTGGTTTCAGCAGCGATGATTGCACTTATTCAGCTAGGAAGAATTCCCGCGTTGGTTGTTATTTTGATTATCAGCCGTGAGTTTATTATCAGTGGTTTCCGCTTGATTGCATCGGATAATGGTGTAGTTATTGCCGCCAGCTACTGGGGAAAGTTTAAAACAACCTTTCAAATGATTATGGTTTGTTTGATGATTGCTAATATTGAAGCAATCGCAATCGTTACACAGATTGTTATGTGGATTGCTCTGATTCTTACAATTGTTTCTTTAGTGGATTACATTGCAAAGAATAAAGACGTTATGAAGGACATCAAGTAGGTCACAGAGGATAAAAGGATGAACGTAGAATTTATATGTGTTGGTACCGAGCTTTTACTCGGAAATATCGTAAATACCAATGCCGCATACCTGGCAGAAAAATGTGCAGGTCTCGGCCTTGCATGTTATTATCAGACGGTTGTAGGTGATAATGAAGAAAGAATAACAGATACCTTGAAAATGGCTATGGGCAGAAGTGACGTGATTATTCTTTGTGGTGGCCTTGGACCGACAGAGGACGATTTAACCAAGGAAGTTGTAGCTAAAACCACAAAGAAAAAAATGTATTTGGATGAGGCATCAAAAAATGCGATTATTGAGTACTTTTCTAAGAAAGGAATTGAGCCTACTGAGAACAACTGGAAACAGGCAATGATTCCCGAAGGTGCATTAATTCTTCCCAATCATAACGGAACAGCACCCGGAGTTATTGTAAAGACAGAAAAGAATCATATTATCCTTTTACCGGGTCCGCCACATGAATTGGAACCCATGTTTGAGGAATCGGTAGTACCATATATTCAGTCATTGGAGGAACAGATTATTCATTCTGTAACAGTAAAGGTATGTGGTATCGGCGAAAGCAAGGTTGAAACCATCATCAAGGATATAATTGATGAACAGACCAATCCTACTATTGCAACCTATGCAAAAACCGGAGAAGTACACATTCGTGTAACGGCCAAGGCCCAGGATGAAAAGGCCGCTAACAAGCTGATCAAGCCGGTTCTCAAGGAATTAAAACTCAGACTTAGCAATAACATATATACAACACAGGATGATGTAAGTTTAGAGAAAGCAGTCGTTGATCTGCTCAATGCCAATGAATTAACCGTAACCTGTGCGGAGTCCTGTACCGGTGGTATGCTGGCTGCCAGAATTATAAATGTACCGGGAACCAGCGAGGTGTTTAAATCATCGTATGTAACTTATTCCAATAAGGCCAAGAGAAAGTTACTTGGAGTTAAGAAAGCAACTCTTGATAAGTATGGTGCGGTAAGTAAGCAGACAGCACAGGAAATGGCCAAAGGGTTAACACATATTACAAAAGCAGATGTAACAGTGGCAATTACAGGAATTGCAGGCCCTGACGGCGGAACAGAGGAAAAGCCCGTAGGTCTTGTATATATCGCCTGTTGCGTAAAGGGAGAAGTGACTGTAAAAGAGTGTCATTTCAAAGGAAACAGAAATACAGTCAGAAGCTCTTCTGTTTCTGCAGCACTGGTTTTGATGAGAGAGTGTATCCTTACCTATTACAGTGAAAATGTATTTGGAAAAAGAAAATAAATGATTATTAAAAATGTATCATATCTATTGAATTTATTCATAGTATATGATACATTTTTTGTGTCTAATAATCTAAAATCTTAGGATAATTCATTATCCATCCGGCGTTTCGCCTTGATTTTCAGACAAAGCAATAATAACAGAATAAAGGGGGAGTGTGTATTGAGGGATGTTTAATGGACTCATATGATGGTAATCTGATTTTGTAAGAAACAAAACGAAACAAAAGTATTGACAAATTCGAACAAATGTTTTATTTTGAATACAGAACATTTGTTCCTAAGAAGGAGACAGAGATGGAAAGAGACGAAAAGTTAAAAGCATTAGACGCGGCTATCAGCCACATTGAGAAGCAATATGGAAAAGGTGCAGTTATGAAGCTTGGTGATCCTGCTGCACAGATGAATGTTGAAACAATTCCTACAGGCTCATTAAGCCTTGATATAGCATTAGGTCTTGGTGGTATTCCTAAGGGAAGAATCGTAGAAATCTACGGACCTGAATCCAGTGGTAAGACCACCGTAACCTTACATATGATTGCAGAGGTACAGAAGCGTGGTGGTATTGCAGGATTTATTGACGCAGAGCATGCATTGGATCCCGTATATGCGAAGAATATTGGAGTAGATATTGATAACCTTTATATCTCTCAGCCGGACAACGGAGAACAGGCATTGGAGATTACTGAGACCATGGTACGTTCCGGTGCTGTAGATATTGTTGTAGTCGACTCAGTAGCTGCATTGGTTCCCAAGGCAGAAATCGATGGTGAGATGGGAGACTCTCATGTAGGTTTGCAGGCACGTTTGATGTCACAGGCACTTGGTAAACTTACAGGTGTAATCAGCAAGTCTAACTGTACAGTTATCTTTATCAACCAGTTAAGAGAAAAGGTTGGTATTATGTTTGGTAATCCTGAAACAACTACCGGTGGTCGTGCACTGAAGTTCTATTCATCTGTAAGAATGGATGTCAGAAGAGTAGAGTCTCTAAAACAGGGTGGAGAAGTCATCGGTAACCATACAAAGGTTAAAGTTGTTAAGAATAAGATTGCACCTCCTTTCAAGGAAGCAGAGTTTGATATTATGTTTGGTGAAGGCATTTCTAAGGAGGGTGATATCCTTGATCTTGCAGCCAACATTGATATCGTAAATAAGTCCGGTGCCTGGTATGCCTACGAGGGTAATAAGATTGGACAGGGTAGAGAGAATGCAAAGCAGTTCTTGAAGGATAATCCTGCACTTTGTGAAGAAATTGAAACAAAGATCAGAAGCTTTTATGGTTTAAATGATACTGTAGAGGAAGAAGAGTAAATTAAAAGATGGTAGTGACTGAGATCGTTGCACTTGATAAAAAGAGATCGAAAGTTTATATTGACCGTGAATTCGCCTTTGTTTTGTACAAAGGCGAATTGTCTAGGTACAAAATAAAAGAAGATGAACCCATCGATGAAAAAGCATATAAGGAAATCAAAGGTGAAGTATTGCCTAAAAGAGTGAAATTACGCGCTATGAATCTTCTTACCAAGAGAGATTACACAGAAAAGCAGTTACGGGATAAGCTTGTGGCAGGGGATTATACAGAAGATTTAATAGAGATTGCCATTTCTTATGTAAAATCTTTTGGGTATATCGATGATGACAGATATATTCAGAGTTATTTGGATATTTACGAGGGAAGAAAGCCGTATGGAAAGATGAAGGAGGAGCTGCTTCGAAAAGGAATCGATACCAGCAGACTTCAAAGGGCGATAGAGCTTAGGCAGGAGAACAATGAGGATTCTGGTGCCGACGAAGAAGAGATGGCCAGAGCCCTTTTAGAGAAAAAACATTATAATGCTGAAGAGGCTGATTTAAAGACAAAACAAAAAATGTACGGCTTTTTGGCACGTAGAGGATTTTCGTTGGATGTAATAAATCATGTACTTAAAGCTAATTCCAATATGTAAAATATACAATTTTTCATAAAGGTTTTTTCTATTATTGGTTAAATATGCTTGACATGAGCAGTAATAAAGTTTAATATTTTATATGTTGTAGATTGCTTGCAAGAATTGTTTTATACATTCTGTAGTGTACTTTTATACAATGTAAACTAAATAAGGAGGTTGTCACACAATGCCAACAAACGTAATTGTTGCGTTAGTTAGCGTGATTGTCTCTGCGATTGTTACTTTCTTTGTTACATCCACAGTTCAGAAAAAGGCTGCTGGATCAACTATAGGAAGTGCTGAAGCAAAGGCAAGAGAAATTGTGGATGAAGCTCTTAAAACTGCTGAGACAAAGAAACGTGAAGCGTTACTTGAGGCCAAGGAAGAAAACATTCGTGCAAAGAATGAACTTGATATGGAAATCAAGGAGCGCAGAGCAGAGGCACAGAAGTATGAACGTAGAGTTCAGCAGAAGGAAGAGAACATCGACAAGAAGGCTAATGCAATTGAGAAACGTGAAGCAAACCTCGCAGCCAGTGAAGAAGCTTTGAACAAGATGAAGGAAGAAGTTTCTAAGTTGAATGAGCAGCGAGTACAGGAATTGGAAAGAATTTCTGGATTAACCTCTGAACAAGCAAAAGACTACTTATTGAAAATTGTTGAAGATGAAGTAAAGCATGACACGGCAATCATGATTAAAGAGATGGAAAGTCGTGCCAAGGAAGAGGCTGATAAGAAAGCGAAGGAATACGTTGTTACAGCTATTCAGAGATGTGCTGCAGATCATGTTTCTGAAACAACTATTTCAGTTGTTCAGCTTCCAAATGATGAGTTGAAGGGACGTATCATTGGTCGTGAAGGTAGAAATATCAGAACATTAGAGACTATGACCGGTGTTGATTTGATTATTGATGATACTCCTGAAGCAGTTATTCTTTCAGGTTTTGATCCTATTCGTCGAGAGGTTGCAAGAATTGCCCTCGAGAAGTTGATTGTAGATGGACGTATCCATCCTGCAAGAATCGAAGAGATGGTTGAAAAGGCTCAGAAAGAAGTAGAAGCAATGATTAAAGAAGAAGGTGAAAGCGCAGTACTCGAAGTTGGTGTACATGGTATTCACCCTGAATTGGTTAAGTTGCTTGGTAAGATGAAGTTCAGAACAAGTTTTGGACAGAACGCTTTAAAGCATTCGATCGAAGTAGCGCAGTTGTCTGGATTGTTAGCTGCTGAGATGGGGTTAGATGTTAGACTTGCTAAGAGAGCAGGTTTATTACATGACATTGGTAAATCCATTGATCATGAAATGGAAGGATCACATATTCAACTTGGTGCTGAGCTTTGTAGAAAATACAAAGAAGGTGCAATCGTTATTAATGCGGTTGAATCTCACCATGGTGATGTTGAGCCTACATCCCTTATTGCATGTATCGTGCAGGCCGCTGATACAATTTCTGCTGCAAGACCGGGAGCTAGAAGGGAAACACTGGAAACCTATACTAGCAGATTAAAACAGTTAGAAGATATTACAAACAATTTCAAAGGAGTAGACAAGTCTTTTGCTATTCAGGCTGGACGTGAAGTAAGAGTAATGGTTGTACCTGAACAGATTTCAGATACTGACATGGTATTACTTGCTAGAGATATTTCAAAGCAGATTGAAGCTGAGATGGAATATCCCGGACAGATTAAGGTTAATGTTATACGAGAGTCTCGTGTAATAGATTATGCAAAGTAATTTGTTTTACGTTAATTAAAAGAGAAGTCGCTGTATTCTGAAAAGAGTACAGCGATTTTTTTGCAAAAAAAGTACTTGTTTTATTGATATTCTTATAGTATTATATACGGGATGTAAAATTGTATACAATTATCCAATCTGTATGATGGATGATAAAACTCGTTTTTATGGAGGAAAGAATGAAAGCATACAAGGAATTAAGTAAGGAAGAATTACAGCAACTTGAGAAAGAATTGTTGGCTGCTTATGAAGACGCAAAGGGCAAGGGATTAAAGCTTGATATGTCTAGAGGTAAGCCTGCAGCGGCTCAGCTTGCAATGGGGATGGATATGTTAGAGGTATTAAAGGCTGATAGTGATATGAAAGCACTTAATGGTCTTGATGTTCGTAACTATGGTATCTTAGATGGTATTCCTGAAGCAAAGACCTTGATGGCTTCCATCATGGGCGTAAAGGATGACCAGGTTATCGTTTACGGAAACTCTAGTTTAAATATAATGTATGATACTATTTCAAGATCCATGACTCATGGTGTTATGGGTAGTACATCTTGGTGCAAGCTTGATAAGGTGAAGTTCCTTTGTCCTGCACCCGGATATGACAGACATTTTGCTATTACTGAGCATTTTGGTATTGAAATGATCACCATTCCTATGACTGTAGCAGGTCCTGATATGGATATGGTTGAGAAGCTTGTTGCATCAGATGATAGTATTAAGGGTATTTGGTGTGTTCCTAAGTATTCTAACCCTCAGGGTGTTTCTTATTCTGATGAAACAGTAAAGAGAATGGCAGCATTAAAGCCTGCAGCAAAGGACTTCAGACTTTTCTGGGATAATGCATATGCAATTCATCATCTTTATGAGGATGATCAGGATGAAATTCTTGAGATTCTTTCTGAGTGTGAAAAAGCAGGTAATGCTGATATGGTATATGAATTCTGCTCAACCTCTAAGGTAAGCTTTGCAGGTTCCGGTATTGCGGCTATGGCATCTTCTAAGGGTAACCTTGATGATATCAAGAAGTCTATGACTATCCAGACAATTGGTCATGACAAGGTAAATCAGTTAAGACATGTAAGATACTTCAAGGATATTAATGGAATCAAGGCGCACATGAAGAAACATGCAGATATGCTTCGTCCTAAATTTGAAGCAGTACTTAAGGTTTTGGATGAGCAGCTTGCCGGATTGGAAATTGGTTCTTGGTTTAAGCCTAAGGGAGGATATTTCATTGCGTTCGACTCAATGGAAGGCTGTGCAAAGGCTATCGTAGAGAAGTGTAAGGAAGCAGGTGTAGTAATGACTCCTGCAGGTTCAACCTATCCATACCACAACGATCCTAAGGATACCAACATCCGTATTGCACCTTCTTTCCCTACACCGGAAGAGATGGCAGAAGCAGCTGATATCTTTGTTCTTTGTGTTAAGCTTGTAAGTGTTCAGAAGTTATTAAACAAATAAATTGCTTAAAGGCAGAAGCCCCATGGATTTTTCCATGGGACTTTTTTTGTAAATAGAAGTTAGAGAATGTTATATTATAAATTAGGCCTCATATAATATAAAAAACACAAAAAGTTAAGAATAGAAATATGTCCTTTGTGATACAGCTTAGAAAATGGTTGGATAAAAAATTGTCGATGGTCAGTGAACTTCAATGGATAGGGATTCTTTTGGTTTTTATGATGATTTTGGGAGTATACATTGGCAATCATATGAAGCTATTTCATTTTCCGAAAGAGGATATGAAAGAATATTTTAATGAAAAGAATCTGGGAGAAAAAATACAGCTAAATGAATTTTTCTTTCGAATCGGTTTTAGAAGAGTCAGAGATTTGCTTTTCATATTGTTAATTCCAACCATGTGTTATGGAAAGAAAATTCTGGCTTTTTTTGTTGGTATATATAGTATAGGATTTGGAATCCTTCTTTCGAATATGATTAGGCTTTTCTCCATAAGGGGGTTACTTTTATTTATAATTGCTTTTACTCCGCAAACATTATTTTATGTTCCTGCATTTACATTGGCCTGTTTTATCAGTATGGAATATTTGGTAAAACGTAGGAAGTGTGATATAATGAGCCGAATACTTTTAAAAATAGTTATTTTTACAGTGACAGGAGTATTGTCAGAAACATATATTAATCCCGTTATAATGGAATGGGTAATCAGATGAGAAACAAGGTGGCGTATGTTACAGGACTTAGAACGGTATAGTGAATACCTGACAGAATATAAAAGACTGAGTGATCATACCAGACAATCTTATTTGAGAGATGTTAGACAGTTTGTGGAATTTATGTCGGAGAGAAGAGTCTTAATTCCGGAAGAGATTACGGCGGAAGATTTTGAAGCCTATCAGACCTGGCTTTCGACATGTGGATTTCAAAACAGTACGATCTTCAGAAAGATTGTTTCGATTAGAGCTTTTTATCATTTTCTGTATAGGGAACATAATATTCGTATGGAAAATATTGATACTTTGGTGATTCCAAAGCTAAAACGAAAAGAACCACAAATTTTATCCGCACAAAATATGGATAAATTGGTGGAGATGCCAAGCGGAAATAGTCCAAAGGAGATTCGGGACAGAGCAATATTGGAATTATTGTATGCTACAGGAATAAAGGTATCGGAACTTATTTCCCTCAAGAGAGAACAGCTTGATTTACAGATGGATTGCGTGACCTGCGGCAGTGGTATTATGAGAAGAACTATTCCCTTTGGAGAACAGGCGCGAAATGCAATTGTTCGTTATTTACAAGAGGGAAGATTATATTTTGGACCAAGAGACAATGAGAGAACCATATTCTTAAATTTTAGCGGGAAGCCCTTAAGCAGACAGGGAATCTTTAAAATGGTTCGTTGGTATGGAGAGAGAGCCGGAATTGAGGAATCTGTTACACCGGATATTATCCGTCATAGCTTTGCGGCTATATTGATTGAAAATGGAGCGGATTTAAAAAGTGTGCAAAAAATGATGGGACATGTGGATATCGGAACTACAGAAATATACGCAAGAAGAAAAAAGGTTTCAGAGAGAGAAGAATACAAAAGAGCACATCCAAGAGGATAAAAAAACAACCGAGAGAGTATCCCGGTTGTTTTACTTTTATTCATAATCTGCAAGATCATAAATGAGTTTTTCAGAAGCTTCCCATCCAAGACAAGGGTCGGTAATGGATTTTCCATAAACTCCACCGCCTACCTTCTGGCAGCCTTCTTCAATATAGCTTTCAATCATAACACCTTTTACAAGCTTATGAATATCAGCATTTAACTTTCTGCTATGCATAACTTCCTTGACAATACGAGTCTGCTGTGCAAACTGTTTGTTGGAGTTAGAGTGATTTGCGTCAATAATACATGCAGGATTCAACAAATCCATCTTGTCATATTTTTCCAATAAAAGATTTAAATCTTCATAATGATAGTTTGGAATGTTGTTTCCGTGTTTATTGGTTGCACCACGAAGAACGGTATGTGCAAGCTCGTTACCGGAGGTCTTTACTTCATATCCACGATAGATAAATGAATGAGCATGCTGTGCGGCATAAACGGAATTTAACATAACGGAGAAGTCACCACTGGTAGGATTCTTCATGCCGGCTGCAATATCAAAACCACTTACGGTAAGTCTATGCTGCTGATCCTCAACAGAACGTGCACCGATTGCTACATAAGAGAGAATATCTGAAAGATAGCCCCAGTTAGCAGGGTAGAGCATCTCATCTGCAGCAGTAAGACCGGTTTCCTCCATGGCACGGATATGCATCTTTCTCATAGCAATCAGTCCTGCTACAAAGTCTTCTTTTTTCTCAGGATCGGGCTGGTGTACGATTCCTTTGTAACCTTCACCGGTGGTACGAGGTTTATTGGTATAGATTCTTGGAATCAGGATTAATTTGTCTTTTACTTTGTCATTTACTTTTGCCAGACGATTAACGTAATCACAAACAGAATCTTCGTTGTCTGCAGAACAAGGTCCGATAATTACTAAAAACTTATTGCTCTTTCCGGTAAGGACATCTGCGATTTCCTGGTCTCTTTTGGCTTTTAAATCCACTAAAGCCTGTGAGATAGGGTACTGCTCTCGAATCTCTTCGGGAGTAGGTAACTTTGTGATAAATTCAAAACTCATAGTATTTTCCCTTCTATAACCTGTGTTTATTCATGATTGGATGTACTCAATAGTTCGCATTATAATACGAAAAAACGATAGTGACAAGTATATTTCCAAAAAGAAAGTAGGGTATTAGCCTTGTTTCAGGAAACAATTAAAGGTATAATACAAGAACCAAAAGAGTAGAAAGAGGATTACAATGGCTAAGAAAGTTGTAGTTGGTATGTCCGGAGGAGTAGATTCCTCTGTGGCAGCATATTTATTAAAAGAGCAGGGATATGATGTCATTGGTGTAACGATGCAAATCTGGCAGGATCAAGATACTTATGAACAGGAAATAGAAGGCGGATGCTGTGGATTGTCTGCAGTCGACGATGCCAGAAGAGTAGCGCAGGTGCTTGATATTCCATATTATGTTATGAACTTTAAAGCGGATTTTAAACACAGCGTAATCGATTACTTTGTAGCAGAGTATGAGCGTGGATATACACCGAATCCATGTATTGCCTGCAATCGTTATGTTAAGTGGGAATCGCTTTTGCAAAGATCACTTGATATTGGAGCTGACTATATTGCAACGGGACATTAT
>JAZLGY010000077.1:0-3549 GCA_045616525.1 Acetatifactor sp. | reverse complement strand
TCGGTATTGATTTGGAACGCTCATTTAGTTTTTGTTTGTATAGCGATTTTCCCAAAAATTGATGCCGTATCCCGTATATCCAAAAGGTAGGATTTTTTGCAAAAAAATAAGAATTTCCACGCTTATGGAAATCCTTGTTGGTGCGAACTGTTGTTCTGCTGTATAATATGTCAGTACCCATTTGTGAATATATATGAAAGAAGTGGTATAGATGAATTGCAAGCTAACGCTTGGAGAAAAATTAAAAGATTTAAGAACAGCCGCAGGGCTGTCTCTAGTAGAACTTGAAGAAGCTACCGGAATATCAAAGTCCGCACTTGGCAGCTATGAAAGCGATGATACAAAGAAAGAAATAACCATTGCACCACTTATTACTTTGGCAAAGCATTATGGAGTAACAACTGACTATCTGCTTGGTATGACAGATAATAAAGAACAGCATCTATTTCCGGTTGATGAACTTGGTCTTGATGATGCCACTGTAGAAATACTGAAAAGTGGTGATTTAAATGTCAGGCTTATTTGTGAAATGATTAAGAATCCTGCTTTTGCTAATTTCCTGTCAGATATGGAAATTTACGTTGATAATCTAGCTGCTATGCAGATTCACAACATGAACAAATATATTAAGTTTACCCGAGCAAAACTTCAAGAAAGAGGTACAAGCACTACCGACCACTATATGAAAACTCTTGAAGCTGCTACTATAAAGGAAGATGACTATTTTGCCAATCTTCTCGGTAATGATATAACCGGGATAGCAAAAGGTATTAAAGAAGCTCATAAAAAAGATTCCAATACCGGAAGTGACACAACCGAAGTTGATGAAATCGAAGATGCCTTTGAACAGGTACAGAAGGCTGATAACGCTACACAGGCTCAAATGATTATGTACAGTAAAATGTTCAAAATCAACTTTTCCAAAATGGATCCCTATGAATTCAAGACCTTTACAGATATTCTTCAGAGATATTCAGATGCTTTTAAGATGCCAAAAGGTAATGGACGAGGAAAAAAGAAGTAAACATACAAAAGACACATTTTACCTACCATTTCCGGTAAAATGTGCCTTTACAAAAAAACTCTTTTGCTAATCTGCCCAATCAATTCTATTTTGCTACACTCACGTACTCCTCAATTTGCTTGATGATGTTCTTAAAGCGTTCTGTTTCTCTCACAATATCATATCGTTCCTGTTTTAGTTTTTCATTAAGCTCCGTACACTCAGTCCAACTAAAATTCTTAAAGACTTCATTAAGTTCTATAACAGTTCCTTTAAGAAGCGTAGAGGTCATATTAATCTTTTCCGGAAGTGAATCATAAATTATAGCATACTCGGCTGCTTTCTCAAGATAATCAAGTGTGGAATCAACATTTCCTTCCAATACTTCCATCGCTGCAATGTATCGGTTCATTTGCGAAACAAGCCTGCTCTCAACACCATAGTTGCCTTCATATACCACATCCAAAATGTCCAGAGCCTTCCGAGATATATTGATACGATCCCTAATTGTAAAACTTTCATTATCAAATCCTAAATCAGCATATTTGAGTATCGTCCAATACATCGCCTGAGCAAATTGCATTTCGGTATTTCTGCAGTGGGCGTGCAAATCCTCTCCCTTGAATAATTCTATCAATCTAAAGTTACTAGAACTCCAGATGTTTGGCTGTTCCTCTGCAATTTTTACTGCTTCCTCTATTCTGCCAAGTTCTCTGAGTGCAATGATTTTCTCATTGATAGCATAATTGCATATCATTCTGTCTTTACATTCATTTTCAATGCGATTAACAATATCAATAACCTTTTCGTGATTCGCCTTACTTTTCTTTTCATCTGTGCAATATTCAAAATTCAGCTGACCGGCAAGATATAGCAGTATAGTGTAGTTCGTAGGATATTTCTGTGCAGCGTCCAAAAGCAATGCAACATTTTCGGTGATCAGTCCTTTCCGTTCATTCTCCTTAACAGTTTGAAGGATACTATCAATCGTCTTCTCGTCCTTGTAAGTTTCCATGCCCATCAGCTCATCTATTGATATCCCAAAATAATCGGCAATTGCCGGTAGTAACGTAATATCCGGATAAGTGTTTCCGTTCTCCCATCGACTTACCGCCTGCTCCGACACATTAAATACCTCTGCTAGCTGCGTCTGCGTCATTTGCCTCATTAATCTAAATCTTTTTATATTTTCGCTTAATCTAATCATATTTTTTCCTTTGCGTTTCTTATATTTGAAGCTTCTAATTAGATTATACTAGCGAATACCAAAAATGCAATTACTCATTAGTTGTGTAAAATCAAACCAAATTGAGTATATAGACATAATAATCTTTTGGGGAGCACCCTTCAAAAAGATACAAACAAGGTGAATAACAAACTTTACATTCATAGGCAACAGGACATTTCTATTCTTCCACATCTACAAACATTATCACCGGTGGAACCGGTTTTTCATAGTCTTTCAAGAAAAGACCTCTTTCCCTCACCTCATAAATCAAAGCACTTGGGAAATAGCAACAAGTATTTATGTACCGAAGGAAATCTGGTACATCTGCTTGTATCTGTTTTGGAACTACCACAGGATTTTTAATCATAGTAATGAATTGATCATGAAATACAGCACATAGTTTGTCAGTGTATGCTCCCATCAGTTCATAGAACTGTCCTTTTTCACCCATACTAAGTACTGGAACATTTAAGATTAGTTTTCCCTCTGCTAATCTTTCCACAAAGTCCAATTCAGTAAATGTATCAATATTTGTAAGGAGCTTTTGAGATATACCAGATAAAAAGGCTTCGTTATCACAATATACCGCATATAGAAATTTCATTACTGACTCTCTTGCATCATTCCAATTTCCAACATAATGATAAACAGAATGTGTTTTTCCTAATGCTTCCGTATCATAATCATACAAACCAATCAAACGTGCCCCAAGCAGATTCTCATAATTTCCAGCTGCCTCACCGCTAATTCCATATTTTTTTTGAGGACTCTTGTCATAATCATAATTTGCAGGATAACGAGTTCCCATGGCATACCATCTGCCACCATCTTTTCTATCCGGATACTCATACTTCGAACCGTTTCCAGCCACCTCATCCCTAACTTTTATCACAGCTCTGTAAACAGAATGTAAGACAAAATAGCCCTCCAGCTTCATAGCTTGTGATGAATTCTGCTTCTTATAATAAGCCGATAATCTTAATTCTCTTAGTCCTTCTTCAACATGCTTCCAAAGCTCTCCACATAAATCGCCGGCCAGTTTCTTTTGCAATTCTAGTGTGTTTGTCGAATCCTTTTGATTATATATAATAAAATCTGTAAATACCTTATCTCCAACCTTCTTCATCAGTTCGCCTTCAACAAGGCGCTCTACAACAGGTTCAATATATGCGGTAGGTATTCCGATTGCATCCGAAAGTTCCGGTATAGTAACAGGCTTTTCATATGCCAAAATCAATAAGTTCATTGCAATTTTATCATTGTTAACCAACGAGTGCGGCTGGTCGTCCAATCCAGTATATCCAGTGCTTGAAATCCA
>JAZLGY010000076.1:0-59441 GCA_045616525.1 Acetatifactor sp. | reverse complement strand
CCTACCACTTGATGGTTTTTGAAAGGCTCCAACCACAGTCTCTTTGTTTATTTGTTAATCAGTTAGTTACCGCATGACGGTTTATCAAGAAGTAGGTTACGATTGCAAGGAGCCCTGTGGATCTTAAAACAGTATCAATCTATTTTAAGGAGGTCCTATATGATTTTTGTAGGAATTGATGTTGCTAAAGATAAGCATGATTGCTTTATCACTAACACCGATGGAGAAGTTCTTTTCAAGTCCTTTACCATCACCAACAACCTTGATGGGTTCGATGAACTTTATCAGAAAATAGAATCCGTTATGGAAGATGTTTCTAAAGTAAAAGTAGGCCTAGAAGCCACTGGACACTATAGTTACAATCTTCTTGGATATCTCCTTGATAAAGGTTTGCCGACCTACGTTATCAATCCGTTACACACAAATCTGTACAGAAAAAGTCTAAGCCTTAGACAGACGAAAACGGATAAAGTAGATGCCCGCACAATTGCTTCTATGCTAATGTCTGATGTGAACTTAAAGTCCTACTCAGACACATCGTATCACAATGAAGAGCTAAAGTCATTAACTCGTTATCGTTTTGATAAAGTCAAAGAACGCGCCAGGCTTAAGTCTTCCGTTTCAAGACTTGTCTGTATCTTGTTTCCTGAATTAGAGAAGTTAGTTCCAACACTTCATATGGTATCTGTTTATACAATGCTTTCTGAATTTCCAGGTGCTAAACATGTAGCCAACGCTCATCTTACCAGACTTTCAAATCTTCTTTCAGATGCCTCTAAGGGTCGTTATAGCAAGGAGACTGCTATTCTCTTTAGAGAAACCGCAAGGAACTCTATTGGCTCAAATATGCCCGCTAAATCACTTGAATTAAAACACACCATTAAGCTCATTCAGGAACTGGATTCCGAAATTGAAGAAATTGAAAATGAAATCAAAATCATCATGGACAAAATAAATTCTCCAATACTTAGTATCCCAGGAATCAACTATCGAATGGGAGCTATGATTATTGCTGAAATCGGTGATTTCAATCGTTTCGATTCTCCTGATAAAATCCTTGCTTATGCAGGATTCTCACCTTCTACATATCAATCTGGACAATTGGATGGAGCTTACGCCCATATGGAGAAGCGTGGTTCTCGTTACCTTCGATATGCACTATACAATGCAGCAAAATACGTCTGCCATTGGGATCCAACATTTACTGAATATCTTGCCAAGAAGCGAGCGGAAGGCAAGCACTATAATGTTGCCATTTCCCATGCTGTTAAAAAGCTTGTGCGAGTCATTTATCATCTAGAGAAATCAAACCAACAATACATCAAAGCAGCTTAATCATTTTAATTCAATACTCCTTATTTGAGCACCGATATCGATGCTCTATTTGTCATGCAGTTTTCAAGGTTCTGATATATCTAAAATGCATTTCTGCACTTTATTCAAAAATAATAATTTTTCGACTTGACTTTTAATAGTTAGTCTTTCTATTTCTTCGGTATTGAGCACATATCCTTGTGCTTCCTGCGTTACAATCAACCTTTCTCCCATAAATATGCCATTTTTCTCATAGCACTCCTGTTTTTTTATTGTCTTTAAAACATAATCTGCATCCTGCATCCATAGCTGCATTTCTAATTCACATACGGAGACTTTTCCTCTTTTGTTATTCCCTCCGTTACTTTTATCTGATGGTTACGGAGAATATTGCGATCTTGCCAATATCTCCGTAGCTTTTGGGGATGTGTACGGAGATATTTGAATATTCACCAATCCCTCCGTTATTTTTTTTGAAGATTTACGGAGATAAACGAATTTTCATTAAATGCTCCGTTATTTTTTTTCTGTTTGTACGGAGAATCTACTGTATATGCCATTTTTCTCCGTAAGTATTCTTCATTTTTTACGGAGAATAATAGCTTTTTTCTAAATATCTCCGTAGACAACTCCATTTTTCTACGGAGAAAATCCATACAAATCAAAATTGCTCCGTATCTTCTTCAAAATAATCACGGAGAATTTTTAAATAATCCCGATTATCTCCGTGTTTGACTCCAAATCATCACGGAGAATCCAGCAAAATAAGCTTTTTCTACGTATGCATCATTAACAAATGCATTATTAACTTATAAAATGTTTGATTGTAGCGTATCCGATGGGATACCAAATGAAAAAAGATATTTCTTGAAATATAGATAATCTATGCAAAACAATCTTATATTTCCTTCATAGAATTGTCAATAACCACTTGTCAATATGAAGCCTAAAAAGAACTGGAGAACTCAAAATAAAAAAATACAACAAATGTTTCCATCAAAAATCACAGTAAAAATTCCAGCAAAAAACATCAAAAAACAACAAAAAGACCCCGCAAAAAGCGAGGCCTTTGATTATTCAAAATGTACTGTAATTAATTACTTAACAGTTACGTTTGTGATGTGGGTGTTAACACCTTCATACCAGTAAAGGAAACCTTCAACATCAATAACCTGATCTGCTTCAAGACCACCAACTAAAGCGTAGAAGTCTTCGTCAGAACCATTTAAGTAATACTCTAAACAGAAATCATACTCAGCGCCATCCTTGCTAAGTGTAACATAGATGTCATCGCCAGGCTGATCGTTCTTGTAAGCTACAGAAACAACAGTCATATCTGTGAAAAGAACCTTCTGGTTCTGCTTCTCAATAAGTGCATCTGTTCCAAGAAGATCTGTTACATCAACAGGAGTTGCAACGAAAGTATCAGCACCATCAACTACTTCGAAAGTAGCATCAACGATTTCAACTTCGCCAGCCCACTCACTCTTGAAACCATTAACCTTAATCTTGGTTCCCTCGGTAAGCTTTGCATAATCTTCTTCTGAACAAGCCATGTTGTAAAGGAAGTAAGCTCCGTCCTGATCCTGAGCGTAAACAGTTGCCTTATCATCCCACCAAGACTGCTTAGCCTGTACATAAACCTCTACAGTAACTTCCTGCTCTAATTCAGCTGCCATGTAATCTGCATAGCTCATTGCATCACTTGCTACAGCTTCTTCTGTAGATTCTGCTTCTGTAGATTCTGCTTCAGTAGCTTCCTCTGTAGACTCTGCTTCGCTAGCCTCTTCTGTAGATTCTGCACTTGATTCCTCTGTGCTTGCTTCAGTAGACACCTCTGAGCTTGCTTCTGAACTCTCAGCAGGAGTTTCACCACATGCTGATAAAGAAAGTACCATTGCTGTTGTTAACAATAAAACACCAAACTTCTTCATAATTTTTCTCCTTCATAAAAAAATAAATTTTTATCTTCTATATTTTCTGACTTCAAGGCTATTATACTAAATAAAAAAGAGATTTCAATGTACGTTTTGTAACATCTTGATTATTTGGTATTCTTCTTTTTGTGCACATTCCATAAAGAAAATGCCATATATCCCCCGATTCCAATCCATACCAAAACAAATCCTTCCAATAACATTTTGGACTCTTTGGGCAGAGGACCCAGCTTTCTTTTACCGGTTTCATCTACATCAATCTGGTCCAAATGATAAAGACTGGTCATCTCCTGGAATAGATTGTCCATAAATTCATCATTAATTTCTGCCTTTCGTCTGGTACTTTTTACAGTACTCTCCACCATCTGGCCAGCCGCATCACGCAGAGAAGCGGAACCGTTAAATACCGGTGTTACAAAGGTATTCTGTTCATTGGCAATTAAAAGCTTAGTCGCCTTAATCTTCACATCATAGTAAAGATTGTTGTCTGCCCCTTCCTTGCTTAAGTATTCCTGATACTCCGGTGTGTTCTGTGCTTTCTTGGTAACCGGCACATAGCCTTCCGTTTCTGAGTAGGCAATTTGAACATCATTGGTCAAAAGATACTGGGTAAAAAGCCAGGCTGCAAGAACCTCCTGCTCATTATCCTTGTTAAAAATACAGATGCTTGGTCCCTGGGAAATCATCTTGGGATTATCCGGATTCAACTGTGGAATGGGAACTACAGCTGTTTCAAACTCCACTAATTTATCGGCACTGATATCAAGTAGGGGGGCTTTACTTCCCATCCAGGTTGCACCTGCTGTGGAATCAATTGCAAAAATACACTGTCCTGCATTTAAAAAGTTGCCGGGATAGCTTGAAATCTTAAAGGTTGAAAAGCAACCTGTCTTCGCATGCTTCGAAATCTCAAACAGAAATTCCTTGGTGGTGTCATTAAAGATTTCAATCTTACCGCTTTCTTCGGAATAACCTGCATCCGCCTGTTTTAAAAGCTGAATCATCATGTTGTCGGTGGATTTGTAAATGAACGGAATCATAACCTTTTGTCCGTTCACCTTAAAGGTTCCGTCGGCATTCTTTTCCATGGCCTTTTCCGATACTTCCCAGATAAAGTCCCAGGTCAGTTCTTCCGGAATAGAATAGCCCATGGACTCTAGCATTGTCTTGTTAATGTAACAGGCTTCGGAGGATCTCATGTAAGGAACTGCATAGTAATATCCGTTAAACATACATTCATCCAGATATTTCTCTACCATTTCATCTCTTTTTACACTGTCAAAGTGAACCTCACTACCGCCGAGGCCATACTTTTTATTTTCAAACAAGCTATCTAGAGGCACCACAACATTTTCACCGGTAAGATAAGTTGCAATGTGATCCGGATAGGTAATACATACATTGGGTGTCGTACCTGTGGCAATATTGGTAATTACATCATTGTAAATACTGCCGTAATCTGTATATAGTCGCATGTTCACCTTGATATTGGGATAAGCGGCTTCAAACTCGCTGATTGCCTTTTCATAAATTGCTGTCTGGGTCTTGTTGGTATCATTTTTGGCCCAGAAAGTAATCTCATAATCTTTTGAAGTATCAAAAGTTTCCGGTACCTCAAAGGACTTTCTCTCCACATTTCCATGACATCCACACAGGCTAAGGCTTACAAGCATAAGACCCACGGCTAAAATTTTCTTCATCATCCCTTAAGTCCTCCTCTTGAAACGCCTGCCATAATCTTCTTTCTAAAGATTAAAAAGAGGATGATCAAAGGAACGCTGATTACTACAACTGCTGCCATCATGGCCGGAATATTCTCACGTCCAAAGCCGTTTTCACGGATTTCCTGGATACCGTTAGATACCAAATAATAATTAGGATCATCCGTAATCAATCTTGGCCATACATAGGAATTCCAGCACTCGATTACCTTTAATATTACGATGGTGACCATGGTAGGCTTGCAAAGAGGGATCATAACTCTCCACAAATATTTTAAATCAGAGGTTCCGTCCACCTTGGCTGCATAATACAGTTCATCCGGAATCTGTGCAAAATTTTCCTTCAATAAATAAATATAAAATACACTGGTCACGGAAGGTAATATCAATCCAAGAAATGAGTTTCTCATGTCCATGTTAGTGATGGTTACGAAGTTGGTGATTACAACCAACTCATTGGGAATCATCATCAGAGAAAGGAACATTGCAAATAATGCATTCTTTCCCTTGAACTCGAGTCTTGCAAAAGCAAAGGCTGCCAAGGTAATGACTACCAGCATAAGTCCCGTAGTAACTACAGTAAAAATTGCTGTATTCACAAAATACTTTGCAAGAGGAACTGCTGTGAAAGCATCTCTGTAGTTTTGCAGTGTGGGACTCAATGTAAAAAACTTGGGAATATATTCTCCGTTGTAGGAGGAATAACTCTTTACGGAAGACAACACCATCCAGTAAAAGGGAAACAAAACCATGATTCCCCAGATTGTAAGAAGTCCATAAATAACAATATTTCTCACAACCTCTGCGGTTTTCGCTTCTTTTCTCACTTTCTTTATACTTTCAAACTCGCTCATACAAATCTCCGCTTCTTTCAATCTGTTTCTACCTAGTAATGTACGTTTTTCTTACTGATTAACAAATTGATACAGGTAATGGTCATAACGATTGCAAACAATAGAATGGCTGCTGCCGAGGCATAGGACGGATATCCGCCGCTGTCACCATAAAGCATATCGTATACATAGCCTACAATGGTATTCATTCCTGCTGCATTCAGGTCAACTCCAAATAATGCTACAGAATCACTATAGGCCTTGAAAGCTCCAATAAAGCCGGTGATAATCAGATAAAAAATCATGGGACTGATTAATGGAAGGGTAATTCGGAAAAACATTCTTCCCCTACCGGTTCCGTCTACCCTGGCTGCACTGTAATACATAGGATTTACAGACGCTAAAGCACTGGTTAAAATCAAGATTTTAAAAGGAAGGACAATCCAGATGGTATAGAAGCAAAGTACAAACATCTTTGCCCAATACGGTCCATCAATAAAGTCCACACTATTCCCTCCAAAGCTCATAATTAAAATATTGATCAAACCCTCAGAATAAGCAGTCTTTTTAAACAAAATCATAAATACCAAACCTACTGCCAGAGTGTTGGTTACATATGGCAAAAAGAACACTGTCTGGTAAAGGTTTCTAAGCTTTTCAATAGAGCTCAGGCCTACTGCAATTAACAGGGCCAGTCCCGTAGAAATAGGTACGGTAATCAGAACCAGCAAAAATGTATTTTTTAATGCCTGTAAAAAGAACGGATCTCTCAGCACATAATTATAATTGTAAAGACCTGTTCCAAAAGAAGTCTGGGAAACAGAGTTGTAGCCCTCCTCAAAGGAATAGATAAAAACATCAATGAGGGGATATACCATAAACGCACCCAGAAAAAGAATTGCCGGCAAAAGGTACAGCCATGCCTTATTATTTTTGTTTTCCATGTGTTTCTTCCTTTATCTAAAATCGTATCTTAGTTTTTGGTTAAAATGTAATACGTTCCTCTGTTTCATAATGGAAGAGGAATACCTTGTGTCTCTTCAAAGCAAATCGAACTTCCTTTTTAGAAGTATCTACCTTGTTGTCCGCATCGATAATGGAACGAATAGCCACACCGGTAAAAGCATCATGTCCTGAAACAACACTTACATCTCTCCCCATAACCTCAACATTCTGCAGTTTACAGCATAAAGGACCATTTTCCTCTAAGATAAAGCCCTCCGGACGAATCCCTACATGAACCTTCTGGTTGTCTGCCTTAACATCAGTAAACACCTCATCCTCGCCGATATAAAGCTTTCCATCCTTAATCTCTCCATCAAAAACATTGATGGGAGGGGTACCCAGGAATTTGGCTACAAACAGATTTATGGGGCTGTCATAAACCTCCTGTGGTTTTCCAATCTGCTGAACCAGTCCATCCTTCATAACAACAATCAAATCAGAAATGCTCATGGCCTCTTCCTGATCATGGGTTACAAAGATGGTAGTCAGCTTGGTTTCCTTTTGGATTCTTCTGATTTCCTCTCTGGTCTGAAGTCTGAGTCTTGCATCAAGGTTTGACAAAGGCTCATCCAAAAGCAGAACTCTCGGTGTCTTAACCAGTGCTCTTGCAATTGCCACTCTCTGCTGCTGTCCACCGGAAAGTTCTCCCGGTTTACGGTCCATAAGTCCATCAATCTGCACTAGCTTTGCTGCCTCCAAGGCTTTCTCATTCATCTGTTCCTTGCTAAGCTTATCTTTTCCTTTTAAATTCTCCAAAGGGAAAATAATATTCTGTCTCACAGTCATATGTGGATACAATGCATAGCTCTGGAACACCAATCCTACACCTCTGTGTTCCGGTGCCAAGTCGGTTACATCGTCCTCGCCAAAGAAAATCTTTCCGCTACTTGGCTTTTGTAATCCACTGATTAAATTCAGTGTGGTACTTTTACCGCAACCTGAAGGGCCAAGAAGTCCAATTAGCTTTCCATCCGGAATCTCGAAATCGAAGTTATTAACTGCTATCACTTCGTCCTTTTCCTTCTTATTTCTGCTGGGATACTTCTTCGTTAAATTCTTAAGTACAACCTTCATACATCCTCCTGAGGGGGTATCTTCCCGATTTCTACCTTTATTGGTATATGTTTAATTTCTGTTCTTGTTAAATATTTGTTTTGTTAGTTTTTTAACACTATTCTTTATTATAGCCCTAATGGGATAGATTACAAGAACTAAGTATCGTTTATGGGGTTTGAAATTTAGTTTGGCTAGGAATGGAATGTATTAAGTGGTATACTTAGGGTAGGTGGAGGTGATGTTATGATTCACGAGATTAGAATTACAAAGATTGAGGAAATCATGGCTCTTTTAACAGAGCAGGAATATGATGCAGAGATTAAGAGACATCGTTCTAAGTTTGTATATAGAGGAATTCCCAATGTGGATTTTAAGCTGGAAACCAGTATTAAAAGGAATTGTAAGGGGAAGCAGAAGCAACTGGAAAAGGTAATTCTTCGAAGCTTTACCAAGTATGCTGCCATTCAGGATCATCATTTGACGGACTCTGTTTGGCGTCAGCTTTTTATTGGGCAGCAGCATGGTCTTCCTACCAGACTTTTGGACTGGACCTTTTCGCCCACCATTGCACTTCATTTTGCAACCAGTGGTGAGCAGTTAGCCTTTATGGACCAGCATGATGCGGTCTTTTGGAAATTGGATGTTGATGAAATGAATAGTCTGTTGCCGGAAAATTATCAGACGCTGCTTCATAAAAATCGTGCGCTTTCCTTTACTGTAGATATGCTGAATAAGTTAGCCACCAACATTGATACCTACGACAAACATATGCAAGGCAAGGCCATGGTATTAATCGAGCCTCCTTCCATTGATGAACGTATTATCAACCAGTATGCTTACTTCTCTATTGTTCCAAGAGAGATAACCGATATCGAAACTTTTATCGATGAGCATACCAATAACACTTATAAATATATTATTGACAAAGATTTGAAATGGCAGATTCGAGATGTTCTGGACCAAATGAATGTCAATGAACGTATCGTTTATCCCGGTCTTGATGGCCTCTCTACCTGGATTAAACGCATGTACTACGTACGCGACTAGCTACAAGCCGTGCGAGGATGCACCGAATTGGCTGACTGGAGCTTGCTCACAGGCAGACAAATTCAAGTGCATCCTCATAGGGCGACAGCCCGCGATGAAATAGACCGTAGGTCTATGAATGCACTGCACGGCTTGTTATCCCGCGGTGAAATAGACCGTAGGTCTATGAATGCGCGGCACGGCTTGTTATCCCGCGGTGGCACCAACCATGATTCAACGGACCATGGCCCTTTCCTAAGTCCATGCCATCCATAAGGGCGCCGGAGATATATTCCTTGGCATGTTCTACGGCAAGTTCCAAAGCTTCACCCTTGGCAAGGTGGGATGCGATAGCACTGGAAAGTGTACAACCGGTACCATGGGTATTGGGATTGTCCACTCTTTTTCCTGTAAACCAGTGAATACCACTTGCTGAGCATAGGCAGTCATTGGCATCATTAATGGCATGGCCTCCCTTTAAAAGAACTGCACAGCCACAGGTTTTATACAGTTGCTCCGCAACACGTTCCATATCCTGTTCTGTTTTAATCTCGCATCCTGAAAGTACTTCCGCTTCCGGAATATTGGGTGTAATAACAGTTGCTAAAGGGAATATTTTCGTTTTCATGGTATTTAATGCTTCCTCACGCATGAGCGAAGATCCACTGGTAGCTACCATTACGGGATCCACCACAATATTTTTCGCTTTATAAAAGGAAAGTCTTTCAGCTACCACTTCCATTAAAGCTGCATTTGGAATCATTCCAGTTTTTACCGCATCCGGAAAAATGTCCGTAAAGACACTATCCATTTGCTGTTTCAAGAATTCTCCGTCTACTTCCATAATTCCCTGTACACCGGTAGTGTTCTGGGCTGTTAACGCGGTAATTGCCGTCATGGCATAAACACCATTAGTAATCATGGTCTTAATATCCGCCTGAATTCCTGCACCACCGCTACTGTCACTTCCTGCAATTGACAATGCTGTATACATTTCATCTCTCCCTTGTATCATTTAATATATGAATTTCTGTATAAAATCCTATTCCCGGCTATGAACTAGCCTCCTACCACTCTTTCATAATTTCACAAAACTTCTCCGCTGCTGCCTGAATATTTTCCTGTGCGAAAATACCTCCTACCACTGCAACACCTGCAATAGGAGTACCTGAAAGCTCTGCTACGTTTTCACTTGTAATACCACCGATTGCTACCACCGGAATCTCTACACTTTCACAAATCTCCATAAGCTTTTCTCTGCTTAAAAAGCTGGCATCTAGCTTAGTGGTTGTGCCAAATACTGCACCACTTCCCAAATAATCGGCACCCTTTTCCTGTGCAATGCGCGCCTGCTCCACAGTTTTGGCAGTAGCTCCAATAATAACCTCTTCTCCCAAAATCTTCCTGGCTTCCTTAACATCCATGTCACTTTGTCCAAGATGAACTCCATCCGCACCGATTTCCAATGCAAGTTCTACATTATCATTGATTAGAAATGGAACCTGATATTTTTTGCACAACTTCTGTAATTCCAATGCTACCGCTTTCTTTTCCTCATAGGATTTATTCTTTTCACGAAATTGTAGCATGGTCACACCGCCCATTAGGGCTTTTTCCACTTGCGAAACAAGGCTCTTTTGTGATTGATCACTCTTCTGTATTTTGTCGCTCTTCTGTATTTTGTCGCTCTTCTGTGTTTTGTCGCTCTCTTCTGTTCCGGTGCAGTCCTCTTCTTCACTTTTTTCTACGGTGGTCCAGCGATCATCTGTTACCGCATACAGTTTCAGTGCTCGCCCCAGCAACTCTGTTTTTTTCTTATCCATAGTTTAAATCTCTCTTTTATTTTTATTCTTTTTATTTTTCTTTATTAATATTCTTCTTTGTTGGTTTCGTTGTGTTTCGTTGTATTTCGGAATATTTACGGAGACTTTTGCTATTTTCCCTTTTTCTCCGTTATTTTTTGGTTGTTCTTACGGAGACTTTTGGCATCTTTTCTTTTTTCTCCGTTATTTTTTTCATTTTTCTACGGAGACTTTTTGCATCTCTTCTTTTTTCTCCGTTATTCCTTTCATTTTTCTACGGAGACTTTCTGCATCTTTTCTTTTTTCTCCGTTATTCCTTTCATTTTTCTACGGAGACTTTCTGCATTTCTCTCATTTTCTCCGTAAAATTCATTTTCCGGCATTATAAACAATCAATATACAAAAATAAACAATCATTATACAAATAAAATAAACAATCATTATATGAAAAAGCAACTATCATTTACGCGAAAATGCAATCGTCCTTGATAAGGAAAAATAACCGTCATTGATAAGGATAAACAACCATCATTTACGTAAAAAATAACAATCTTGTATAAGAAAAATCAACAAACATTTATAAAAGCCTCTATAGAAAATAAGCAATATCTATTAATAGAATAATACACAATAATCATTTATAGAATCTTAAACAATAATCATTTATACAAATGTTAAAATCAGCACAATGCTTTCTATAACAATATGCCGACACTCCTTAGAATGTCGGCATATATTTAAAACCGTAATAATGCAAACATCTATCAATGACAAACATGCATCACTTTATCTATAAACAATTATAAACATCGATATATTATAAACTTCAATATATTATAAACTTCAATATATTATAAACTTCAATATATTATAAACATCGATATATTATAAAATATCGATATATTCGCCTGCAAGTGCCTTGTTCATGCTACGAACAGCACAGAACTTACCACACATAGAGCAGGTATCGCTGTGATCCTCTTCCGGCTTTCTGCTATCACGAATTGCCTTGGCTGTTTCAGGATCCAATGCACATTCCCACTGCTTATCCCAGTCAAGTTCTCTTCTGGCATCTGCCATACGGTCATCAATATCTCTTGCTCCCGGAATTCCCTTGGCAATATCTGCTGCATGAGCTGCAATCTTGGAAGCAATAATTCCCTGCTTAACATCATCTACATTAGGAAGAGCAAGATGCTCTGCGGGTGTTACATAGCACAGGAAAGCTGCTCCGCTCATAGCTGCAACTGCACCACCAATTGCTGCTGTAATATGATCATAACCGGGTGCAATATCTGTTGCAAGAGGTCCAAGTACATAGAAAGGAGCTCCCATACAGATGGTCTGCTGAATCTTCATATTAGCTGCAACCTGATCAAGAGGCATATGTCCGGGACCTTCTACCATAACCTGTACATTGTGATCCCATGCTCTCTTGGTTAACTCGCCCAGACGAACAAGCTCTTCAATCTGACATACATCAGATGCATCTGCCAAACATCCCGGACGACAAGCATCTCCCAAAGAAACAGTAACATCATATTCTTCACAGATATCCAAAATCTGATCATAGTACTCATAGAAAGGATTCTCGTTACCGGTCATGCTCATCCATGCAAATACAAGACTACCACCACGGCTAACAATGTTCATCTTTCTCTTATGCTTTTTGATCTGCTCGATGGTCTTTCTGGTAATACCACAGTGAAGGGTTACAAAGTCAACACCGTCCTGTGCATGAAGACGAACCACATCAATGAAATCCTGTGCTGTTAAAGTAGCAAGATCTCTCTGATAGTGAATAACACTATCATATACGGGTACAGTACCAATCATAACAGGGCATTCACTGGTTAACTTCTGGCGGAAGGGCTGTGTGTTACCATGGCTACTAAGATCCATGATAGCTTCTGCTCCCATGTTTACGGCGCTCATAACCTTCTGCATTTCAATATCATAATCCTTACAGTCTCTGGAAACACCAAGGTTTACATTAATCTTGGTTCTAAGCATGCTACCTACACCTTCAGGATCAAGGCACTTATGATTCTTGTTGGCACAGATTGCTACTTTACCTTCTGCAACCCACTGTCTGATCTCTTCAACAGTTCTGTTTTCCTTCTTTGCAACGATTTCCATCTGCTCAGTAATGATGCCTTTTCTTGCAGCATCCATCTGTGTTGTATAGCTACTCATTTTTTCCTCCTATATGGCTTTGTTATTTTTATCGTTTTTCTAAATCACACAAGGATTGTACCTCTAACAGCTACTCTCCATTTGTGCATTTGTAGGTACAAATAAAGCGGATACTCTGTTCGTAGGAGTATCCGCAAAAAATCTGTGGAAAATATCGTCCCTACGTTGGCATTATCCAAATCAGGTTATGGGTCAGGAATCACTATTCCACTCTCAGCCGGCTATCGGTCAGCTCCCCGTTTACAACTTGTAATTATACACAAAGAAGTAAATTACGCAAGTTATTTCTACTAATTTCTTTTTTACTGCTTTTCTTCTTCCCGTTCTGCTTCCTTCATGGCACCGGTGCCACCCTCTACGACACCATCACCGCGAAGAACAGAGAGAAAGGTTCCAAAGAAGCAGCGAAGATCCATTTTCATTCCCAGCTTCTTCACATATTCCCCGTCAAAAGCAGCCTTGACCGGAATCTCCAATTCATCACGGCCATTAATCTGTGCCCATCCGGTAAGACCGGGACGTACATCATTGGCACCGTATTTATCTCTTTCTTCAATCAGATCATACTGATTCCAGAGTGCGGGACGAGGGCCAACCACTGCCATCTCTCCCTTTAGGATATTAATAATCTGGGGAAGTTCATCCAAGCTGGTCTTTCGAAGGAACTTTCCAACTCTTGTTATATATTGCTCCGGATTCTTTAACATGTGCGTTGGCATATCCTTGGGAGTATCAATACGCATGGTACGAAACTTCAGAATATTGAAATGACTTTTGTGTATACCCACTCGCTTTTGTTTAAATAAAATAGGGCCCGGAGAATCCAGTTTAATTGCAATAATCAAGATCAAAAAAACAGGAGATAATATAATCAGGCCAAAGAAAGCCATACAAAAATCGATTGCTCTTTTGATGATCTGATACATAACTACCTCCTCTTTTCTTCCTACAAATCATATTGCATATTTACTGCAACCATTTATATGTCGGAACCATCTCCTTTACCAGCATACGAATATCACCGGTTTCACTCATAGAAGCTTCCTCTAAACGGTTTAACTGTTCTTCAAACTTATCATCGTCAAATTCAATGGGTTTTCCGATATGAATCATCTTATTGGCTGTATCCTTCATACCTTCTTCACTCATCAAAAGTTCTTCATACATTTTTTCACCGGGACGAAGACCGGTAAATTCAATCTTAATATCTTCATCAACACGATAGCCGCAAAGCCTAATCATATTTCTTGCAAGATCCAGGATTTTCATGGGCTCGCCCATATCCAGTACAAAGATTTCACCACCCTTGGCATAAGCTCCCGCCTGTAATACTAAGGAAACCGCCTCCGGAATGGTCATGAAGTAGCGAATAATATCGGGATGCGTAACCGTAACCGGTCCGCCCTGTTCAATCTGCTTCTTAAAAAGTGGAACTACACTACCATTGCTTCCAAGAACATTACCAAAACGAACTGCTACGAATTCTGTTTCTGATTGTCTGTTTAACTTCTGTACAATCATTTCACAGATTCTCTTGGAGGCTCCCATAATATTGGTAGGATTTACCGCTTTATCTGTTGAAATCATAACAAACTTCTTTACATGATATTTGTCCGCTGCACATGCTACCTTGTAGGTACCAAAAACGTTATTTTTGATTGCCTCATTGGGACTATCCTCCATAAGCGGTACATGCTTGTGTGCTGCAGCATGGTAAACAATATCCGGATGATAGGTTGCAAAAATATCATCCACTCTCTTGGTATTACGAACAGAACCGATTAACACCACAAGGTTTAAATTAGGATAATCTCTCTTTAATTCCTGCTGAATCTCATAAGCATTGTTCTCATAAATATCCATAATCAGAAGCTGTCCCGGCTCGTGTCTTGCAATCTGCCTGCAAAGCTCACTTCCAATCGATCCGCCACCACCGGTTACCAGAATCACTTTTCCTTTTACATAACCAATGATTTCCTCTACATTAACTTCAATCGGATCTCTTCCAAGAAGGTCTTCAATCTGTACCTCACGAAGCTTGGATACATTGACATCCCCATTAATAATCTGATACATACCGGGGAGAATCTTTAGCTTGCATTCGGTTTCATTACACATTTCAACCAAAGGCTTTAGTTCTGCACGACTGGCTGAAGGAATGGCTATAATAATATCGCTGATTTGATACTTTTCTGCGCACTCCTTAATTCTGTTTCTTCCGCCAACAATAGGAACACCATGAAGATATTTTCCATGACAGTTTGGATTGTCATCGATAAAACAGCATACACGCATATTTAAATATCCACTGCTGACAATCTCATTAAGAATCGCATTACCCGCCGCACCGGCACCAATAATCATATAGTTCTGTCCGGGGATTTCACTACGTGCACCCTGTCTCTGATTTTGCAGAGAACGAAGAATACGATAAGAGAATCTGCTGCCACCACACAAAAGAATCATAAATACACAGTAATAAAAAGGATAGCTTCTCGGTACATAGGTGTTGATTACAAAGTAAATAACAGGCTGCGCCACAGAGCACAATACAGATGCAATTATCACATTGACAAGCTCTGTATCAGAAGCATATCTCCAAACGCTGTTATACAATCTAAACAAGTAAAAAATGAAAAAGGTCACCAGCATATTGATGAGATAAGAATCCTTAATCGCGTTCAAAAATCTGGGATCAATATCATATAGTTTAAATTCATATCTGACATACAAGCTGAAAAAGGATGCGACCAATACAGATGCCATATCCGCCAAAAGAAGAAGCAATATTCTGCTAATGGGGATCTGTAAAAATCCTACCTTTACTTCACTTAGTTTCTTCATGTTGTTTCCTCCAAATCAAGGTCCGGATTAGTTAAAAATCCAATTCAGATAGGGCAGAATTCTTACATCCACACTATATGCACTCTTTAAAAAGAGAGCAAAATATGCTGTGAACACAAGCGCCACAAAAATACTGAACATACCTTTGATTTTTTTATTTGTTACAGATGCAAGGAGATTCGGAATCAAAATAATCTGTGGTACCACCAAATAGTACGCTACTCTGGAAACCTCCGGGATAAATGCACCTACTGTATAAAGCAATAAGCCTCCCAAGCTTAATAATAAATAAAATTTATTTTTTACCTTATTTACCAAACCGGTTTTATAACACAAAACTGCCAGTGCCAAGGTGCCCAGGCATCTTCCGATATTGGTAAGGGAATATTCTACGTTATCGAAGGCAGAACCCTCATAATAGGGATAAAAGGTAAATATAATCTTTCTGTAAATACCCTTTCCCCAAAGGAAGCTTGATGCAAACAAAACCACCAGGGTACTTCCCCAAATCAAAAACTTTGGTGTCCACTTAATCTTAGCAATCAGATATGCAATGATATACACCGGAATCACTAAAAGAATGGACATATGAAAGCCTGCTGCCGGCAAAATCCACAGAAGGAACTTTCCAAACTCACCCCTTAGCACATATTTTATGCTATAAAGGGCAATGGCCAGCGCAAAGTAATATCGAACCGAATTAAAACTGCTGAAATAATAGCCATTGGTCAAAAGTAAAAATACACTGAAGGGCAGCCATTGGGCCTGATCATAAATTCCCTTTAGGAAAAAGAACACTGTTGCAAAGGAAAACACACCAAAAACTACCAGATAGTTTCCTTTTCCGTTTCCGCAGAAAAACTGGACCAGGCGAACGAATGCATTAAAAATCGGTTCTGATGAAACATGTCTGTTTTGCGCAATGAGATCAAAACTATAGGTATAGTTCCAATAATCATTTCCACTGGCAATTCGACAGGCACTCAAGCCCGCCAAAAGCAGATAAACCGCTGTTAGAATCCAAAGATTTAATGCTTTTTGATTCGTGGTTCTATGGAGTTGTACTGTATCTGTTACACGGTAAAAGCTTAACAATACCATGGTAAGAACCGTGATTCCCACAAACAAAAACATCTCTGTTTCCTTTCCTTCTATCCTTTATAAAGGCTCTTACGAAGCTTATTGTACAAACCGGAAAAGCGTTTACTTTCCGCCATTTTGGTTCGAAGCGGTGCCAGGGTCAAGAGTAAAATAAGCTTAAATTTTATAAGCTGCCCCTTGGTCATATATTTTTCTGTAATCTCTTTATGTTCCTCTTTGGAACGCTGTTTATTTTTGCCGGTTTCCGAAAAGCCACCGCCTTCATAGGAGGCTATAACCACCGGCATGAATTTAGGACTTATTTTCTTGACAAAGAAGCACCATAGGAAGTGTTCATAATCTGCACGCACCTTGTATCGTGGCTCGTAGCCTCTTTCTTCAAACAAAGCTCTGTGATAAAAACAGGACTGATGACAGGGTACATTACGATAACAGCCGAAAGCATCCATGTTAGGATTTTGACTAACCACCTGATTTCTAAGAGCATCATAAAGATTACCATAATATATGGTCTGCTCCTTACGCTCCGAAATCGCCTTCAAAACCTTGGCCAAGGTATCTTTTTCATAAAAGGCATCTCCACAATTCATGAAAACCAGATACTCTCCCGTGGTATAGGCAATTGCCTGATTCATGCCTTCATATATGCTCTTATCCTTTTCCCGAACAATCTTTACCCTGCTTGCAAAATCTTCATGAAGCTTTAAATACTCCTGAAGCTTGTCTATGGAGTCATCCTTGGAGCCCCCATCCTTTATAATGACTTCAAAATCCGAAAATCCCTCAGGAATCTTTCCCTGAAGATGAAAAAGCTGTTCCTCAACAGACTTCTGGGTTTCCAAAAGCTTATCACCGGAATTAAGTGATACGGTAACAATACTGAAAAATGGTTTCATTATTTTGCCTCCCTAATTCCTCTGTACATAATCTCTTTGGCCTTTTTCTGTGAGATTTCTCCACACATTTCCTTGCCATGGGCCATGAGAAAACGTACCGCCAAGGGCTTTGCCAGCTTTCCGTATAAATGGTGATACAAAACACCACGGTCATAGAAGAACTTTTCATTGTAGCCGGTAAACCAGGTAGATTCTCTCTCCATTTCATGGCCCAGGGTAACCGGGATACAGTAAACCTTTAATCCGGCCTTTAAACAATCCTTCAAAAACAGGCTGTCCTCACCGTTACTGTATTTTGCTCCTCCTCCGAAGAGTAAGGAAAAGGTAATATTATGCTTCACCACAAGTTCTCTTTTTACTGCAAAACTATAGGTTGGATAGCGTCCACTATTGTACCAGTGAACCCTTCCATAGTTCTCTGTGTGGTAGGTTTCTCTGCCCGCCATCGCTTTCACATTAAATAAAAGCATATCCGCTTCCGGGTGGTCCTGAAAGCCCTGAAGAACCTTCTCTTCGTAACCCTTGTCATAAATAATATCCTCATCTGCAAACACAATAATGTCTGCAGTTGCATGCATCAGAGCCGTGTTACGATTTAGTCCTACACCCTTTTCCTTCATGGCATAAAAATCTATTCGATGTCCCTCATATTCCATTGTCTGATATTCGGGTTCTCTTAACTGGGAAACAATAATAGCATCCGAATCGATATTCATCTGTTTCGCCAGCGACAGAGGTTCCTGTTTTACAGCCGCTACCAGCAATTGTAATGTCATTCTTTACCTCCGATTTCAATTTTCCCTTATTCTCTTAGGGAAAAGGTAAGTATGAATAAATTTTTCATCTGCTCCTGTTAGCACAAATGCTTTGATTTTCACATCTGCTAGATTTAAATCGGAAACCAGCTGTGAAAGGGCCTTGCCGTTCCTTTTGCCGGCCTCTACGGTAATCAGAACCGCATCCATATCAGCAAGAGCTTTTATCCCTTCCGGTTTTTCCCAAACGCCCGGAACCGTGAAAATTTCTCTGTTCTCTCCATCTATGTTCTTTTTAAGTAATTCTGCAAGTGCCTCTGTTTTTGTATCTTTATCCAGATTGGTTACCGCAATCTTTTTCAAATCACGCAAATAATATTTCGCTTTTTCTTGAAGATCATTACTTTCCTTGCCATCCTTGGTCACATAACCGATGACCGGAACAGAAAATCGATTTTGAAGGGTAACGGGAACATCAAAGCTATCTTCTATAAGAGAAACTAATCCTACACCAAAAATAGCAAAAAAGCCCCCCAGCACTGCACCCAGTACAAATGCCCGAAAGGTTCTGATATCCGGTTTTACAGGAGTTACGCTACCGGTTGTCATACGTTCGACCTGCAAAATCTCTTTATGATCCTGCGGAAAATGATACATCTCCTGCTCCAAGGCAAGAGACAATGCTTCCAAAAACTTGGGGTCTCTTCCTGTCACTGTTAAATACAGAATACGAAGATCTGACTCTAAGCCTGCAGTAAAGCTTCCTTCCACAAAGCTTTTATAATCCTGACCTTCCGGTCCGTTTTCCTCAGAGAAACCACCTTCCTTAAGACTTTTCAGGATACGCTCCATGGAAGCATCGCTTCTCAAAAAATCTCCCCAGGTATAGCCTGCGAAATAAGAATAAGTCTGTTGATCACTGGGGTCTACCCCATAGGTTAAATAATACTTATAAACAAGCTGATTAGGTATTGGGCCTGCCATAGCAACATTTTTATAGTAGTAAATACCACCAAAAGCAAGGCTTCCCAAAAGGATACAGGCAAGGATAACCCAAAGATTTTTCATACACTTCATCAGGAACAGTTTCAAATCAAAGGTTTCTCCTGCACGCAAGCTGTTATCCATGCTATTCCTCCTCGTTTTCATTCTTCTGCTTCTTAAATTCCTCTACCAAAGCGGTAACCTGATCACTTTCCACACCCTCTGTACTATCCGGCCAAAAGAGAATCTTCAAGGTAAGCAATGAAAGCTGTACGTCAAGCCATAAGGAATAATGTTCAATATAAGTCAAATCCAGCTTTAACTTATCATACGGGGTAGTGTTATACTTTCCATAAACCTGGGCATAACCTGCCAGTCCGGCCTTTACCTGCATACGATAGGCAAACTCAGGCATTACCTCCATATACTGTGCGATAATCTCAGGACGCTCCGGTCTTGGTCCGATAAAGGACATATCACCCTTTAAAATATTAATCAGCTGTGGAAGTTCATCTACACGACATTTACGAATCACCTTACCAATTGGAGTAATACGGTCATCGTTCTTGCTCGCAAGTCTGGCAACACCATCCTTTTCTGCATCTGTACGCATGCTTCGAAACTTCATAATCTTGAATTCACGCTGTCCCTCTGTACATCGAACCTGCTTGTAAAGAACGGGGCCACCGTCATAGCACTTAATAATAATCGCTGTAATCAGCATAATGGGAGATGCCAAAATAAAGAGAATCAATGCACAGATAAAGTCAAAGCATCTCTTAATAACTCTCTGCTCTACTGTCAATCGATATTCTCTGGTCATCATAATCGGAGTATCAAATAAATGAAGCTCTTCCATACCATTCAAAAGAACATCTGTAATCTTGGGCATCATGTAAACACGAATGGATTTACCATAGCAATACTTAAAAATCTTGTTTCTCTTGGAAGATGGAATGTCCCAGATTACAACTGACTGGAATTCTCCGCTTGTCACGCCCTTTTCGATCATCTCAATAATGTTGTCGATTCCTTCCTTTACATGAACGTATTTAACAACATTATATTTATCCTTACGGGATGCAAACTTGGCGGAAATATTCTCAATCGGTCTGTCTCCATGAATCAGTAAAAGCTTTCTGGGCGGGAATACTGTCTTATAAATCCAATAAGCAATATTGTTCCAGATAAAAATAATCAGGAAGTCCAAAACCATCATATAAACAAAGCTATGGGGAACAAAAAGTCTTTTTGCAAGCATCGACAACTGAATGTATGCCAGAACTGTTGATGCCAGAGTTGCAAAGGTCTGTGAAAAAATTACCTCTGCATTTTTCAGATAACCGATTTTCATACCACCATACATATTAGAGAAGAAGAAAAGCATGGCAAAATAGAATGCCACCTCCAGCATATCTGCTCTGTAATAGTAGACGGTTCCTGTTACGGTTGTGATACTGGGACTAAAGTTCTTCTTCCAGAAATAAAAGAACACTAAAGTTTCCAATAACAGACATATTCCAGATAATATTAATAAAATCAATCTTTTTGATGTTTCTAACTTACGAACGTTCATTTTAATAACCCTTCCGGTATCTTGTTTTGTTTATAACCGAATAAACCAAGGTATTATATCATATTCCTTCTGTATTGTACAGTTTATGGCTTTTCTTTAGACTCTTCTGTATACCGCTCTTACCGCCCAAAAGCAGAAATTATAAAAGCTATAAACCAAAGAGAGTTTTTCTTCCTTGCGATAAAGATTCCAAATTCTTCGAATCGCTTCTACCTTGTTAGAGGAAAGGGACTTGGGCGGACGTCTGTAAATAGCCAGGTTTTCATCAAGGCCATAAGCTGTATAACCCTGTCTTAAAATCTTCCACCAAAGCGCAGTATCCTCACTCTTTACCTCCGGCATTACCAAAAGTTCCTTGGGAATGATGGTAGTGTCAAACATAACCGTAGTTGTAAAAATTGTTGTATTTTTCAAGGCTTCCTTGTACTTGAGTGTTTCCGGTACATGTACAATCTTGCCTGTGGGATTGGCTTCTTCATCGCCGAATTCATATCCGGCAAACACAAACCCCACCTTTTTTTCCTGAATAAACTTAAGCTCTTTTTCTAATTTTTCCTTTACCCAGAAATCGTCTGCATCCAAATAGGTAATATACCTGCCTTTGGCGTGCTCCACTCCCATATTTCTGGCTTTTGCAGCCCCCTGATTCTCTCCGCGAATCAGAATCTGCACCTTTTCTTCCATGCCTTCTCTTGCAGTAACCTCTCGGATGATTTGTTCAGAATCGTCCACCTGTCCGTCTACCACAAGCACCGCTTCCCAATTCTCATAGGTCTGTGCAAAAATTGCATAAAGCGTTTTCTCTATATACTTTTCCGCCTTATACACAGGCACAATAATACTAATCAAATCTTCGTTATTCATAGTTTTCCTTTATTATCTAATGTTCTGCATTATAAACAACGTATCCATTAATTATGGCAACTACATCTACCTTATATCCATATTCTTCCCACAGCGCATCTGTTGCATACTGCATTCTTTCCTTGCAGCTTTCCGGAAAAATCCAAATAGCAGAACCATTCTCCAAAGCAAGTTTCAAAATCATACAATCCTCTTTTGCTCTGTTTCTGAAGTTTTGCTCTCTAAGAAACTCATCTTCGCTGCCAAAGGAGAGACCTTCCTGGGCAATGCCGTCCATAAAATCGTATAATCTCACAATATTATGATTGTATTGGTCATATCCATAAGCCGCTATTTTACCGTCCCACAAGTCTCTTCCATATAATAATGTAATGCCGGCATCTTCCTGTCTGGCCACCTCCAAAATCTCTGTGGGGGCCCAAACCTTTCCTAATTCATCATCTTCCTTTATCAAGCCTTCTCCACGAAGAAGATTGATTACCTGTTTCTTTTCTCTTGCTGCTGTTGCCTGATCCTGAGACATGGTACGTATAGCACCCATATTTCCAAGCATGGCAATCAGAATAAAAGTAATACCTACTCCAAGAATCATGGAAAGAGTTTTTCTTTTATTATTTTCCCCCGCAAACTCATTCTGAATCAGACAAATAGCGCCAAAGCCAATCAGTGCCGGCACCGGAACCAGATTCCAAAGTGCTTCATAATGCTGCAGGGATGTCTGATACTTCATCAAAATAGCTCCCGTAACAGGGAACCATACAAGAAATGCCATTGCCGAACTGGCCCCTAAAAAAAGTAATACGCTTTTACTTTTTTTCTTGTCCTTCAACATAATATAAATAATAGTGGCTACTGCCAGCACCAGCATATGATTTTCCATCACATAATTGGTAAAACCGGCATTTGCCTGGGAAATTAACGCTCTCATTTGTCTACCTCCCAGGGTGCTCGCCCTATTTTAATATTCCACGGATTCTTTTTCTGACCACGATTTCTTATTCTGTCATCCACCTGTTTGGCCATATACATAACAAGTGCAACCACCATACAATAGCCCAGACCAAAGAAGGTGATGGAAATAGATGCTTCTGCAAGGAAACAGCTAATCAACATAAATGTCCAAAACTTACGATGAACGCTGTCCGGCTTTCCCTCCTTTGGGGGATAAGCTATCAGATCGAGCATAATCGAGATCGTAGTCGGAAGAAGTACTAAATTACGAATACTGCTACCAAGATAACCACTGTGTAAAGCATTATAACCACTTAAGAAGTCAGCATTTTCTCCAAAAAGGAATATTGCCAATACAAACATCAGGAACAGATAGTTCCATTTTCCTCTTTCCCCAAAGAGTCTTCTGGATAATCTGTAATATGCCATAACAGATGCCAGCAATACTACCTCCGGAATTACGTGATGTAGAAAGAACCAGGCCTTCTGTCCAAAGGTCGCACACAGAATCGCATAATCTGTAGGAAGTGACAAGAATGTAATTCTGCCGGACAGTCCAATCACATAGGGTTGTCCATTTAAGGGATTTACCTTGTATATTCCGTTTTCTGCGATAAAACTGTTGACTGTTTCTGTCATCATATCCCCCGGTACAATGATGGGTTCTATACAAAATATGAATGCCACCTCTATAAAAAGAAGTAATAAAAACATAACAGCCCATGTCTTATTTTTATCTTCTCCGAAAACTTTCACTTCTGAGAAAAGCTTTCTATGATTCCAGCCCATAAAAACCAAAATCAAAAACAACACCGACAAGCCACACATTAATCCCCAAAATAATCTCTGACATTCTAAAAGAGAACGTTCACCACCGATTCCCCAAAGGTGTGTTGTCTGTCCTACCAAAACACAGATCATACTGCCTGAAAGCCATGCATCTGTGAAGAAATATCTTATTTTTCCTCTTCCTCCATGAAGAAGCAAAGTGGCACTCTGTATACCTAGTCCCCAAACAAATGGTAACAGAGCAAATAATATCCATATAAGAATAATCATAGTATCCACCCTCTTTTGAACATACTAAGTCCATTTTCTATATTGTACCATTTTTTTCCATGTCTTCAAGGTTAATTTATGAATAAAATCGGAGGGATGGAAGCTTATGGCTTATTTTAGTCAAAAGCTTTCATCCCTCCGATTGTCTTGGAGCAGTACATTTTCTTCCTAGTTTTCTACAAATTTCATATCTAAGCGCATTTTATCCGCTATTCTCGCTATGTATTCACTGTTAGTAGGTCTTGTTTTTCCCTGTTTAACAGAATAACCAAACAACTTTTCAAAGGTATCAACATTTCCTCTGGTCCAGGAAACTTCGATTGCATTTCTGATTGCTCTTTCAACCTTTTGATCTGTGGTCTTGAAATGCTTGGCAATGGTGGGATAGAGAAGCTTTGTTACGCTACTGACAACTTCCATGTCCTTTCCGGACAGCAAAATCGCGTCTCTTAAATAGTGGTACCCTTTCAAATGTGCCGGAACACCTATATCCAGCATTACATTCGTTATGTAACATTCCAACGTATAATCATCTACCGTATTCGTGTTCACAGAATTTTCCCCTTTCCTATAAACAGTACTGTCCCCGGCTTGTCGATGATCTCCCTATAACCGAAAAAAGTATACCACAATGTCATTTCCTGCGAAAGAATTTTTCATCGCATTTTTCGACAATGTGGTATACCTTTATCTACATGTGTAATCCTACTGCAATACAAATCCCCAAAATTGCCCCTGCTAAAACCTGTAAAGGAGTATGTCCCACCAGCTCCTTCAACTTTTCATCTGCATTTAAATCAGTTCGTCCCATATCTGCAAATGCCTTCAACAGGTCATTCAAAACCTGGGCCTGTTTTCCGGTTTCTCGTCTGACACCTCTTGCATCATACATTACAATAATTGCTAAAATAACTGCTATCGCAAATAACGGAGAAGACACACCACACTCAAATGCCGTTGCTGTCGCCAATGCACTGACAGTAGCTGAATGGGAGCTTGGCATTCCTCCGCTTCCAACAAGTCTCTCCGCCTGAAACTTCTTATTTACAAGTAAATGAATCAAGGTCTTCAAAATCTGTGCCGCACACCAGCCACAGATTGCGCAAACCAAAATATAATTATCAGCTATTTCTTGAAAAAAATCCATGTTTTTCCACCAAACTTTCTTACCCCATACTGTCTTTAAGAGTATCACTAATGGAGACCAAAGTCAACTAAGCCAGGCTCTCCGTCCTTTGATGTTCATTTTATATTCATACTTTATTCACATTCTATACATACATAAAAATCCACATCCGAGTATACTAAATTATGGTATGCTCTTTGTAAGCATATTTATTTTGGAGGATAATATGGCTAAACTTAGTGTAATCGTTCCCTGCTACAACGAGCAGGAATCCGTTGCAGATTTTTATACCGAACTAATGAAAAACAAGTCTTTCTTTGATGAAAGAGCTTTAGAACTGGAGATTCTATATATCGATGACGGTTCCAAGGACCAGACTGTTGCAGAAGTTAAGAAACTAATTGAAATGGATAAACAGGTTCATCTGATTTCCTTTTCCCGTAACTTTGGCAAGGAATCTGCCATGTATGCCGGTCTGGAGAAATCCACCGGTGACTATGTAGTCATTATGGATGTAGACTTGCAGGATCCCCCTTCTCTTTTACCTGAAATGTTCAAGTACATCGATGAAGGTTATGATTCCGTTGCAACCAGACGAGTAACCAGAAAAGGGGAACCTCCCATTCGTTCCCTTTTTGCAAGAATGTTCTATAAATTAATGAAATCTATTTCCAAAACTGAAATCATGGATGGTGCCAGAGACTATCGCTTAATGACCCGTCAGATGGTAAACTGTATCCTTCAGATGAAGGAATACAACCGTTTTACCAAGGGCATCTACGGCTGGGTCGGCTTCAAAACCAAATGGATTGAATTTGAAAATGTAGAACGATTAAAGGGAGAAACCAAATGGAACTTCTGGAAGCTGTTCCTCTATTCCATTGACGGAATTACAGCTTTCTCTACAGCTCCCCTTAGCTTTGCAGCCTTGGTTGGTGTTTTATTCTGTTTACTTGCATTTATCCTTATTATCGTAACCATTATCCGTAAGATACTCTTCGGTGATCCCGTAGGTGGCTGGCCTTCCCTGGTATGTATCATCTCTCTTGTCAGTGGTGTACAGCTTTTCTGCCTTGGTATCGTCGGTCAGTACCTCGCCAGAACCTACATGGAAGTAAAGCAGAGACCTATCTACCTAGTTAAAGAAGAAATTTAAATTATATAGCACTTCATCATCCCGGCGGGCCATAGCTTACCGGGATATATTTTTAGCAGACCGTTATTTCACGTCGGTACTTCAAAAAATATAGGAGAGATCATCCCATTTATGGGAAGGATCTCTCCTAATGTTTTTTGTTAGTATCCGCTACGTGAAATGCAGAGCGAAAGCGTGTCTGCGTAAAATATATCCCGACAAGCTATGGCCAGCCGGGATTCAATGAAACTATAAAATTATACCAACTGTAATCTGTTAATAGCTGAGAAGATAGCTCTTACAGAAGCTCTGGTGATGTTGGAGCTTACGCCAACACCGTAGGTGACATTACCTGTCTCGCTATCTAAGAGATGGATGTATGCAGCAGCCTGTGAGTTTGATCCACTCTGAAGTGCATGCTCTTCGTAGTCTAAAATCTTGATGCTTACGTTCAGGTTCTCAACTAAAGCTCTCTTTACTGCATCAATAGGACCATTTCCGATTGCTTCTACAGTTTTTTCTTCTCCATTCAAAAGATAGGTTAAGTAAACCTTTGTATCGAATGCAGAACTGGTCTCTCCGCTTAAATCGTCTACCTTTAACTTCTTGAAATGCAAAGGCTCTTTCTTCTCCAAGTAGTTCTCTTTGAAAGCTTCCATAATCTGCTCAGGAGATACTTCACCCTGTTTTTCAGAAATTGTCTGAATTACATTGGCAAATTCCTTGTGCATTGCCTTGGGAAGTTTGAATCCAAAATAGGTGTCCATAACGAATGCCACACCGCCTTTACCGGACTGAGAGTTAATACGAACGATAGGTTCATACTCTCTTCCGATGTCTGCAGGATCGATAGGAAGATAAGGTACCTGCCAAATCTCGCTATTTCTCTCCTTCATAGCCTGCACACCCTTATTAATTGCGTCCTGATGAGATCCTGAGAATGCAGTAAATACTAACTTACCGGCATAAGGATGTCTTGGATGAATTGGAATCTTACAGCATCTTTCGTAGATTTCAATTGCATCATTCACTTTTTCAATATTCAATTCAGGGTTAATTCCCTGCGAGAACATATTATAGGCAATGTTCATAATATCAACATTACCTGTTCTTTCACCATTACCAAACAAAGTACCCTCTACTCTGTCAGCACCTGCAAGTAAGGAAAGCTCTGCACTTGCTACGCCGGTACCTCTGTCATTATGAGGATGTACACTGATAATCAAATTTTCTCTCTGATCCAAATGCTTAATCATCCATTCAATCTGGTCAGCATAAACATTTGGTGTATTCATTTCTACGGTAGAAGGAAGATTGATAATCAAAGGATTCTCCTTGGTAGGCTGCCATTCCTTGATTACCGCGTTACAAATCTCCAACGCATAGTCAAGCTCAGTACCGGTAAAGCTTTCAGGTGAGTACTCTAACTGAATCTTACCGGGGAACTTTGCTGCACGTTCCTTTACCATCTGTGTTCCTTTAATTGCAATCTGTGTGATGCTGTCCTTTTCCATATGGAAAACAACATCTCTCTGTAATGTAGATGTAGAATTGTAGATATGTACAATCGCCTGTTTGCAGCCTTCAATGGCTTCAAAGGTTCTGTCAATCAATTCTTCTCTACACTGGGTAAGTACCTGAACCTTCACATCATCAGGAATTAACTTACGCTCAATTAATTCTCTGAGGAAATCGTATTCGATCTGGCTTGCAGCAGGGAATCCAACTTCAATCTCCTTAAATCCAAGATTTACCAAAAACTGGAACATTTCAATCTTTTCAGTAACAACCATGGGGTCGATTAGTGCCTGATTTCCGTCTCTCAAATCTACACTACACCAAACAGGAGCCTTTTCAATCTGCTTATTTGGCCATTCTCTCTCCGGATAATCCACAACCGGGTTTCTACGATATCTCTGATAATTCAACATGATACAAAAAATCCTTTCTAACTTAAGCGCTCCGCTTATTCTCCCAGTCCGCTTTCTACTGCTTCAACCAGGTTCTTTAATGCTTCCTTCTCGTCTTCGCCTTCACAGGTGAATTCAATCTCATCACCACATTTTACGCAAGCACCCAAAACGCTAAGAACACTCTTTGCATTTGCTGTGCTGTCCTTGTAAGTGAATGTGATCAGTGACTTGAACTGCATTGCTTCTTTACACAAAATACCTGCCGGTCTTAAATGAAGACCTGTAGGGTTTTTAATAACAACCTTCTGTTTAACCATAACCGTAACCTCCTTGTTTTCGCTTTACCTTTCATTATTTAAATCCGTTGCTTCCGGTTCCAATATACGAATGATTGCCTTTGGCTCATTTTCAATCTTTACCTTTTCCAGCAAATTAACTTCAATGGGGATGGTATAAATATTGCCCGGTTCTAACACCTTATTCCCATTTTCCTTCATATACTTCTCTACATCTATCCAGCCAAGTGTTGTTCTGTCTGTCATAACACTGACGTTAGCATTCAATCCACTCACCTCAACAAGAAATGGTGCTGCATCGAACCATTCGTAATTAACACCTTCTGGCATGCCCTCAACACGAACGTTCTCCTGTGGCAGATGCAAGCTCTTGGTGGCAATTTTTTCAACACCTACCGTAACTGTAGTAATACCATCAAAAGAGGGATCCGCAAGACTTAATCCCGTCGGCAATCTGTCTCTTATATCAAATGTTACTTCTACATCCTTGGTAGCTTCATCCACATTTAAAATATCATCTCTGACATAAATTGCATTAAGATTTTTCAAGGTCTTTGAAGGACCTGCAAGAACTACGCTATCAATAGGAGCTTTTATTTCACCGGTCAGAAGATATCCCTCTGCCGGTTCACCACCTGCCTCATAATATACAGGAATCTCCTTTGTAGAAAGTACAGTTACTTCTACCATAACAGTGTCAATATTCTTAACAACAGATGCTCTCTTTACTTCCTGACCGTTCTCATCCAATAGCTTAACCTGTACGGATGTTGAAATATCTTCTGTAATATCAGCTACGTTAATTTCAACCTGTGCTTTCTTTACCTGATTGATTGCTGACTTTGGTCCCTGAATTTCCAAACGGTTCTGTCCTAAAATAACTCTTCCTACCACATATCCATCTGCAACCTGACCGATTGTTTTGGCTTCAATACTTAACCACTTACGTTCTTTATCCTCAATGTTAAGCTTGGCATACTCGATGTTACCACTGATATTTTGTACCTGAGCACCATACTTAGGACAGCTGAATCTGATTTCTACTGTATTGGTAACGGTAATATTTTCCAAATCTGCTTCCGCAATAATGTCGCTTGGCTGAATTACATCTCTGACACTCTTGGGAGCATCAAAGGTTACCGTCTTCAAAATGTCAGTCTCATCCAAAATCTCAAACACTCGGTTTTGATCATCCAAAAATTCAGTATTCACAAAATTAACTCGAATATTTTGGAATTTCTTCTGGTCTACCGGATCATCCACTGTTGCAACAATAAACCACAGTGAAAAGGAAAGAAGGACTGCAGCTATTTTTAAAAGTAAATTCTTACAGAAAAAATTTCTGATTTTTTCCATGATCTTTTCTTTCATCTCTAACGTCTCACCAATCCTTTCCTCTTACGCTTCTTAGCGTCGTCATCCTTCAAATTGGTAAGCTCCATCAAACGATTCTTCAAGGAATCTCCTGTAAGATTTCTCTCCAGTTTTCCGTTTAAAGCAAGACTGATTTTTCCGGTCTGTTCTGAAACAATAACCGTAATCGAGTCCGCGACTTCCGAAATACCAACACCTGCTCTGTGTCTGGTTCCCATTTCCTTACTCAGCTCGCTGTTTGCTGACAGGGGCAAGTAACAGGTTGCCCATGTTACTCGATTGCCCTTCACGACAACAGCACCATCGTGAAGAGGGGTATTATGTTCAAAAATATTGATCAAAAGAGCACTGGTCACAAGGCCATCCACCTTGATTCCGGTTCTTTCATACTCTGTCAAATCTTCCTTTTGGGTAATGACAATCAATGCACCGGTAAGTGCCTTACTCATTTCAACGCAGGCCTTGGTAATTTCATTGATGGTTTGTTCATCAAATCTTTCCCCTTCTGATCTGTTGCTATCGAAGGTCATAACACTATTTAATATATTATTCTTACCAAGCTCTTCCAATGCTTTTCGTAATTCAGGTTGTAATACAATCAATAATGCCATCACCAAAAAACCAATGACATTTTGTCCGAGCCATAGAATGGTATGCATCTTGAATACGGAAGCCAATCCCCAAAAGAGTACCAAAACAGCCAGACCCTTAAGCAATGCCCAGGCTCTGGTGGTTTTCACCCATACCATTATGTGATATATAACCACAGCCAGGATGATCATCTCAATGATATCGCCGGGTTCAATGCTGGTTACATATCTTCTTAAACTAATAATTAGTTCACTACCGCTCACGTTTTATCCCTACTTAATATTAGATTTCGTCAAAAAACTCCAAATCATCGTCGTCATCAAACTCATTGCTGATTGTGACGCTCTTACCTGTTACCTTTTCCTGGAAACCGTTATTACGACTTACTCCGGTTCTCTCAGTTTCCACCTCTAGCTTTCTTTTGGGAGCTGAAGCTTCTTTTCTCACATGCTCTTTTACTGTTTCCGGATTTCTCTGGCTATTAATGTGCTTCACTGTCTTTGAAGACAATGCTACATTCATCTTAGGAACAGCCTTTACATAGTAATAATATTCATCATCCTCAAACTGCACCTTTTCCGTTCTGCTATAATCCACACAGAATTTAAAGAATTCCAAAATCTTACCTGCTACCAATGCAAGAACTGCACCTAAAATCGCCATTCCCAGAGACATATGGGTATCATAGCTTAAATCTCCTGCCAAAAGAACTACTAACTCCACAATTGCACCGGATACCATTCCGATTGTCCAGGAATATTCAATTGACAGTCTTCTTAAGAAATAAACCACGAATACTGCAATACTAAAGGCTACAATCATCACCAGCATGGCCTTGTTCTGAACCAAACCATCAATGGCAATTTTAATCTTGGAAAATGCCTCTTCCGAACCCATGCCACCGATTAAGGATGCATTCACTGCTATATTATCAATAAAACAATATGCTACAATACCACATGCAATGGATACACATGCAAGTGGTGTACTGACAAGTCCTACAACAATCGGTGCGATATAAGGAAGCTTCATTCCCATCAGCACATAGGTCAAAAGCATAACCCCTGAGTGTTCACCTGTAAATTTACCAAACATAAAGAAGATTACCAGGTAAAGAATCAAGGCAACCAGTGCCACCTCCATGGATAGCTTATAAATGTGAAAGAGACTAAATGCTCCCGCAAAAAACAGGATAAAACCATTGGGAAGGAAGGAACACATAAGTGCAACTACCAATACCAGACCCAAATTGTCCACTGCAGGCATATATCCTAATTTTCCGTTTACCATACACAGAGCCAGGTACGCCATCATAAATTTCCAGACGGGTACCAGTACAAACTCACTCCTACTATACAGGAGCTTTATTTTCTCTCTTATTTCCAACAAAGTACTCATATTTCTACCTTTTTACCTCTAACGTTTCCCCTGATACATTGCATTCAGGCGCTTCAAGTTCTGACTAAAGACTTTCTGATTCTTTCTTGCTTTTCTGAACTTCAAGCTATATACGATGTATATAAATATCATATAAACAAGAATAAATATGCCATAGGTCACCAAAATATTCTTGGCATAAACCATAATATCAATCTTGTAAATATCCTGCATAAAGTCTTCGAATGTATATAAGATGTATAAACCCAACAAAAGAAGAAAGGAAAATGTGCCTCCCAGAAACGCCCACAGCAAATGAATCGCCATGTAATCATCTCTGAAATATCTGCCTATTGCAGCATACTTTTTTCCCTCTCCACTCTCATAGGAAGCCATCTTTGTCATAAGAATGACACGTTTTTCATTAAGCATTCCTTATTACTCCCTAAATTCTTACAGCATAAGCTACTGCATAAATCTCATTTTTGCAGAACCGGTCTTTTCATGTTTCGGCTCGTTCTGTTTCTTATAATCCTGAACAATGTTGTTGAAGCCCGTCTGCATCTTGTATGCACACTGATTACAGAAACGGCCACTCTTAATAGGAGCTCCGCAACCCTCACAATTTATAAAGATTGCTGAATCATCGGTAATCTCCAAGCGTCCTTCTCTAAGCCACTGTTTAATCTGTGTGTTCTCTACCTCACACTCTTCAGAAACAGTCTGCATACTAACCCCTTTATGATCATTAATATATTCCTTTACCTGCTGAAACTTCTGTTCAAGCTTTTCTCTACAGGCAGGGCAAAGGTGGGGTCCTGCGATATAATTGAATAATCTGCTACATCCTTTACATGGTCTAACATTCATATTATTATACCTCGCTTATCGTATTTTTTATACTACCTTACTAAATTCCCACTCCTATAGCCAGCGTAACTACATATACATTTTTACAGCCATATTCCATAAGGACTCTTGCGATTTCATCCACTGTACTCCCAGTAGTGTATATGTCATCCACGATAACTATATTATCTAATTTTACACCAAAAGACGTAATATGAAAAGCATTTTTCAAATTATTTCGCCTTTGCTCCGGATTTAAATTCTTTAATGGTGTGGTATTTCTCATTCTTTGAACCAAATGATCATAAACCGGTATATTTAACTCTCTTCCCAGACTGTATGCCAGGCATTTTGCCTGATTGTATCCTCGTATTTTTTCCTTCTTTTCGTACATAGGAACCGGTATAATTCCTGACAGCTGAAGGCTTGAAAGCTTCTTTCCCATAAACATAGCCAGTTCTTTTCCAAAAAAATCTCCATACTCCTGTCTTCCGGCATATTTAAAACGATATAAGGCATCCTTTACACGTTCATAATTGTAGAGGGAAAATCCTCTTATATAATAATGCTCCATATCCCTGCAATCTTTGCAGTATTCTTCTGTTTCCTCAGACAATGCTTTTCCGCATTTCATACAGGTACTTCCCATAAGATACCTGTCTGCCCGCTCACATTCCCTACAAAACTCCTGTTCTCCAAAGGGCAAAATCTCATCACAGAAAATGCAGTGTGGTGGGTATAACAGAGAAAGCAGTGTATTGACCCTTTTGCTTCTAATCCTCATTATTTTCGGCTAACTCTCCAATCCAATCCTTTAGGGATGTGTAGCGACTGTTTTCACTAACATTCGCAATCATGTCCATTACTACATCCTTGCTCCCCAAAATAGTAACGCAATTTTTCGCTCTGGTAACACCGGTATATAGGAGATTTCGATTGAATAGCTGTCTTGGGCCGCCAAGTAATGGCATCAAAACTGCCGGATATTCGCTACCCTGGGACTTATGAATGGTCAGGGCATATGCCAGTTCCAATTCTTCCAACAGACTAAAGGGATAAACCACCTTACGCTTTTCATCAAATTCCACCACAACCTCTGAAAAGCTCTCCCTGATATCTATAATTTTTCCCACATCACCATTAAATACACCTACGCCCTTATCAATTGGAATATTGTACTTCGATACAACTTCCCATTCCAGCTGATAATTATTCTTAATCTGCATAACCTTATCACCTACGCGGAAGGTTCTCTCCCCCTCCTTATGTTCCTTTTTCTCCGGTGAAGGTGGATTCATTTGTCCCTGCAGAATCTCATTCAGTATTTCTACTCCCAAAGGTCCCTTTCTCATAGGAGTCAAAACCTGTATATCATAGGGTGTAGCATGTACATAGGGCGGTAACTTTTCCTGAATCAGCTGCACCATATGCTTGTAAATGACGTTCGTGTCATTTCTTTCAAGCATAAAGAAATCTTTACTCTTGTTATCCAGCTTGATTTGCTCTCCGTGATTGATACGATGAGCATTTACAATAATATCACTCTCTCCGGCCTGGCGGAAAATGGTCTTCAGTATTACTGTAGGAAACGCCTTGGAAAGAATCAAATCCTTCAAAACCTGACCCGGTCCTACACTGGGGAGCTGATCCACATCTCCCACCATAATCAGTCTGGTTCCGGGCATAATTGCTTTAAGCAGCGCCTGAAACAGGGGTAAATCCACCATGGACATTTCATCAATAATCACAACATCCGCTTCCAGCGGATTCAAATCATTTCTTTCAAAAAATACACCCTTGCGATCCTCGCTGGGAACACCATTAAACTCCAGCATGCGGTGAATGGTTCTTGCTTCCACTCCGGTCGCCTCGGTCATACGCTTGGCCGCTCTGCCTGTAGGTGCCGCCAAAAAGATATCCATATTTTCTCTCTCGAAATAGCGAATGATGGTATTAATGGTTGTGGTCTTACCGGTACCGGGGCCACCGGAAAGGACAAATACACCATTTTGCACTGCTTCCACTACTGCTTCTCTCTGCAATGGATCCAACTGAATTTTGTCATTTTCCGTAATCATATCCAGCGTTTTATTGACGTATTCCTTGGTTTCCATTAGAGGAATGCTTAAGTCAAAAAGCTTTCTTGCGCAGAACATCTCCGCATAATACATGTGGGGGGCATAGATTCTGTCATCCTTACGAATAATCTTCTTATCCATAACCAAATTGTCAATAGAAGGACCAATAAAGCTCTCCTCTACCGCTAACAACTCACTACTTAAAGCAATGAGTCTGTTTACCGGAAGATAACAGTGGCCATTGGCACTAGCCTGTACAAGCGCATAAAACACGCCACTTCTGATACGATAGTCTGAATCCGTATGAATTCCAATCTTACGTGCAATTTCATCTGCAATTCTAAATCCCACGCCATCTATATCTTCTGCCATCTTGTATGGATTTTCCTTCATAATCCGGTACATTCCCATGCCGTAGGTATTATAAATCTTTACAGCCAGATTGTTGGTAATCCCATATTGCTGCAGGAAAATCATAGCCTCTCGAAGATCCCTTTTTTCTTCCATTTGTACTGCAATTTCCTGGGCCTTCTTTAAACTGATTCCCTTAATTTCTGCCAGTCTCTCCGGTTCCTCTTCCATAATACGAAACGTATCATTACCAAACTTCTTGACAATACGTGCTGCCAGGGCTGCACCAATTCCCTTAATGGCTCCACTTCCCAGATATCGTTCCATACTGACTCTGTCCTGTGGGGTCACCGTTTCATAGGAGGAAATCTTAAACTGCATACCATAGGTTTTATGCTTTACATTTTCTCCCACCGCTTTAATGGTTTCCCCCTCAGAAAGACCATGACAGGTCCCCACACAGGTCATAATCACATCCTCTGTGGCCAGTTCAAACACAGTATAACCATTTTCCTGTTTTTGATATATGATACTCTCTACATATCCGGTTACTTCTTCCATCCGTACATCCTTTTTCTCTTCTTCTCTTACGGAAAGAAAAGGCTACTTTCTTCAAGCAGCCTTTCCTTCGTATCTACTCTACGTCCCCGTAGTTTCTCTTCATTTGTTCATAAAGCATCTTGGCAAGTCCCAGGTTATCCTGGTTTGTTGTTTCCGTAGCAAGATTCTGCACCATCTGGTCCTTGTAAAAATCCATCATGGTATTCATAGAACCTGAAGAATCTTCATTTTTAGGGATGGTTTTAATCATCTCCTTGTACATCTGCTCTACAAAATATGCTTCAAACTGTTTACAGGCATCCATGAGTTCATCATCGCCCACCTTGCTGTAATCCGACTTCATATTTCGTTCCAGCTTGCTTGCGGATGCATTATTTAATGCTGCCTGAGTCGCAGCCATATTACCTGATAAGCCGCCAATATCCATTGTACCTTCCTATCTACTGTTCGCTAGGATCAGTTATGCAACAAATTATCTACGTAAATTGTTGGCCTGCTGCATCATTTCATCGGATGCAGTAATTGCCTTTGAATTCATCTCATATGCTCTCTGTGCAACAATCATATTTACCATCTCATCTACAATCTGTACATTAGAGCCTTCCAGGTAACCCTGAACAACCTTGCTCTTTTCTACATCATCACTTGTAGATTCATTGATTGGCTGTCCACTTGCAGAAGTCACTTTAAAGAGACCGCTAGGCATCTTCTCAAGACCTGCTGGATTGTTAAACTGTGTCAATCCGATTCTGATACCAATGGGCTGCGCATTATTCTGCTCATCCGGATAACATACATCACCATTGGCAGATACTTCAATCTGTGAAACAATATATTCCGGACCAAGAATAATGGGATTCCCCTCTGTATCAAGAACGGGCATACCGTCGCTGGTTGCTAACATATTAGAACCGCCCCCCGCCAGTGTCCACTGTAAATTACCATTTCTGGTGTAATAAGTCTCTCCATCATTACCTTTTACACCAAAGAAACCCTTACCATCAATTGCAAATGCAGTATCACTTTCAGAAGAAAGCAACGCACCCTGCTTAAAGATGGATGTAATGGATGCATTACGTACACCTAAACCAACCTGTGCTGTTGTAGGCTTTGGAGAACCGTCGGCAGTGGTTTGTCTCTGCTGCAAAGTCTGATAAAGTAATGATTTAAATTCATTCACTTCTGTTTTGTAACCAACGGTATTTACATTTGCAAGATTGTTAGCGATGGTATCCACATTGGTCTGCTGTGCAACCATACCTGAAGCCGCTGTCCAAAGACTTCTTACCATAGAACCTCCTTCATGTCATCCTGACAATTCTTTATACCTTCCGGCATCCTTGTCTTAGGTAAATTTGACTTTCTATTCTACCGGGAATTTATTCTTTACTGTAACTTTCCAAGCTGACCTACTGTAATTCCAAGACTTTCGTCATAGGTCTGCATAATCTTCTGGTTTGATTCATAAGCTCTGGTGATACTGATCAGGTTTACCATTTCGTTCACCACCTGAATATTAGACATCTCCAAAGTTCCCTGGATTACCTTGGCATCACCGGGCTTCATTGTTGCTCCCTCCACCGGTTCAAAGAAGGTTTCACCATATTTCTTTAAATAATCATAATTATCAAAATCTGCTACCTGAATGGTGGCAACCTCTTGGTCTTCCTGGAATATCGTTCCGTTTTCATCAATTCTGGTATCCACAAGAGTATTCAGTTGAATTCTTCTGGAATTTTCATCCAGTAAGAATGCACCATCATTGTTTACCAAATAGCCTTCTCTTGTCAGTGTAAAGTCACCTGCTCTGGTATATTTCACGGAGGTATCTCCCTGCGTGTTGGTAAACTCTACAGCAAAGAAACCATTACCGGAAAGACCTAAATCATAAGTATTATCTGTAACTCTAAAGGAACCTTGTGAATAATCAACGTAGTTCTCGCCGATTTTAACGCCCAAATGATTGCCGCCGATTGTGGTTGTATTACCAAGTCCAACGGATTGATCCTTGATTTTCACAGCCAAAACATCGGAAAATGCCTGGCTGGTTGAACCCTCTTTTTTGTATCCGACTGTGGAGGCATTGGCAAGATTGTTGGTCAATATATCCATACGATTCTGCTCATTTCTAAGTCCTGTATGGGCAACGTACAATCCTCTTAACATATGGGTGGCTCCTTTCTATCAGTGTTATAAGCTTTAACGTTCACCGTATCCGGTAATGAACTCTACATATTTACCTGTACCGATTGCAACAGCGGTCATAGGATCTTCGGCTGTCATGGTGTTGATACCTGTTCTTGCACAGATCAAATCCTCCAGCCCTCGAAGAAGACTTCCGCCACCGGTCAGTACAATTCCTCTGTCTGCAATGTCACTTGCAAGTTCAGGAGGTGTCATCTCCAATACATTGTGAATTGCATCTACAATCTGAGAGGTTGCTTCCTTCAAGGCTTCTTCCATTTCCTCTGAAGAAACGGTTACGGTCTTGGGTAAACCGCTTACCAGGTTACGTCCTCTTACATCCATATAATCCGGCTCCGGTCTTGCAAAAGCGGAACCAATCTTAATCTTTAATTCCTCTGCGGTTCTCTCACCAATCAGCAGATTGTGCTTCTTACGCATGTATCTGACAATTGCTTCATCAAAGTCATCACCGGCCACCTTAATAGATGCGCTGACAACTGTTCCATTTAAAGAAATAACTGCAATATCAGAAGTACCACCACCGATATCTACAATCATGTTTCCACAGGGTTTTGAAATATCAATACCTGCACCGATTGCTGCTGCCACAGGTTCTTCTACAATGAAAACCTCCTTGGCACCGGTCTGTGCGGTTGCATCCTGAACAGCTTTCTTTTCAACCTCTGTAACACCACTGGGTACACATACTGCAACTCTTGGTCTACGGAAGGGTCTCTTACCGATTGCCTTCTGGATGAAATATTTCATCATCTTTTCTGTAACGGTATAGTCAGAGATGACACCCTGTCTCAAGGGTCTTACTGCAACGATGTTTTCCGGTGTTCTTCCGAGCATCAGTCTTGCATCTTCACCAATTGCCTTGATTGTTCCCTTGTCTCTATCAAAAGCTACAACAGAAGGCTCCTTTAATACTACGCCTTTTCCTCTGATGTAAACCAAAATACTTGCTGTTCCTAAATCAATTCCTATATCTGTGTACTGCATGTTAAAACCCCTTTCCGCAGAAAATGACCACATTCTAAAGTAGTATACTATATGTACCATGAATTTCAAAGGGTTTTTATAAAAATTTAATCGGCCCTTTTCTACATTTTCTTTAGGTGTTTTTCAGCATTTTTTTCACATAATATCCTGTATAGGACTTTTCACATTTTGCCACTTCTTCCGGAGTACCCTTGGCAATCACCGTGCCGCCTCTGTCACCGCCTTCCGGTCCCATATCAATAATATAGTCAGCAGTTTTGATGACATCCAGGTTGTGTTCGATTACAACGACGGTGTTGCCACCATCAGCAAGCTTATGCAAAATCTCAACCAGCTTGTGTACATCAGCAAAATGTAAACCTGTGGTAGGCTCGTCCAAAATATAGATTGTCTTACCGGTACTTCTCTTGGATAACTCTGTTGCAAGCTTAATACGCTGTGCTTCACCACCGGAAAGTGTTGTGGAAGGCTGGCCCAGCTTAACGTAGGTCAATCCCACATCATACAGAGTTTGTATTTTATTACGAATAGAAGGTACATTTTCAAAGAATGGCAATGCCTCTTCTACGGTCATATCCAATACATCGAAAATACTCTTACCCTTGTAAAGAACATCCAAGGTTTCTCTATTGTATCGCTTTCCTCCACACACCTCGCAGGGTACATATACATCGGGAAGGAAATGCATCTCAATCTTGATAATACCATCACCGCTGCAGGCCTCACATCTTCCGCCCTTTACATTAAAGCTGAAACGGCCCTTACTGTATCCTCTGGCCTTGGCATCGGGAGTCGCTGCAAACAGGTCTCTGATCATGTCAAATACACCGGTATAGGTAGCCGGGTTAGATCTTGGTGTTCTTCCAATGGGAGACTGGTCAATATCAATAACCTTGTCCAATTGCTCCATGCCAACAATGTCCTTATGAAGTCCGGGAATGGTTTTGGCTCTGTTTAAATCTCTGGAAAGACGCTTATTCAAAATCTCATTTACAAGAGAACTCTTTCCGGAACCGGACACACCCGTAACACAGGTAAAGACTCCCAAGGGAAACTCTACATCTACATTCTTTAGGTTATGCTCCTGTGCACCAAAAACCTTCAGATATCCGGATGGTTTTCTTCTGGTTTTCGGAACAGGAATCTTTTTCTTACCGCTTAAATACTGACCGGTAACAGACTCCTCTACCTTCATTATCTCCTCTGCAGTTCCGCAGGCAATCACCTGACCGCCGTGAGATCCTGCTCCCGGACCAATATCCACAATATAGTCCGCAGCATACATGGTATCCTCATCATGTTCTACTACAATCAAAGTATTGCCAAGGTCACGAAGGTGCTTTAAGGTTGCAAGAAGCTTGTCATTGTCTCTCTGATGCAAACCAATACTTGGCTCATCCAGGATATAGCATACACCAACAAGTCCGGAACCAATCTGGGTTGCCAGACGAATACGTTGTGCCTCTCCACCGGAAAGACTGGCTGTTCCTCTGGAAAGAGAAAGATAATCAAGACCTACGTCCAATAAAAATTCTACCCTGTTCTTGATTTCTTTTATCAACTGATTACCAATCATCTGCTGCTGACTGCTTAGCTTCATTTCTGTAATAAAGTCATGAAGCTTACCAATGGAAAGACTGGTAATCTCATATATATTTTTGTCTGAAATAGTAACTGCCAAAGACTCTCTCTTTAAACGCATACCCTTACATTCCTTACAAGGAGTAATGCGCATGTATGCTTCATATTCCGCCTTACTGCTTTCAGAACCGGTTTCTCTGTATCTACGCTCTACATTCTTAATCAGTCCCTCAAAGGCAATAGGGTATACGCCCTTACCACGCTGTCCTTCATAGTAAACATCCACACTCTTGCCATCAGTACCATGAATCAGTATGTGTTTAATCTTCTCTGGATAATCCTGGAATGGAGTATCCAGACTAAATTTATATTCCTTGGAAAGTGCCTGTAAAATGGCATTGGAAAAGCTGCCCGGCTGGTTGCAGGACTGCCATCCAAGAACAGTAATGGCTCCTTCCTTGATAGAAAGCCTCTGGTCAGGAATCATCAGATCTGCATCAAATTCCATCTTGTAACCAAGACCGACACATACGGGACATGCACCAAAGGGGTTATTGAAGGAAAAGCTTCTTGGTTCCACTTCACTGACGCTGATTCCACAGTCAGGGCAGGAAAAGCTTTCACTAAAGTTCATACTCTCTCCGCCGATAACATCCACTTCCATTAAGCCTTCTGCCAGAGAAAGTACGTTTTCAATAGAGTCTACCAGACGCTTTCTGATTCCTTCCTTCACTACCAGACGATCTACAATTACTTCAATGTTATGCTTAATATTCTTATCCAGCTTAATATCTTCCGATAAATCATACTGATTGCCATCCACTCTGACACGAACATAGCCACTTCTTTTTGCTCTCTCCAAGACCTTGGCATGCTCACCCTTACGTCCTCTGACAACCGGTGCCAGAAGTTGAATCTTACTACCTTCCGGAAGCTCCAGGATTTGGTCTGCCATCTGGTCTACGGTCTGTTTTGCGATCACTCTGCCACACTCCGGACAATGAGGTGTGCCGATTCTTGCATACAAAAGTCTAAAGTAATCATAGATTTCTGTAACCGTTCCCACAGTAGATCTGGGGTTTCTGTTGGTTGACTTCTGATCAATGGAAATCGCAGGAGATAATCCTTCAATACTTTCCACATTGGGCTTTTCCATCTGTCCAAGGAACATTCTTGCATAGGAAGAAAGAGACTCCATATATCTTCTCTGTCCCTCTGCGTAAATTGTGTCAAAAGCCAGAGAAGACTTTCCGGAACCTGACAGACCTGTCAGAACTACAAATTCATCTCTTGGGATATCTACATTTATATTCTTCAAATTATGCTCTGCTGCCCCGCGGATTCTGATACAATCCTTTTTGGACAACATCTTCTTTACTTCACTCATGGTATTACCTTTCTGTATGCATCATCAAAACTGTCAATTTATACGCTAATCAATTAATCCATCTGTGTTAACTGCTTTTTAAGCTCTATCATCTTATCACGAAGCTCTGCCGCTGATTCGAAATCCAGCTCCGCAGCAGCCTTCTGCATCTTCTTCTGAATATCTCCAATGAGCTTCTCCAGCTCCTTTTTGCTCATGGACTCCGGATCCTTTTCAAGTTTCAGTTCTTCCTTGGCAATCTGCTTAGAAATACTAATCAGATCTCGAACCGCCTTCTTGATAGTCTGTGGTGTGATTCCATGCTCATCGTTGTACTTCTGCTGAATACTTCTACGTCTGTTGGTTTCCTCAATGGCAACCTTCATGGAGTCGGTCATATTGTCGGCATACATGATGACATGACCTTCCGCATTACGGGCAGCACGACCAATGGTCTGAATCAGTGAGGTGGAGCTTCTAAGAAAGCCTTCCTTATCTGCATCCAGGATTGCAACAAGGGAAATCTCCGGGATATCCAAGCCTTCTCGCAAAAGATTAATACCCACTAACACGTCAAACACATCCAAACGCATGTCTCGTATGATCTGTGCTCTTTCCAAAGTATCAATATCCGAATGAAGGTAACGTACTCTGATGCCAACTTCCTTCATGTACTCTGTTAAATCCTCGGCCATACGCTTGGTTAACGTTGTAATCAATACTTTATTCTTTTTATCAATCTCTTTATTGACCTGTCCTATCAAATGGTCAATCTGACCCTCAATAGGAAATACTTCTATTTCCGGATCCAACAGACCGGTGGGTCTGATAATCTGCTCTGTACGAAGAAGCTCATGCTCCTCTTCATAGGTATTGGGGGTTGCAGACACAAACATCATCTGGTCAATATGCTCTTCAAACTCTCCGAAGTTTAACGGTCTGTTATCTAATGCTGAGGGAAGTCTGAAGCCATAATCTACCAGTGTTGTCTTTCTGGAACGGTCACCGCTATACATGGCACCAATCTGTGGAATGGTAATATGAGACTCATCCACAATAATCAGGAAATCATCTCCAAAATAATCCAATAAACACTTGGGCGGTTCTCCCGGTGCTGTACCGTTTAGATGTCTCGAATAGTTTTCAATACCGGAGCAAAAGCCAGTTTCTCTAAGCATCTCCACATCAAAGTTGGTTCTCTCTGAGATTCTCTGGGCCTCAATGAGCTTGTCCTCTCCCTTAAAGAAGCGAACTCTCTCTTCCATCTCTGCCTCGATATTGTCGCAGGCCTTCTTCATCTTTTCCTGGGCTACCACATAGTGAGATGCCGGAAAAATCGCCACATGAGAAAGCTCTGCATGAGGCTTTGCAGTCAGTGGCTCAATCTCCACAATCCTGTCAATCTCATCTCCAAAAAACTCCACGCGAATCATATAGTCGCCGCCCTGGGCAGGATAAATATCTAAAACATCTCCATGAACACGAAAGGTAGCTCTTTGGATATCCAGTTCATTTCTCTCATACTGCATATCAATCAAATCTCTGACTACCTGGTCTCTGTCTCTCTCCATACTGGGACGAAGGGAAAGTATCATCCCCTGATAATCATCCGGGCTACCAAGTCCATAGATACAGGAAACACTGGCAACCACCACCACATCTCTTCTCTCTGAAAGAGAGGCTGTGGCAGAGAGCCTGAGTTTATCTATCTCATCATTAATAGAGGAATCCTTGGCAATATAGGTATCTGAAGAAGGCACATAGGCTTCCGGCTGATAATAATCATAGTAGGATACAAAATACTCTACTGCGTTCTCCGGGAAGAATTCCTTAAATTCCGAATAAAGCTGTGCCGCCAGGGTCTTGTTATGGGCAATCACAAGCGTTGGTTTATTTAATTGTTCAATTACATTAGCCATGGTAAAGGTCTTACCCGAACCGGTAACACCCAGTAGGGTTTGAAACTGATTGCCGGCCTTAAATCCATCCACCAGCTCCTGTATAGCCTGTGGCTGGTCACCCGTTGGCTTGTATTCAGAATGTAGTTTAAACTCCATTGCCATCTCTTCTTTCAACGTCTTCTTTTTCCTTCACATTAAACGACGGAATCGTCTTTCAATCCATAACGATATATTACAACAAAAACAAAATGCCACCAATGCGATATTTTCTTAGTATATCACGTTGATGATATTTTGTCTATAAATCCTAGAACGTTTGTTCGTTTTTTTGAAATTATTTTTTTCCAATCCTTCCAATCGTAAATCCTCCATTCCTATTGCAAATATACGTTTTTTCATTCCTTTGTTGCTAAAGAAACCACAAAAATGAGACACCTGCCCACAAATGTTAGCAAGTGTCTCCACTTAGAACTGTTTTACAATCCCTTTTATTTTCACAATATCATTTTTTGAGTTACTTATTTTTCTTAATTCTAAGAATTCCATTAACAAGTACGAAAATGCTTCCAACTAAAAGTAAGTAGAATCCAAACTGTCTTGAGATGGTATCCTTAACAAGAGCTCCCATTCCACTCTCTTTCGCCTCTGATGCAAAGTTAATCTCTTCCAGCAACAAAACTGCCAAACATGCTCCTGCGCAGATTGTTGTTCCTTTATTGTTTTTAAGGTATGCAAGAACTGCACCAACAATTGCAACCACTAAAATAATCTTACCGTCAGAGCCATCTATCAGTTTTACACTTTCGCTCATTCCCCAAAAGCTAACCTTCATATAAGGCAGGAAAACGCTGATTGCAATAATTACAAATCCGATGAGTGCATATGCATTCATTTTAGTGCTGTTTAAAAAATCCAAAACAGGATTGCCGGTGCTTGGCCCCGGAACACTTACCTTTTTCAGTTTTTCACCACAGCTTCCACAAAATGCAGCTCCATCACTATTTTCTTTTCCACACTTGGTACAAAACATTAATACAGCCTCCTTAGAATTATTTATTGCGCACTAAACACAATATAATACTGAACATAATCTGAATCTTTTGTGTCCATTAATTCTACCATAACAGTTTTGTCTTCTATGCGCAAGTATTCTCCAAAAAAGGCAAAACCGTCAAAAATATGTTCCGTCGCTGATTCCTTGGGATTTAACTGTAAATACCCTTCTGTTCCAAAGAGTTGATGATCCAGTTCGTAGCGATTGTCATAATCATAATAATTAAAGCCTATATACTGATAGCTAATAATGCTCATTTCGCCACTTTTCGTACTATAATTGGTGGTAACGGTATATATATCACTTTCCTGATCCCATTCACCAGTCACTTCCAAGGACATTTCTTCTTCCATGCCTTTTTCTGATGCAAATTCTGAAAATGGTATCTCCTGAACCTCACCATTTACAATCTTCATGCAACTGGTCGCTTTATAGGTTTTTGCCCATGTATCATCAAAGGTATAATTTATATGATACTGATATAAATCCACCGGTAAGCCTTCTCCCATATAGCAGGTCCACTGATTGTTCTGATGCATCAAAGTGAATATAGGATAACCAAAGGTTGATTCATAGTTTGTTTCCCCATCAAGTGTAGACTCCAGTTCCAATTCTACTACAGCAATCGCAGAAACATCATTGTAGTTTTGTTCATCCATGTAGGCTTCCATCATGATTGCCGGATCTTTATATATGCTCTTTAGTTCTTCCGGGTCATCCATCACAGCTACTTTCAAATTATATATTTTCACCAGCTGAATATCATAGTCCGCATTCTCTTTATAGCTCTCATAGTCGGACATGGCAAACTCACTAAGTCCCTTGGGAGCTCTTTCCTTTAAGCCTTCCACATCACCCTTGGCTAATCGATCCAGAATTTCCCAGATGATGGCCTCTGCATTTTCCTGGGTCAGCTCTTTTTGTGTCCAAACTGCCGCATCATATTCGTTTAATGGTGCCACAGGGTTTTCTTTTATTTCTGCTTGACTTTCCTCTGTGGTACTTTCTTCTGTGCCACTCTGTGTTTCAGATGTAGGGATTTCCGTTTCTGCGCTGCTTGCATTTTGTGTGCTTTCCAATGTTTCAGTATTCTTCTCACAACCTGCAGAAAAAACACCCAATCCCATGATTAAGGCAAGTAACAGTATTCGTTTTCTCATACGTTTTATCTCCTAGTAAAGATTATTGCAAATACATCGTCCTCATTATCTATAGATTCAAAAGACACTATAATGGATTTTTTCTCCATGCCAAAGAGATAGGGCGTTAAATAATAATTGTCTAAACACTGCTCCTGCGTCATATCGTAAGTTTCATTTTCCAACAGCAACATTTCCTCCTGTCCAAAGCAATCCGAAATAAACCGCGCCTCTGCTTCATCATCTCGAAGGTCAGAAGCAAACACTCTCTCGTAGCTATAGATACCCTTAGCCTCTGCTTCCTTGTCATAAACAGAATATTCAATAAATTTATCCATTTCTAAATATAATTCCGGATTAGGTTCTACCACTCTGCCCTTTAAGCTGTAATCCTTCGTAAGTCCCAGTTTCTCTTTTCCTTCTTCATAGGAAACCAGTTCATATCCCCCTGGTAACGAATCGTCCAAAATGATAACACCGGTAGGGTCATATTCCCCACCCACAATATTCTCCAGGTCATAATTCAAGTGAAATTCAATCAATGCTTCCCCAAGATCCTCATTATAAAGATACTTCCACTCTCCATCTTCATAGAAGAAAGTAAAAATAGGCTCCTCTTCGTAAGTTTCCCAGTCTTCATACTCACCATCTTCGATATATTCGATATAATAACCTGCTGTAGCTATTGCTTCGATTTTTCTATAGTCCTCTTCCTTAGGAAAAGCCTCTTCAAATGCAATATATTCATCCACGAACAATGCCTGAAGTTCCTCTGGATCATTGATATTATACACAGTAATGTATTTAAGGCTCTTCAATTCAAAGCTTTCCATTTCGCCATCTCCAAGGTCTTCATAGAATTCAAGTGCCACATCAATAATACCATCCGGAGTATTCTTAAGCAGTTCTTCTGTTTTTCCTGTATACGCAAGCTCCATAATTTCAGGAATCATTGCTTCTACATCTTTCTTGGTAAGTTCTACTCTCTCAGTAACTACCTGAGGCTCCTTCGCCTCAGGTGCTTTGCTTACTTCTTCACTTGTTGCTTCTACTTCACTTGTTGTTTCCTCTGTACTAACCTGTTCTGTTTCCTCTGAAACTTCTTCGGCGGTTTCCTGCTCTTTTGACTCACTTGCCTCTACGCTGCTCTGAGCACCCGCAGAAGAACTTTCTTCAACTATTTCCTGACTGTCACATCCGGAAGTAAAAGCTCCAATACTCAAAAGAAGTGCTAAGGTTACGATTTTATTTTTCATCAATTATACCTCGATCAAATCTACTGTCTCTCGAAAAGAACACCGTAAATAGTTCCGTCTTCCTTCTCAGACATAATCAGCATGCAGTTACTCTCAACACCATACATATATGCATAACCAACATATGGTTCTGCCTCATCAAGTTCAGCTTCAGGATCATAAATCACTGCTTTTTCTACAAGATTAATATCTCCCATAAGGTAGAAACCATCGTTTCCTGCAACTGCACGAACCCACTCTTCATCTTCTGCAAGATAATCATAGCCATTTATAGTAAACTCATATTGTTTCACCTGGGTATTCTTACCATCTGACATTGTCACTTCAAGTGCGTTCTGGTCGAAGTCTCTGTTACCATTTTCATTCTTTACGGTCTTAACTGAAATAGACCAGGTAGGATCGATACCGATTGCTGCACATCCCTCTTCATAAGGTACAATTTCAGGGATATAGTCTGTGTCATTATTAACATATAACAATTTTACAGGTTCATAATTTCCACCAAACAAATCCTCTGTAGCATAGCCTACATGGAATACTCCAAGAAGGTAAGTAAGGTCTGAGCCTATCAAATACTTCCATTCTCCATCTTCATAGAAAAGGATAATTTCAGGATCGGTAATGTTAGAATCTCTATCATCTTCTCCGTCTAAAACATAGCTGTAATCAAAGCCTACAGTTGCAATTGCTTCAATCTTGTCATAATCCTCTTTATTAGGGAATGCCCACTGCATCAAAAGCTCATCACTTTTATAAATCTCCTGCAATTCTTCAGGATCATTAATGTTTACAACATAAATTGAATGGAATTCCTTAATTTCAAATTCATCATAAGAAGGGCTTGTCAAATAAGCATACATTTCATAAGCCTCAGGATTTACACCCTCAGGAAGCTTTGCTGTCAATTCATCTCCCTTTCCAAAAACAACCTGGTCCAAAATATCACAAACAAGCTTCTCTGCATCCTTCTTCGATAATTCAACTCCGGTTTTGTTTACTTCAGGAGCAGGTTTTTCTTCCGGCTCAGTGCTTGGCTCTTCACTACTTTCCTCTGTGCTTTCTTCTGTGGTTTCTTCGCTACTTTCCTCTGTACTTTCTTCTGCAGTTTCTTCTGTAGTTTCTTCGCTACTTTCTGAAGCCTTTGATTCTTCTGTGCTCTCTTCTTTTGAGACCTTTGTTTCTTCTACTTCTCCTTCACATGCGGTAAATGCAAGCATGGAAGAAACAAGTGTTAACAGTAACATTTTTTTCAATTTCATTTTTTTCATTTTTTACATCCTCTTTTTCTAATATTAAAAAAGCGTCTCTTCATCCATAGATAAAAAGACGCTTATTTTTACTTAATCATTGTTCTCAGAACTTCTTTTGCTTTTTCCAGCTGATTATCATAGCCATCCTTGGCATACGCATCGGCGTCAAATTCGATGGTGATATCCGGTTCAATACCTGTTCCATGGATATTTCTTCCATTAGGAGTATAGTAGCTGCTGGTAGTAATCTTAATTGCAGATCCGTCTTCTAATCTGATGACATCCTGAACAATACCCTTGCCAAAAGACTTGGTTCCGATTAAGGTACCAATCTTGTAATCCTGAATTGCTCCTGATAAAAGTTCTGATGCACTGGCACTTCCGCCATCAATCAAAACAACCATCGGATAATCTATTTCATTCTTTCCGGTACTGCTGTATTCATCTCTGTTACCATATTTATCCTCGATATAAGTAATGAGTCCCTTAGGTAACATCTGATTTGCAATCTGAACAACTGTTGAAAGACTACCACCGGGATTGCCTCTAAGATCAAGGATCAGTCCCTTAAAGCCTTCCTTTTCCAATGCAGTTTTTGCCTTGAGGAACTGCATTCCTGTTACGGTATCAAAGTTGGTAATCTGAAGATATGCAATATCATCATCTAACTTCTTGTAAACAACTGTTTCTACAGTAATCTTTCTTCTCTCAATATCAAAGCTGAGTTTTTCCTTGTTTTCACCACGCATAATGGTGACATTTACCATGGTACCCTCTTCGCCCTTGATCAATCCTACTGCAGCATCCAAATCGCCAATATCATAAATATCTTCACCATTTACTGCAATCAAAACATCCTGAGGCATAAGACCTGCTTCTTCAGCGGGTGAGCCTGGGATTGGTTTTGAAATAACAGGATATTTCAAGGTCTCATCATATGTTACATAAGCACCGATACCACTGTATTTACCTGTTGTATCCTCCAGGAAGGAAGCAAACTCTTCAGGTGAATAATATCTGGTATATGGATCACCTACTGCATCCATGAGTCCATGAAGAATACCATTCTCCAGAGCTTCATAATCAATATCGTCCTTGTAATACTCTTTCTCGATGAGTTCCATTAAGCCTTCAATCTTCTTCTGAAGTTCATCTGACTCAATTTCTTCTCTCTTTTTCTCACTCATTTCAGGAAGTGCCACAGGAACGGGAAGCTTTACCTCTTTTTCTTTTTCCTTCTCTTCCTTTTGAGTTTCTATTTGGGATTCCTGTTCTGTTTTCTTATTACTGGTCTTTTTTTCCTGCGAATCCTGGATTCTAAATGTCAGTACCAATGTAATAGCTATCAAAAATGCTATTAGCATACCCACTAACATTCCCCCGACGAATCCTGCACCTTTTTTATTTTGCATCTGTCTGGTCCTCCTATCTGTTCCGACGCAATATCCCTTTTTACATTACTTTGATAAATAATTCCAAGGTGACGTATATTCTCCATTCACACGTACACTAAAGTGCAGATGGTTACCGGTAGATCTTCCTGTAGAGCCTACCTCCGCAATCTTCTGTCCCTTTGTTACCGTGGCTCCGGTTTTTGTAGTTAATTTTGAGGCATGCATATAAATGGTGTACAAACCGCTGCCATGATCAATCATGACATAATTGCCCATAGAAGAATTGTAAGCTGCAGCAACTACGGATCCATCATATGCTGCGTAAATATCGGTTCCTGCATCTGCCGCAAAATCCACTCCATTGTGGAACTGTTCTACGTTTAAAATAGGATGCATTCTGTATCCGTAATCATCCGATATTCGTTTGTAGCTTTTCAGAGGGAATTTAAAGGTTCCTCCATCATATATAATGGCCTTTTTATTTTCCTCCTCCAAACGCTTTTTCTCTGCTTCTACTGCCTTTTCCAAATCCTTAATAATCTGGTTTCTGGCTGCAATTTCCTGTTCGTATTCCCTTACAGCTTTTTCCTTGTTTTTGATATCCGCTTCATATGCTTCAATTTCTTTTTTCTTCTCTGCAATCAAAGTTTCCAGAGCTGCCTGCTCATTTTCAAGTCCCTCTTTTGCGGTTTCCAAAGTAAGCTTCTCTTCCTCCAGCTTTCTCTTGCAGAGCTCCACATATTCTCTTGTTTCAATCAATTCATTCAGCATCTTGTCATCGTATTCCGCTACTGCCTTTACGTAAGCGGAACGATTTAGGAAATCTCCAAAGCTGGAAGAATTCAGTAAAAGATTCATCGCATAATACTCACCATGCTCATAATTCAGACGAATTCGATTACTCATGGCATCATATTGCTCTGCCTCCATATCCAGTGCTTCCACCAGATTGGCCTCTGTAACAACCAGCTCCTGCTCCTTTACTTCAATATCTTCCTTCAACTGTTCGATATTATCCTGGATAACACTTACCTGTTCATCCAAAAGCTTTACATAGTTGTTCAGATCCTTCTTTTCTTTTTCCAGATTGGCCACAATCTTTTTTACATCAGAAAGGTTTGAATTCAATCCCTTTCTTTCATCTTCTGCCTTTTTGATTTCCTCCTGTAACTGGGAAATGGTCTTTTTTGAAGAATCATTTTTGGCTTCAACGCCTCCCACTTCAGAAAACACCACAAATAAAATCAAAAAAATTCCGATTGCTCGATTAAACTTCTTCACTCTTATACCTTCAAATGTTTTCTAACAGTGGTAATACTACCTACCAGACCAATACCAATGCCCACGCACAAACAAACCGGTGTCAATACCTTAAAGATATCGTCTATTGGACGGAACACTAATAAATTAGTAAGATCTGGGAACTTCTCGGTTACATAATTTAATACACCATTGTAAATATATCTGATAATTCCTAATGGAATACATGCACCAACCACACCGATAATAGCACCCTCAATAACGAAAGGAGCTCTTACGAAAAAGTCTGTTGCACCGACATATTTCATGATATTGATTTCTTCCTTACGAATGGCAATACCCATTGTTACAGTATTGCTGATCAGGAACACGGATACTGCAAGAAGTACCGAAATAATCACAATCGAAACAAAGCTGATTGCTGAGTTAAAGCCTGAAAGAATTCCGGCAACTGCAGCATCCTCACGAACTTCACTGATTCCCTGTATGGTATGAAGATAATTAACTAATGGTTCCTGCATGGAAACATCACTTAAATATACTTCATAGTTCATATAATCCTCCAAGGGATTTTCAGGATAACCTGCAATAAACTCATCTACTCTGTCTCCAAAGTAAATCTTCTGATAGCTGCTCCAGGCTTCCTCCGCAGAAATATACTTTACCTTGGCAACTTCCGAACGGGCGCTAATCAGATTACCAATTTCTTCGATTCTTGCTTCCTCAATACCTTTGTCAAAGAATACAGTAACTGAAACACCTTCCTCAATACTCTTTACAGTATTCTGGAAGTTTGAAATAACCACATAAAAAACATTAAATAAAAACAGACATGCTGCTATAGTCGCAATAGATGCAAGGGTATACCAGGCATTTCGAAAAAGATTCTTGATACCCTGACCCAAAATGAAAAACATGGTACTAATCTTCATCGTAATACTCCTCTTCTTCGTCCTCGAAATATACCTCATCTTCTTCATCATCATCAATGTAAGATCCATTTTCTTCATCACTGATGACAATTCCCTTACGCATAGTAATTACTCTCTTCTGCATAGAGTTAACGATTTCCTTACTATGAGTAACAACCACAACTGTTGTTCCTGCCTGGTTGATTTCCTCCAAAAGGGCCATAATTTCTCTGGCATTCTTAGGGTCAAGGTTACCTGTAGGCTCATCTGCAAGCAAAATAGCCGGCTCATTTACAAGTGCTCGGGCAAGCGCCACTCTCTGCTGCTCACCGCCTGATAATTCCTTGGGTTTTGCCTTGTACTTTCCTGCCAAACCCACTGTTGCAAGAATTGCAGGCACATTTCTACGAATCTGACTGGTAGGTACCTGTACAATTCTCTGTGCAAATGCAACATTTTCGTATACATTTCTGTCATTTAACAGACGGAAATCCTGAAACACAACGCCCATATTACGGCGAAGCTTAGGAACCTTGCTTCTTGGAAGCTTCTTCAGCTCCTCAGACATAACATATACATGTCCTTCTGTAGACTTCAATTCTCTAAGAAGAAGCTTAATCAGGGTAGATTTACCCGATCCACTACCTCCTACGATAAATACAAACTCACCTTTGTGTATATTGATAGAAACACCGTTTAAAGCAGGCGAACCACTGGAATAGGTCTTGGATACGTTATCCAGCCAGATGACACCATGTTCTTCAATAAACTCCCGCTTCATCTGCTTCTTTAATTCTTTCTTATTCATTTAAAACTCTCCTAAAACACCTTAATAATCAAGGGTTTCCATGTACTTCATGTATTTAACAACCATCAGTGCAATACGGAAGGTGATCGCATCCTCAAACACTCTAAGATCAAGACCTGTACTCTTCTGTAATTTGTCCAAACGATAAACCAATGTATTTCTGTGAATAAAGAGCTGTCTTGAGGTCTCTGATACATTCAAGCTGTTCTCAAAAAACTTGCTGATGGTAGTTAATGTTTCCTCATCGAAATCATCCGGGCTCTTGCCGCCAAAGATTTCACGGATAAATAATTTACAAAGAGGAATCGGAAGCTGATAAATCAAACGGCCAATTCCAAGTTCGCTGTAAGCCACCACATTTCTTTCATCGAAGAAAATCTTACCTACATCCAAAGCCATCTTTGCTTCCTTGTAAGAACGGCTGACTTCCTTTAACTCATGAACAATCGTTCCGTAAGAAATGCGAACCTCCTTAACGCCTTCCTTGTTCAATACACCAAGAAGACTCTTTGCTGTCTTGTCGATTTCCTTAATACCTTCTGCATCCCCAAGGCACTTTACAACAATAACATTGTTCTCATCCACAGCAGTGACAAAGTCCTTGCCATTGTTACCGAAGAATGTTCTGGTCAGTTCCAATACATTGTTGTCCTTACCGGCACCTGATTCTACAATCATGGTTACTCTGGATACGTCCGTTGCAATATGAAGCTTCTTTGCACGGCTGTAAATATCCACCAAAAGGAGATTATCAAGAAGAAGATTCTTTACGAAATTATCCTTGTCAAATCTCTCTTTATAGGCAACCAAAAGATTCTGCAGCTGGAAAGCACTAAGCTTACCTACAGTATATGCAGTCTCTCCTGTTCCCTCTACTACAAGAATATACTCAAGCTGCTGCTCGTCATATACCTTGAAAAACTGACATCCTTGTACTTCCTGTGAATCTGCCGGAGACTTTGCAAACTTTGCTGCTTCCTCCGCAACACTCAACATATCTTTTGTGCATGCTACAGTCTTACCGTCTATATCCATGACACAAAGATCCACGTGCCCAATTCCTTTTAAGCCATCAATCGTACTCTGTAAAATCTGATTTGATATCATATGCTACCTCACCTATTCTTTCGTAGTCTGAGCCCAATTTTCCTTTTACAAATAATTTACAAAAAAGCAACATAAAAAGCAATACTTTTTTATGCATTTTATGCAAAAAAATAAAGAAGAGGGCTTTCCTCTTCTTTATCTACATGTAATTACTCACTATAAACGTACATCAAAATTGCCACCGACAGCCGGGTTCACACTTCTTTCCATAGCTGCTGAATCAATCATGGACACAATTCCCTGTCCCATCTGCTCATTCAAATCAAGGGTCTGTGCAAGAACCTTGGTTCCTACCTGTGACTGTATTCTATTGGCTGACAGCTGCATTGATAAACCTGCAATATCCATATCACACCTGCTTTCTCAAATCAAAACACGGTTTCAAGTAACTGTATTGTAGCATTCTTTTTATTTTTTTGCAAGTAATAAAGGAAGAATGAATTCTGAAGAAATCATTAAAATGCAGACAATAATTCCTATAATCAGCGATGGCGTAAACGCCTTCTCCTTCACATTTTCCTTCTCCTCCTTCTTCAGAAGTGCTTCCAAGGAATCCTCCTGCTCTACACTGTTTTCCGCTGCTACCTGATCCGGCTTCTCAGCCTTTTTGGAAACCAATGCCTTCAGGTTCTCTAAACGTCCCTCACGTTTTGCAATAAAGATTAATGCGCAGATTGCCAGCGGAAGGGTAATAAGAACCATCACCAAAAGCACTGCAATAATAAGCATCATGCTTTCTGTATCCGATACATTTGCCTGTGCAAGTTCAATGGTAGTGCCACCCTGGGCCTCAATCATCTCTTTCTTGGCAACCAGGTTGTCCAGATGCTGCAATACAAACATAGATACCACGGAATATCCATTTAACAGGAAATGTGTTAAAAATCCGGGGAGCATACTACCGGTTACTTCACACAGAAGTGCAAGGCAGATACCAATCACGAAAGCATAACCGGCCTGGTTCAGATTCATATGCATTATACCAAACAGGATGGCGCTTAAAAAGATAGCGGCTCTTGCGCCAATTGCCTTACGGTAGCCATGGAACAATACTCCACGGAACATCAATTCCTCTACAAAGGGTCCATAGATTGCAATAAAGAACAACATGGAAAGGAACGACTGCTCCAATACCTGTCCCGAAACACCTGCTACTGTATTGTCAACCACAAGCATAGACAATGCATTTAGTAAAACAGCCAAGGGATCAATCAGGATCGTAAACAAAACGGTCATCAACAAGGTAGAAATCTTAACCTTTTTGATATTACAAAATTTAATCAGGTTGGTCTTAGTAATCAGTGCACCTACAACTACAGGAATCCATAGGGTACACTCTGAAATAAAGACATTGGTACACATATTCCACGGAATATACTTGCTTACATCAACAAAAGAAACAAGAAAAACTAAAAAAACATGTAAAATCATTCCGGTCGCAAACATTCTGTTTATATGTTTTGTTTTCATACTCTTCTAATCGCCTTTTCTGTAATTTGGATTTTGCCTTCTTTTAACAGGTTACCTACACATCTCTTAAACTGATTTTTACTCATTCCGGTTTCACGGAAAATAACCTCCGGTGCCACCTTGTCATTGAAGGGAAGTACACCATCAAAGCTGTCAATAATCTCCATAAGCTTCTCTGCATCCGTATGAATCTGCAAATAAGCTTTTTCTCTGACACTCAATACCAAACGGCCGTCTTCCTGTACCTTGGTAACTCTGGCCTCAATGACCTCTCCAAGTGGAATCTCTCCAAAGGCCTCTTTCTTGGGGATCAAAGCTAAATACTGATTATCTACTGCCACAAACACACCGAAGTTATCACTCTTATTATAGGTTCTGCCCTTTACCTGATCTCCGGTATGATACGGGCTTTTTGCCTGAAGTTCATGATAAACATTCATGGTCGCGCAAAGTCTCTCACTCTTATCAATATAAAGAGAAACCAATACCTCTTCCCCTTCTTTTAATCTTTTCACCTGCTGCTTATAAGGTAAAAACAGGTCCTTCTCCAATCCCCAATCAAGGAATGCACCTATTTTTGTACACTGTACAACATTTAACAATGCTACCTCACCAATTTTGAGCTTAGGTTCCTTGGTTGTGGCGATTAATCTGTCATTGGAATCTTTATAAAGAAATACCTCCAACTGATCTCCCATACCTGTGCCTTCCGGAACCTGTTTCATGGGAAGCAATACCTTATCGGTCTTCTCATCGACATTTTCTGCAAGGTAAACTCCAAAATCTACCTGTTTTACTACGTATAGTGACTGCCGTTCTCCTAATCTGAAACTCATTTGTTCATCCTTTCTTACCCTTGATTTTACCACTCAAATTCTACTACTGCAAAATCTTCTCCATCTTCACCCTTTAGGGCAACAATACTCAGTTTCTCCTGATTAATCACATAGGGAATTACCTTATCCCCTAAAAATGCCTGTTTTTTATATTCTGCACGGAAATTCTGTACCATTCTGTCTCCCGGGACTTCCTGCATGGCAAGTTCGATGTATTTTCCGTTGTTTACATGATTGTTCGTGTCCAAATGATACTTAGTAATCTCATATGCTTCTCTGTATTCGCCTTCTTCCTTATAAGGGATTCTGCGATCCTTATAATTCATAGGAAGCTTTTCCTCTATTTCATATGCGGCCTTCATTTTATCCGTAATGCGGCCGATTCCATTGTCCTTAGTGCTAAGCAATACCCAAAGGCTATTGGCCATGGCAAGTACTTCCCCGTCCAAGGTCTTCATTACAAAATTACGATAACCAAAACATCCCTTAAATGCATAGGGATAGGTTCCGATTACAATTCTCTCACAGCTCTTAGGATATCTTTTTATTTCCAGCTGCCAGGAAGAAAGCATCCACACCATATTATTTTCATGAATATAGTCCCAGCCCACACCCAAATCTTCTGACTGGAAGGTTGCTGCATCCTGAAAATAGTTTAGTAACCCATTCAATGTCAGATATCCGTTACAATCACTTTCGCTAAAGCCTACTCTGCTTTCGTATGTGTACATTTATTTCCTCTCTTTTCTATATTCCATAGCCTTGTAAAAACATTTCTTCTTAATGCTGCAGCTAGCAAAAAAATCTACCCAAAAACGGAATTCGTCTAAGAATCGCTGCCAAAATACAGCCGCTTACAAACACCAAAACAGCCATAGCCGGTATTCCCCATACAATATTCATACTCATTGTATGAATTCCATTGTATTGAAAAACCTCCAATATCAACAAATGCATTAAATATACTCCAAAGGTATCTGCAGAGATTTCTTTGATTATGCCCGTCAAAGCTTTTCCCGGTTTCTTCTCCTTCCAGAGACTTCCCACACCGGAATACAACGCAATTACAATAATAAAGGTTCCGATGCAGAAACAGTCGTAGACCTCGCCCATGGGGCTTCCCGCTGCAACACTAAATCTTTGGCTCATATATATATTAAAAATCATTGCCGGTATGCACAAACAGAAGCTAGCCCTAAGAATCAGCTTCGGAAGTCCATACTCATATAAATAATAGCCCAAAACAAAATATCCAACATATCCACTGACTACCGGTGGCTGAAATGAATTAAGAATATTTCTTAGCTGTCCGTCATAAATAAACGGAAGAGCTGAACTTCGTAAAATTTCCGTTATTAAAAACAAACCTACAAAATATTCTAAATACTTTTTGGATATCTTATGCACCAGCTCGTACATAATCGGACAAATCAAATATAAGGCTGCAATCATGGGAACAAACCACAAATGATAACGTCCACTCAGCATCTCATTCAAGATTTCTTTTCTGCCAAGCTTTTCTATGCCAAAAACATAACAATCCCATAAACCGTAAACACTGCTCCACAAGAAGTAAACAATTACCAAACGTATGATATTATGCTTCAACAATTTACCTATGCCTGTATTCTTTTCCCTCCCCAGAAAAAGAGCTCCACTGATCATGACAAAAATAGGGACCCCAAATCGAAAACAGGCATCGTATGCATTGGCGATCTGCCATTCCTTTTGGTCAACGGGAAGGTCATACCAGAACTGCGCTGCACTGTGTAACATTACAACACTAAAGGCCGCTATGATACGAAGAAGGTCAAAAGCAAGATTTCTTTCTTTTTTCATGTATTTCTTCCTTAAACATTATTTCAACAATTTTTCAATAACATGAAGCACTGCATCGGGCGAATCATCCTCTAGCACGTATACTGCCGCTTCCTTGGCCTGTTCTCTGGCATTAAAAACAGCATAGCTTTCTCCTGCCCCCTTTAGCAATGTTACATCATTAATATTATCTCCAAAAGCCATGGTTTCTTCCTTGGAAACGCCTAAAATTTCCTGAAGTTTTAAAAGCGCCACTCCCTTTTCCATACCCTTGGCCATAAAATCTACCCAGTGCGCACCGGAAGCCGTTACCTCTGCCTTTTCACCAAAAAGCTCTTGCGCGGGCACTGCCATATCTACTGCATCCAGCTGTTCACAGCATAGTGCAATCTTCATCACCGGCTCATCTACAGTAAGAATATCCTCAACCAGGTTCATCTTTACATGATAGCCCTCTTCATTTTTACGGATATATTCCTGATTTTTGCAATCCGTATATGCACCCTTCGGTGTAGAAAAAAGCATAAATGCATCCGGTAGTGTTCGTACATATGCTACGATATCCTCTATCACTTCCCGTGACATGGTATGACAGTACAGGGTCTCCCTGCCCTTCAAAATATGAGCACCATTATCTGCAATAAAATATATATCCTCTTCAATCTCTTCAAAAAGAGTACGTACACTAACAAACTGTCTGCCACTGGCAACTGCAAATACGATTCCCTGCTTTTTTAGTTTCTTGATTACCTTCGCATACGCAGGATTTAAATAGGGTGTTCCCTCCGGCAACAATGTTCCATCTACATCCGATGCAATCAGTTTGATTTTATCCATGATTATCCGTTCCTTTTCTCTTCTATCAGATTATTGTAGCATTGATATTTTCCCTTTTCAATGATATTCTTTCTGTAGATGCATGCTCTTTAAGCATGACAATGAAAGGGATAAAAAAATGAGTAACGAAAACGGAAAAATACCGGGAAATGTAAAATTACTTTCCATTCTGATTGGTGTGATTGCAGCCAATGCAGTACTACTGATCGGCTTAATGATTATCTTCCTCCTAAAAGGAAAAGAGCCCAAAACACCGGTGAATGACGGAAACGCGTCAAGTGCCGAAACTGTTGTATCTGACAGCAGTGAGCCTTCTTTAAATTCAGGGGATGAAATGACTCCTCCTTCGGAAGAAAATGTAGGTGGACAGCCGGTTGTTTCTTCTTCTAAGGAAGCTTCCGAAGAACCATCAAGCGAAACCAGTATTGCTTCTTCTGAAGCAACACCGGAACCTTCTACAGAAGAATCTGTGCCTTCACAGAAACCGGATTCCGTAACAGAAGGGGACTATGTCGTTACCTATGGCACCGGCAACAGCTGGCAAAATGGTTCTGCCATTATGAACAGTATGGAAATCAAGCTGGAAAACAACGGAGATGCGATTACCGATGGCTGGACCCTGGAGCTGTGGATTCCCGATCTTATTGAAGTACAGGGTTGGGATGGAACCTATACCATTACAGGAGACAC
>JAZLGY010000075.1:0-2457 GCA_045616525.1 Acetatifactor sp. | reverse complement strand
TTTTGACAGACCTGATAGTGAAAAGCAGTTTCTTTATCAGTTATTGTTAAAAGAAAAGAATCCGGATGCAGCAATTGCTAATTTTCGAGCGTGTTTAGAGAAAGTGAATTCTCAGGAAAATTATGATAAGTTCCTACACTCTGGTTTTCAGATATTATTGAAAGATGAAAGCAGAAGTATTGAGGAAACTATGCAGATGGTAGAGTTATATCTGAAACTAAAAAGAATTTAAATCAGCAATGTAGGAAATATTTTCTATGACTAATATTTTATGATATGTATGTAGCTACGACAAATCAGAAAGGAGGGATAGCGGTGGATAGAAAATCTATACAAAGAATTCTGGATTATATAGAAGACAATTTGAAAGCTGAGATATCAGCGGAAGAATTAAGTAATCTTGCAGGTTTTTCGCTATTTCACTTTTATCGTTTATTTCAAAGTGCTGTCGGGATGCCGGTCATGCAGTACATTACTAGAAGAAGGCTATTACATGGAATTCATGAGATTAGCTTGGGGCATAAAAAAATAGATGTGGCATTATCTTATGGGTATGAAACTTACGCTGGATTCTATAAATCATTTGTTCGTGAAATCGGATATACACCGAAGGTCTACCTTAAAATGTATAAGGCAAAGAAGCCTTATCGAATTAATATTTTACAGGAGGAACATATCATAATGAGTCAGAAGAAAATTAGAGATATTTTAAAAAATTGGGAATTGGAAAATGAAAAAATTGCAGATGTTGTTTACGGAGAAACTGGGGAAATAAGTGATAGTGCGAAATATGTTGGAGAGGATTATGTGATTAAATTCTCTGCAAACCTTGGAAGTATTAAGAAAACTATTGATATTTCACGTGCTTTAGAATCAATCGGTCTGTTAGCGGCACAGACTATTCCTACAAAGGACGGTAAATATTACGTAGAAGATGCAGGTTTATATTATGTTCTAAGCAAAAGAATACAAGGCGAAAATATAAAAGCGGGATCGGTATATTTAGATGAATATTTAGAAAAAGCCAGATTTATTGGAGAGATAGTCGGTCAGCTGAGTCTTGCATTAGCAAAGATAGATGTTGTAGTGGATGATATGAATATTCTTAAAAATGTTTGTGAATGGGCAATTCCTGCACTTAATGAAAAGGTGGTTATTGATAAGAGTTTTTTAGAGTCTTACCAGCGTCGTTTTAGAGAGTTATATGATGAACTACCAAAACAGATTATTCATAGAGATCCTAATCCAAGCAATATTATTACGAACGATGATAAGTGGGGATTTATTGATTTTGATTTGAGTGAGCGCAGTGTGAGAATTTATGACCCATGCTATGCAGCTTCCGCTATTTTATCAGAAAGCTTTGAAATAGATAATCCAGACAAGTTAAAAAAATGGATTGAGATTTTCAGAGGAATCATGTATGGGTACGATGCGGTTGCAAAACTTACTGAATCTGAGAAAGAAGCAATTCCATATGTTTTACTTGCAAATCAGTTCATAGCAACATCGTGGTTTGCTGATAAGGACAAGTATAAAGATGTCTATGAAGTAAATGTAAGTATGACAGAATGGATGATTGATCACTTTGAAAACTTAAAAATTTAAACATTGACATACCAAATATACATTCGTATAATAATGGTGTGTTTGCTATACCCAAAAATCGGAAAAGCATATTATAATAAAGTGATAAGAGAGGCTGAAACCCTTGTGGTTTCGGCCTTTTTCAATTATTACAGATTTTATTATTGATATGTTAAATCATAAGACGAAGGAAAGGAGGGGCATTTGTGGGCAAATAGGGGCAACGCGTAGGTAATTGAAGGAAGAGAAACATTGTTTACAGGCACTTTGGAGAAATCTGAAGTGCTTTTCTTATGCTCATTTTTAGAAGGAGGAAGAAATGAAAGAGGAAAATGTAATAACAACAAACGAAATGAATCAGGAAGAGAGAATGCCATTTTTTAGGATTCCAAAGGCGATTTTAACAGATGAAAAGTATACGGATCTTTCTGAAGGTGCGATGCTTTTATATGGTATTCTTCTGGATCGAAGGTCTTTATCGGAAAGAAATGATTGGAGAGATAAGAAAGGGGATATTTTTGTATATTGTACTTTGGAAACGATTCAGATGACACTTAGGTGTGCACATCAAAAAGCAACGAAGCTGCTTATGGAACTGGAGGAGGTAGGTCTAATAAGGAGAAAGAAGCAAGGGCTTGGTAGGCCTGCGAAAATATATGTTGTAGATATTTCAGCATTATCCGCTTGATTTGGAACTACTGTCATAAGTACAAGTCTAGAACTGTCATTTTGACAGCCAAGAAGTATGAAAAGCATATCTACAGACGGCTGATTTTCATCAGTACGAAAGTATGAAATTCATCCGGTAATAAAAATAATATAAATAAACTTAATAGAATAATATCAATCCTATCCTATCCGGATGGGATG
>JAZLGY010000074.1:0-58563 GCA_045616525.1 Acetatifactor sp. | reverse complement strand
CGTCGCTTTGCGACTCCTGTTTCTGTTTCGTGTACGCTCGGGTGAAACCAAATGCCTCCTTCGGAGTCGCTTGGTTTCCTTCCTCGCTACAAAAAAGGCGTCAAAGATGCCTGCTGTCTGCAAGCTTCTTTGACGCCTTTGTCAATTACATTATACAATTATACAAAAATACAATTTATACATTCCTTGATATATTACAACCTTTTTTCTACTTTGTAAAGGATAATTTTCTATTGTTTTCAATTTATTATTTACAGCTGATTCTAAGTCTCTCAATCTCAGTATAACCATTACATCTCACAAAATTACTGCTAGGCAATTCTTCCTGCCTATTCCATGGTCTGTCAAAGACGGCTACCTTGCAATTTTCAAAATGAAGTAAATGTTCAAAGGCTGCCGGTGAATCCTCTACTGCAAAGTCAAAATGCATTTGATACAATTCCTGCAGCGTCATGCCATAGGTACAGCCGTCAACAAAATTTTCTCTTCCATATTTATCTACACAATACAAAGGAACTCTTTCCAAGTGATGTTCATTCAACCATTTTCTGGAGGGTTCATACGCCTCAAATGGTCTCCCAGTAATCACAAACACTTCATGACCTTCATCCACCCATTTATTGATTGTTTCACTCGCCCCCAGTGTTTCCTCATAAGAAAGCAGGGTTTCCTCCTTATGCCCTTCCTTCATTAATAAATCATATTGTTCATCGTTCAAATCAAAAGCCTTCTTTAAATTAAAGAACTGTACCTGACTATATGGCAAGTCAATTCCGAACAACTCCTTTGCGATTACAGTAAACTGTTTTGCTGTTTCACAGATTACATCATCAAAGTCTATATATATTTTCATATTTAATGTATCCTTATCATTCTGTTACTATCCAGTATTCGTGGTATGGTTTATGTGTTATGTATTACATTTTAATACGAATTCACCTTATTATATATCTTTCCATCTCTAGACTTCAATATTTATAGTCATAACTTCTGTATCTATATCTGACCCCCCTCTATATTTTCACTTATGTTTATTCTCATCTACAAAATAATTTTCCAATAACATTTTTTCCACATATCTCATGTCAATGGGCGTTATAGATGTTTCAAATGTAACTATTAATTTATCTCCCATATAATATCCCATTTTTTCATACATTCGTATTTTTTTAATAGCCTTTTGGGCATATTCAGGATCATCCATTCTCCCAAAATGTTCCCATATATGTTCTATACAACGATAAGGATTCCATATGGTAAAATCTGGATATACCGTACCAAATCCATCTATATTCATTGGATACTCGTACCTATAACTGATTCCCATTTGATATAACTTATCCGCAATTAGCTTTTCTGATTTCGAACGAACTCGTTCATTTTTTTCTGTATATATTTCCGGAGCCTCTTCATCAAATCTCTTTCCTTCATATCTTACTTTTTCCCATTCCAATGAATAGGCCGAATCTAGCACAGCTGGAATTACCAGTGTTTGTCTTTCTTTTGATAAATGATGATATATATCGCAGGAATTATTTTCTTTCTCAAACGCAATTATATTTCTAAGTCTCTTTTCCTGTTCTTCCAGTTTCTTTAATAACTTCTGATTGTAATCCTTCTGGGCTAACTGTCTGATCAGTTCCATTTCCTTACGTTTAGAAAGATATCTTCCGCTGGGGTTTTCTCCATTTACATAGTAATAATCCGGTTTTCCATGTTTCGGATCTATTTTCATATACCCAGCAGGTTCCGATAATTTTGTATGTCTTACCCTTGATATTTCTCGCGCTAAAAGCTCCTGTTGTTCAATTAAATTTGTTATTGCGTTATACATTTTTTCTTCCTTTCTTTATTCACCTTATAAATCTCCGACCTTTTTCTTGTTTTCTTATTGTACGGCGGGGTTCTCCTCTCTCGTTCTATCTCTGTTCCCATAAAACACCGACCTTTTAACACTTTACGCTGCTATCCGGCGGGGTTTTTCTCCCTTGGCCTCCTTCCATTCCTCAAATACGTTCCCAAAACACCGACCTTTTAACACTTTCCACTGCTATCCGGCGGGATTTTTCTCCCTTAGCCTCCTTCCATTCCTCAAATACGTTCCCAAAACACCGACCTTTTAACACTTTCCACTGCTATCCGGCGGGGTTTTTCTCCCTTAGCCTCCTTCCATTCCTCAAATACGTTCCCAAAACACCGACCCTTTAACACTTTCCACTGCTATCCGGCGGGAAACTAGCCTCCATCCCTTCTTTTCAAAAGGATTCTCCATCAATTACACGTCAACGAAGCATTACGTTCCCACTAAAACACTAAAATTAAAATCAAATCAATAAATGAAATGCGAGCGATTCGCTCTAAGATAAAACATGAATAAAACACCTGATTAGATTAGTTAATTCATATGATATAGATATATTAGCTTCTATAAATAAGGAATGTCAAGATTTATTGATTCAAAAAAAGACCTCAAAGAAAAACAAAAAGACCTTCTGCCGATTGGCAGAAGATCTTCCTTATAAATTATAATATTTCGAATCCAATGAAAGTGTAACTTATTGTCCACTTGCACCGTAGTTTGAAAGTACACGAGCAGAAGGGTCGTTAACGTTACATCCTTCCCAAGACTTGTTAGGCATCCAGAAGTCAGCAACCATCTTTGCCTGGCCTTCATAGTACTGTTCAAAAATATCTCTGTAAAGAAGTGATTCCTTGGTAAAAGGTGTGGCAAAGTCATACTTCTTGCAGCCTTCAACGAAAGCTTCCTCTGTATACTTCTCTTCAGCATACATTTTCAAGTAATCAACCATAGAGTGACCAACTGCATCTGAGAATGCAGCCTTCTCACGCATGAGAATAGATTCAGGTAAGTAGTCACCTTCAAAAGCATGACGAAGAAGATATTTACCCTTGTTATATTTGTTTAACTTCATTTCAGGATCGATACTCATTACATATTCAACGAATTCCAAATCACCGAAAGGAACTCGTGCTTCCATAGAGTTAGAAGAAATACATCTGTCTGCACGAAGTACATCATACATGTAAAGTTCTCTGATTCTCTTGGCAGCTTCCTTCTGGAACTCCTCTGCACTGGGAGCGAAATCTGTATACTTGTAACCAAATAACTCATCTGAAATCTCACCCGTCATAAGAACACGTACATCTGTCTGTTCATGAATTGCCTTACAGATTAAGTACATACCAATACTTGCACGAATGGTTGTAATATCATAGGTTCCAAGAATTGAAATTACTTCAGGTAATGCAGCTAATACGTCATCCTTTGTGATAATAATTTCCTGATGATCACTTCCGATATAATCAGCAACTTCCTTTGCATATTTTAAGTCAATAGCATCTGTGCTCATACCGATAGCATAGGTACGAATAGGTTTCTTTAAAATCTTTGCAGATACAGCACAAACAAGTGAACTGTCCAAACCACCACTAAGTAAAAATCCTAAAGGTGCATCTGCATCCAAACGCTTCTCAATACCAGCAACTAATTTATCATGAATGTTCTTACATACTTCATCAAGAGGAGCCTTTACTACCTTCTCTACCCTGGTCATATCACGATAGCATACAAATTCACCATCTGCATAGTAATGTCCGGGAGGGAAAGCCTTCACTTCACGAGTTAAGCCAATTAAGTTTTTAGCTTCACTTGCGAACATAATTTCACCCTGATCGGTGTAACCATAGAATAAAGGACGAATACCGATAGGATCTCTTGCTGCCACAAGACTCTTTCTTGCATCATCATAAATAATGCAGGCGTATTCTGCGTCTAAACGCTCGAACATTTCCACGCCATATTTCTCATACATAGGAAGTAATATTTCACAGTCAGAATCACTCTTAAAGGTATACTCCTTCTCTAATTCCTTCTTAATTTCTCTGAAACCATAAATCTCTCCGTTACATACGATAGCATTCTTACCAAGTTCAAAAGGCTGCATACCTTCCGGAGTAAGACCCATAATAGCCAATCTTTCAAATCCTAAAATAACATCTCCATAAGGTGAGATTCTCTGCATGTCCGGACCTCTGGAAATGGTTTTGTCGAAATGCTGCTTAAATTCTTCTAAGGAAATACTTTCTCCCTGAAAACCCATAATTGAACACATAATTGATTCCTCCTGAAATACATTTTTCTTTTTTATAATCAAAAACGAACCTACGAGAACCGGCAACTGCCGCTTCTCGTAAATTCTAAATATATAGACTTTTTTATTAGGGGGCGATTATTCAACATCCTGTAATGCTTCGAAATCTTCTTCACCGGTTCTGATCTTAACAACTCTGTCTACGCTGTAAACAAAGATCTTACCATCACCGATATGTCCGGTATAAAGAGCTTTCTTAGCAGTTGCAATAACATCATCTACAGGAATCTTGCTGACAACAACTTCAACCTGTACCTTAGGAAGAAGGGTTACGTCCATCTCAACTCCTCTGTACATCTCGCCGGCACCCTTCTGAATACCACATCCCATAACCTGTGTAACGGTCATACCGGTTACACCAAGTCCATTCAGAGATTTCTTCAAGATATCGTATCTAGAAAGTTTAGCGATGATAACAATCTTGTACATTCCTGTTTCAGAATGTACCAACTTAGTAACAGGAACAGCTGTATCCTTAACAATAGGAGAAGCTTTTTCGTAATCTTCTGTTCCAAGACTGGTGTTCTCGTTTACATCCATTGTCATGGTGTTTGAGATATCCATGATACTGAAACCTGCATAAGAAGAAGGAAGACCATGCTCTGTTGCATCAAGACCGGTAATTTCTTCTTCCTCACTTGCTCTAAGACCAATGGTTGCTTTAATAACAAAGAAAGTAATTGTAATAGTAACTGCAGTCCAAAGACCAACGGCACCAACACCGAGTAACTGTAAGCCAAGAAGCTTCACACCACCACCGTAGAAAAGACCGGTGAAAGAATCATTTGCAGGAACAGAGGTTGTTGCAAATAAACCTACTGCAATGGTACCCCAGATACCGTTTAAGCAGTGAACTGCTACAGCACCAACGGGATCATCGATACGTAATACATAATCAAGGAACCAAACACCAAATACTACTAAAAGACCTGATACAACACCAACTGCAATAGCACCGGCAGCATCCATAACATCACAACCTGCAGTAATACCAACAAGACCTGCAAGAGATGCGTTCAAACACATAGATACATCGGGTTTACCATATTTCACCCAGGTAAATACCATACATACAACAGTTGCAATTGCAGGAGCAACAGTTGTGGTTACAAAGATACTTGCAAGCTGATCTGCTGAAGTTGCAGCTGCACCGTTGAATCCATACCAACCAAACCAAAGAATAAATACACCAAGTGCACCAAGTGGAAGGTTGTGACCAGGGAAAGCATTCACCTTAGTTACTTTACCTGTTTCATCTTTTACGAACTTACCAATACGAGGTCCAAGGATTTTCGCACCAATCAAAGCGGAAATACCACCAACCATATGAATTGCACAAGAACCGGCAAAATCATGGAAGCCTCTTGCTACAAGCCAGCCGTTCTCACTCCAAATCCAATGTGCTTCAATGGGATAAATCAAAGCGGAAATAATTCCGGAATATACACAGTAAGATAAGAATTTTGTTCTCTCTGCCATAGCACCTGAAACGATGGTTGCTGTGGTAGCACAGAATACTAAGTTAAATACAAATGTTGCCCAATCGAAGTTTGCATAGTTTGTAAACACATCCAAACCGGGCTTACCAATGAGGCCTGCTGCATCCTCACCAAACATAAGACCAAAACCAATTGTAATAAATACGACGGTACCAATACAGAAATCCATCAAGTTCTTCATGATGATGTTTCCTGCGTTCTTTGCTCTGGTAAAACCAGTTTCTACCATTGCAAATCCGGCCTGCATCCAAAATACTAATGCCGCACCGATCAAAAACCAAACTTTAAAAGTTTCACTCATAGGACATTCCTCTCTCTCTTAAAAAAGGCACGTTCCCCCAGGGAACGCGCCTTTGCGTTTCATTTCATTTTTTATTATACATAGAATAACATCTGTGCATATGTAGGATAAGGAAGTAACTCTTCAGGAATCACCTCTTCTGCTGCATCTGCAACTGCTCTAAGATCTTCCATATCCTTAAGAATTGTAGCCTGATAGAACTTAGCAAGTTCAAGACTGTCATCCATGCTTTCAGCTTTCTTTGTATCAGCAATAAGCTTTTCATTTAAGCTTTCAATCTCTTCATACCAACCAGATAATTTCTCAAGCTTAGAAAGCTCTGTTTTGCAAGGTAATGAAGAAGAAATCTGCTGCTTCTTAGCTACAAGATCTGCAATCTTTTCCATATACTTCATAAGTGAAGGCTGGAACTGATGGCTAACCATATCAGCCAAGGTCTTAGCTTCAATGTGAAGTGTCTTTGAATAATTCTCTAAGAGAATTTCATATCTTGAATGAATCTCACTCTCAGTATATACATGATGATCATTAAAGAGTTTAACATTCTTCTCTGCAACAAATACAGGAAGTACATCAGGAGTAGAACGTAAGTTGTAAAGACCTCTCTTTGCAGCTTCCTCAACCCACTCATCTGTATATCCATTACCATTAAATACAACTCTCTTGTGTTCAATGATAGTCTTCTTTAATAATTCACGTACCTTCTTATCCATCTGATCTGCAGGTACATCCTTCAGGATTTCTGCAAACTGCTTTAATTCCTCAGCAACAGCAGTGTTAAGTACTACGTTAGGTCCTGCTACTGAAAGAGAAGAACCAAGGCTTCTGAACTCGAACTTGTTACCGGTAAATGCGAAAGGTGAAGTTCTGTTTCTATCTGTAGTATCCTTGAAGAAGTGAGGAAGTACAGTAGCACCGGTATCCATTGTTACCATCTTCTGATCACCAAAGAAGGTATCCTTTTCGATAGATTCGATAACACCTGTAAGCTCATCTCCAAGGAAGATAGAAATGATTGCTGGAGGTGCTTCGTTAGCGCCAAGTCTGTGATCGTTTCCTGCACTTGCTACGGAAAGTCTCATCAAATCTGCATACTCATCAACTGCCTTGATAACAGCGGTAAGGAATACTAAGAACTGAATGTTCTCTGCAGGTGTTTTACCGGGATCCAAAAGGTTTACGCCGGTATTTGTAATCATTGACCAGTTATTATGCTTACCGGAACCATTGATTCCTTCGAAAGGCTTCTCATGAAGTAAACATACATATCCGTGCTTATCAGCAACCTTTTTCATAATATCCATTGTTAACTGGTTGTGATCTACAGCTACGTTAGTAGTATCAAATACAGGAGCTAACTCGTGCTGGCAAGGAGCAACTTCGTTATGCTTTGTTTTTGCAGGAATTCCAAGCTTCCAAAGTTCTTCATCAAGTTCACGCATGAAATCTGCAACTCTGGGCTTTAAGGTACCAAAGTAATGATCTTCCATTTCCTGTCCCTTAGGAGGTTTTGCACCAAGAAGTGTTCTTCCTGTGAAAATCAAGTCCTGTCTCTTCTTGAAATCTTCTTTATTTACCAAGAAGTATTCCTGCTCAGGACCAACTGTGGTAGTTACGCTTTCAACCTCTGCATTTCCTAAGATGTGAAGTACCTTGGTTGCCTCTTTATTTAATGCTTCCATAGAACGAAGAAGTGGAGTTTTCTTATCAAGTGCCTCACCGCTGTAAGAACAGAAAGCGGTAGGAATATATAATGTTCCATCCTTTACGAAAGCAGGTGATGTAGGATCCCATGCTGTATATCCTCTTGCTTCGAAGGTAGCTCTAAGACCACCACTTGGGAATGAAGATGCATCAGGCTCGCCCTTTACAAGTTCCTTACCTGAGAAATCCATGATGACTTCACCGTTTCCAACAGGATTGATGAAACTGTCATGCTTTTCAGCAGTAGTACCGGTCATAGGCTGGAACCAATGTGTAAAGTGTGTAGCTCCGTTTTCAACTGCCCATTCCTTCATAGCAACTGCAACAGCATTTGCTACGTCTAATTCCAAATGTGTATTTTTATCAATTGTCTTTCTTAATGCTTTATAAACGTCCTTAGGAAGCTTATCTCTCATGATCTTATCATTAAAAACCAAACTTCCATACATTTCAGGTACTCTGCTCATATTGTTTCTCCTCTCTCTTTTGAAACTGTTTTTTACAAAACAAAAAGGCGCTCTGGACTAATCCAAAGCGCCTTTGCTTTTCATGAGTGTAATTTAACTCTGATTGTTTTATTTGTCAATCCCTTTTTTTAATTTTTTTAAAAAATCTGTGAAACACCGATTGTCTGCTCTTCCAAAACATCCAGTAATACCTTAACAGTATCAAGGGAAGTAAACATGGTTACGTTGTTTTCTATCGCACATCTTCTGATTGCTACACCATCTTCATAATGTACACCGGAAAGGATTGCTCTGGTGTTAATTACATAGCTTACATAACCGGCACGGATAGAACGAAGGATTTCATCACTACCCTCACTAAGCTTTCTACGGATACGTGTTCTTACACCATGCTCCTTAAGGAACTCAGCACTACCAATGGTTGCTTCAATATTGAATCCCATGTCATAGAATCTCTTGATGTAAGGAAGTGCTTCCTCCTTATCTTCATCTGCAAGAGTTACCATAACAGTACCATAGTTCTGAAGCTTGATGCCTGATGCAACCAAAGCCTTGTACATAGCTCTATGAAGCTTCTTATCGTAACCGATTGCTTCACCGGTTGACTTCATTTCAGGTGAAAGGTAAGCATCCATACCCTTAAGCTTTGAGAAGGAGAATGCAGGTGCCTTCACATACCAGGTATCTCTTTCATTTGGATAGAGGTCAAAGATACCCTGTTCCTTTAAGCTAACACCAAGAATTGCAAGAGTAGCAATATCTGCCAAAGGATAACCTGTTGCCTTGGAAAGGAAAGGTACTGTTCTGGAAGATCTGGGGTTAACCTCAATGATAAATACATCATCATTATCATCTACAATAAACTGAATATTGAAAAGACCAACAATACCGATACCAAGACCTAACTTTTTGGCATATCGTAAAATGGTTCCTTTTACCTTGTCTGAAATACTGAAAGGAGGATATACACTGATAGAGTCTCCGGAGTGTACACCGGTTCTTTCTACCAATTCCATGATGCCCGGAACAAATACGTTTCTTCCATCACAGATAGCATCTACCTCAACTTCTTTACCCTTGATATAACGGTCAACAAGTACAGGCTTATCAACATCCACTTCTACTGCAGTCTTTAAGTAGTGACGCATATCTGCTTCCTTTGAGACAATCTGCATTGCACGACCACCCAAAACGAAGCTGGGACGAACAAGTACAGGATATCCGATTTCTGAAGCAGCCTTTACACCATCCTCAATATTGGTTACAGCCATACCCTTAGGCTGAGGAATATCTAACTCTAGCAGAAGCTTTTCAAAGGAATCTCTGTTTTCAGCCTTGTCAATAGCATCACAATCTGTACCGATAATCTTTACGCCGTACTCCTTCAAAGGCTCTGCAAGGTTGATTGCAGTCTGTCCTCCAAGGATTGCGATAACACCTTCCGGTTTTTCCATCTCGATAATATTCATAACATCTTCTACACACAAAGGCTCGAAGTAAAGCTTATCAGAGGTGGTATAGTCTGTAGATACAGTCTCAGGGTTATTATTAATAATAATCGCTTCGTAACCTGCTGCCTTGATTGTCTTTACAGCATGTACAGTAGAGTAGTCAAACTCTACACCCTGTCCGATACGGATAGGACCGGAACCTAAAACAATAATCTTTTTCTTATCTGAAATGATAGACTCATTTTCATCTTCATAGGTTGAATAGAAGTATGGAATATAGCTTTCAAACTCAGAAGCACAGGTATCAATCATCTTGTAAATAGGGAAGATGTTATTAGCCTTACGAAGATCCCAAACCTCTCTCTGGGTCATTCCCCATAAACAAGCGATTTCTCTGTCTGAGAATCCCATTCTCTTTGCCTGCATCAATACATCGATGCTATTTTTGTTAGCTTTTACCACTTTCTCCATCTCTATGATTTTGATCAATCCTCTTGTAAAGAATGGATCAATACCAGAAAGTGCATAAATCTCTTCTACGGAAACTTCTCTTCTAAGAAGTTCTGCTACTGCATAAATTCTGTCATCGGTACCGGTCTTTATATATTCCTTTAAGCTTTCTGTACTTTCCTCATCAAACTTAGCGGAATGAAGATGGAATACTCCGATTTCCAAAGAACGAACAGCCTTTAAAATACTCTCTTCAAAGGTTCTGCCGACACTCATAACCTCACCGGTAGCCTTCATCTGGGTACCAAGGGAATTGTTAGCATCGTTAAACTTATCGAATGGGAATCTTGGCATCTTGGACACAACATAGTCAAGTGCCGGCTCAAAGCTTGCCAAAGTATTGGCAAGAGGAATCTCATCCAAACGAAGACCTACTGCAATCTTAGCTGATACTCTTGCAATAGGATATCCACTTGCCTTGGAAGCAAGTGCTGAAGAACGAGATACTCTGGGGTTAACCTCGATCAAATAATACTGGAAAGACTTCGGATCCAAAGCGAACTGAACGTTACATCCACCCTTGATTTCCAAAGCTCTGATAATCTTCAATGCACTGTCACGGAGCATATGATACTCTTTGTTGGTCAATGTCTGAGAAGGACATACAACAATAGAGTCACCGGTATGTACACCAACAGGGTCTAAGTTTTCCATGTTACAGATTGTAATCGCGGTGTCATTGGCATCACGCATTACTTCGTATTCGATTTCCTTATAACCCTTTACACTCTTCTCAATCAAAACCTGATGTACAGGGGAAAGAACCAAAGCGTTCTTTAAAATCTCACGTAACTCTGTTTCATCATCAGCGAAACCACCACCGGTTCCACCCAATGTAAACGCAGGACGAACAACGACAGGGAAGCCAATTTCCAAAGCTGCCTTTACACCATCCTCCATATTCTCCGCAATCAAGGAAGGTAATACCGGCTCTCCCAGTTCAAGACAAAGTTCCTTGAACATCTCTCTGTCTTCTGCCCTCTCGATACTCACGCTGTCTGTTCCAAGAAGCTCAACATTACACTCCTTTAAAACACCCTTTTTCTCTAACTGCATAGCAAGATTCAATCCGGTCTGACCACCGATACCGGGCAAGATAGCGTCCGGTCTTTCCATACGAATGATCTTGGCTATAAATTCCAAAGTCAAAGGCTCCATATAAACCTTATCTGCAATGGATTCATCTGTCATAATAGTTGCAGGATTGGAGTTACAAAGAATAACTTCATAGCCTTCCTCACGAAGTGCAAGACAAGCCTGTGTTCCTGCATAGTCAAATTCTGCTGCCTGTCCGATAACAATAGGACCGGAACCGATTACTAAAATTTTATGTATGTCTGTACGCTTAGGCATTGGTCTTATCTCCTTTCCATTCTTTCATCATAAGTAAAAATACATCAAATAAATAACTGCTGTCCTGTGGACCGGGTGCACTTTCAGGATGGTACTGTACAGAATATACAGAATCCTTGTGACATCTTACACCTTCTACGGTGTTGTCCAAAAGATTGATATGTGTAATCTCCAAAGAGGTATCCTTTACACTATCTACATCTACAGCATAGGAATGGTTCTGAGAGGTAATCTCAATTTTATCTGTAAGCAAATTCTTAACCGGATGGTTACCACCACGGTGACCGAATTTTAATTTATAGGTTTTTGCACCATAAGCAAGAGAAATAATCTGGTGTCCAAGGCAGATGCCGAAAATTGGAAGCTTACCTAAAAGACTTCTGATTGTAGCAATGGTAACCTCTACATCTGTAGGATCTCCGGGGCCGTTAGAAATAAATACGCCATCCGGCTTCATTGCAAGAATATCTTCCGGCTTAGTATTGAAAGGAACTACTGTTACGTAACAGCCCTTTGCTGCCATCATTCTAACAATATTCTTCTTCATACCACAATCAAGTGCTACTACATGGAAGTTCCCCTCCTTGTCCTCGCCCACATGATATACTTCCTTGGTACTTACTCTTGCAACCGCATCCTTGGGTGCTATGTGATTTTTAAGTACCTCAAGAGAATGCTCTAAGGAGGTATCTGCTGCTGTTAATAATGCCTTACAGCTACCAAAATTTCTAATATGTCTTGCAAGCTTTCTGGTATCAATATCTGATACTCCAACGATTCCATATTTCTTCATAACCTGATCCAATGTTTCTGCACATCTGAAGTTAGAAGGTTCATCATTATAATCACGAACAATCATACCTGTAATAGAAGGTGTTACAGTCTCATAATCGTCATCATTGATTCCATAGTTACCAATCAAAGGATATGTCATTACAACAGCCTGATCGGTATATGACGGATCAGAAATAATTTCCTGATATCCTACACATGAAGTATTGAATACTAATTCAACCACGACTTCTTTATCTGCACCAAACCCCTTTCCGAAAATCTGGGTTCCATCCTCTAATACAATCTTTCGTAATACCTGCTCGACCATATTGTCCTCTCTTTCCACATCTTTCACATTTCACTATATCTTATTAAGATTAGCACATCTTCTTATTTTTTTCTAACATATATTTATACAAATTATTACTCAATTATATATAAATTTTTATACAGGATAATTATTATCGAAGCATGCACTGCAAACCGGTAATTCGCCGGTCATAGTCTGCAAGTCTTCAATGGCCATATATCCCAGAGAATCAGCACCTATTTTTTTGCAGATTTCATCTACAGTCATATGCCCTGCAATAAGCTGTGAATTGTCCGGTACATCCGTACCATAATAACAGGGATACAAAAATGGAGGCGAACTGATACGCACATGAACCTCCAGTGCTCCCTTATCTCTCATCATCTTAATCAAATTGGCTATAGTGGTTCCTCTGACAATGGAATCATCAATCAGTACCACTCTTTTTCCCTTCACTACCGTTTCAAGTACAGAAAGCTTTGCCTGTACTGCGCTGGCTCTTTCTTTTTGTGTCGGCTTTATAAAGGTTCTACCCACATAGCTGTTCTTATGGAATGCAAGTTCAAAAGGAATTCCTGCTTCCTTTGAATAGCCTACCGCCGCTACAAGTCCTGAATCAGGTACACCTGTTACCACATCAGCCTCTACCGGATATCTTTTGGCAAGCGCTCTTCCTCCGTTAATTCTGGCGTCATACACATTAATACCATCCAGCTTGGAATCCAATCTGGCAAAATAAATATATTCGAAAATACAATGCGCTCTTTTTTCAGTCGGAAGATGATATTCAGACTTTAAGCCATCTGCTGTAATGGACAGAATCTCTCCCGGCTCTACGTCACGAATTACTTCTCCGCCAACTGCTGTTATGGCGCAGCTTTCAGAGGCAACGATATAACCTTCTTCCCACTTTCCAAGACAAAGCGGTTTAATTCCCAGGGGATCTCTTACAACAACAAGCTTTCTGGGGCTCAGAACCAAAAGTGCATAACCACCCTTGATGACAGAAGCGGTTTTACATACTGCTGTTTCTATGGAATCTGAATGAATTCTCTCCTTCGCAATACGATAAGCAATGGCTTCTGAGTCTGTGGTTCCGTTAAAGATTGCACCTTCCATCTGAAGGGCTGTTCTAAGTTCCTCAGCATTGGTAATATTGCCATTATGTGCAAGTGCAAGGGTTCCCTTTAAATAATTTAATACAATCGGCTGTGCATTGGCTACACAGCTGGCACCTGCTGTTGAATAGCGGACATGTCCAATACCAATATTTCCATGAAGCTTCTCTAAGGTTTCCGGATGAAAAACTTCGCTGACCAATCCCATATCCTTATGGCTGCAGATATTTCCAATCGGTCCCTTGGTATCACAAACCACAATACCTGCTGATTCCTGCCCTCTGTGCTGTAAAGACAAAAGACCTGCATAGATCATCTGTGAAACATTTGTATCTTTACATCCCCAAACACCAAAAACACCACACTCTTCGTTTACGCAATCATCCCACTGCTGCATAGGTATCCTCCTTTTGGTTTCCTTCCTCGCTCGGGTGAAAACAAATGTCTCCTTCGGATCCGCTTGTTTTCCTTCCTCGCTAAAAAAAAAAGACACTTTGGACAGGGTCCAAAGCGCCTTTGCTTATCAGAGACAGTATATTCTCCTCTATTTCAATTGTCAATCCTCTTTATTTTCTTTCTTCAGATGAATCTCCGGAACGGCACCACTGTAATCAATGTACAGTTCCTTGTGAACATCTTCCTCCGGCTTTTCCTCCTCTTCCTCACCAAAGATTACCTCCGGCATCGCCAGATTATTCAGATTTAAATGTATCCTTTGCTCTTCTTTTTTCTTTTCTACCATAGCCTTTTCCCTCTCCTTTTTCTATTTCTTTACAGCAGATTAATAAAGAAGGTAATTACTAAGCTGTTAATAAAATCTGCAAACATACTTCCTACAATAGGTACCAAAAGGTAGGCCTGTACGGAAGGTTCATATTTTTCTGTAAGTGCCTGCATATTGGCCATAGCATTGGGTGTGGCACCCATACCAAAACCGCAGGTACCTGCCGAAAGAACAGCCGCATCGTAATTTCGTCCCATAATGTTGAAAACAACAAAGTAAGCAAACAGGAACATTAAAATGGTCTGTACCAAAAGTAATATAAACAATGGCAATGCCAGATCTGCTAACTGCCAAAGCTTTAAGGTAACCATAGCTATGCCTAAGAACATGGACAGGCAGATGCCACCGATATCATTAATCTCACCCATATGAATGGTGAACTTTCCGGAATATTCTCCCACATTTCTCATTACCGCTGCCACAATCATAGCACCAATATAAATGGGGAATGTCATACCGGTTTTAGAAAGCAGCATGGAAACAATGGTTCCCATACCCATGGCAATTGCAATCTGATACGCTGCCGGTGCATACATGCTTGTCTTACGATGATGCTTCACCTCATCCTCAATCAGAACGGAAGCATCTTCTTTTTTTATGGTCTTTAACAGATCATGCTTAATGATTAATCTTCGTCCGATTGGTCCTCCCATTAATGAACCCATAATCAGTCCGAAGGTTGCCGCAGCGGTACAAAGGGTTGTTGCTTCACTTAATCCTAAATCTTCTAACACCAGTCCAAAGGCTCCGGCTGTACCATGTCCACCAACCATTGGAATGGAACCGGTACAAAGGCCAATGAAGGGACTAATATTTAAAAGCTTGGACATTCCTACTGCCAATGCATTCTGCGATACAATCAACACGACGACACAGAGTAAGAATACAACTAAGCTGACTCCACCCTTTTTCAGTACCTTTAGGTTTGCTTGGAAACCAACAGAGGTAAAGAAGATAATCATACAAACGGTCTTTAAGGTTTCATCAAAATTGAATTCAATAATTCCTGTTACATAAAGCACACAGGAAACAACAGCAAACAAAAGACCTCCTACTACAGGTGCAGGAATACAGAAGGTTTCCAAAAACTTCACTCGTTTTCTGAGGTAGCCTCCAAGATAGAGAACCAGTACTGCAAGCGCTAACGTCGTATACATATCCAGGGCTACAGTAAAGGTATCCTTTTTCGTCTCCGGTGCCTTTTCACCAAAGCTGATGCTGATTAGGTTATCATTATTTTCCTGCAAAACAGAAAGAATTGCAGCTTCCTTTTCAGGATCTATATCATCTCTTGCAACCAGTACCGCACTCACGCCTATGGTATGAATATCCTGATCAAGTCCTGCATATGTATCTGCCAAAATCACACTTTCCGTATATGCCGGATTCTCATTTAAAAGTCGCTTTGTAGCATCCCCGTCAATGTTCAAAACACGGATTGGCATGTCCTCATTTAATTTGACAATTGCAGTTGTGGGCGAACCAGCCGTACAGAAGAAGGCATCAATATTTCCCTTTTTCAGTTCCTCTGCAGCTTCTTCAAAGGAATCATATTCCACCTGAATATCATCAAAGCTCATCCCATAAGCCTTTAATATATCCTCTGCATTTTTAAGGACGCCCGAATCCTTTTCTCCTACAGAAACTCTTTTTCCCTTTAAGTCTTCAACAGATTCAAAACCCGAAGCCTTGGGGATGACAATCTGGCAGCTTTCTGTATACAAGCCCGTTACAGAATGAATAATATGAATAGGATTTCCTGAAAAGCTTCCTTCCCCATTTAAAGCCATGGCCAGGGTATCACTTTGTACCAAAGCCATATCCAAATACCCCTGACTCAGCAGACGAAGATTTGCCGCCGATCCCGCGGTAGCCTTCACCTCCATGGATATGTCTTTACTATCCTTTACCATAAGAGAAAGATTACTTGCATAGCTATAATACGTTCCCCCTTCTCCACCGGTTCCTATGGTTACCTTTTTCTCATCCCTGTCGCAACCACACAGGAGCAAAATCATCATTACTCCAAGTATTAACCCAATACGTTTTTTAATCCCTTTCACAACTACCTCCCTAAGTATATTTTCTACCAGGAAGTATATCATAATTTCGGCCATAATTAAACGTTAGGGAGCAAAAAACTAGAGAAAAAAAGCAAGTGCTATCCCAATATAAGGTACCATGGGAACCGGCCGTTCCAGGTTCCCATTTTGTTTTATATTTCCTTTTATGCCCTGATGTATTCCAACAAGAAAGATTGTAAGCAGCATTAATAATAAATCTTCGAAAATACCCTTGCCTAAAATACATAGAATGCCGCCTACAACAATAAAAATCATCACATCCCCTTCTCCGTACATTTTTCTGAAAAGCAAATATTGCAGGAAGGAAAAGCATATAAATTCCTTATAGCAGGCAGCATCTGTCCCGAGAAGGAAGTTCCATCCAAGCGCTAAGGCCCCGATCAAAACTACTACATCATATACAAATCCTGTTTTTAGATCTGTCATGGCACAGATATATACACATGCAATTGCCGCCTTACTCTGCCAGGAAAAATCCACTAAAGAAAAATCATTAAAAACATAGAGCAGAACATAAATAAAATATACCAATAAAATATACCCTAATAATTTTCTTTTCATACTTCATCTACCTAAGTCTGGTTCTTATTCCCTCTAGAATCGTTCCTTCTATATGAATATAAAGGTACTCTGGCCTCTCTGACAGATTCGACCCTTCCTTATATCCCGTAACCTTAATATAATAGTCTCCCTCAGGGACATACAATGGCACCATAAATTCAATGGTCTCCTCGTTATAAGCCATGGGCACTGGAAAAACAATCTCTCGATTGAGACTATCATCCCTTTCAATAAAGCTATCCGGGAATTCAATTTTTATTTTCTCAACATATCCTGTCGTAACAACAATGATTTGACCGCTTTCTCCTGTTCTAAAAATAGGATCTCTTGGAGGTAAGATCCGTTCCAAATATGCCTGCAAGGATACACCTAAGCCGTTACTGTGATAAACATTTTGATTGCCTACCTGATCCGATGCATAAATCAAGATTTCATAACTTCCCTGACATATTTCTCTTTCTTCTCCAAGTTCAAGGGTAATATTTCCACTTTCATCTGCATCATATCTCTCCAGCATATCATTTTCCAGGTTATGTATTTCCACATAAAATTCCTTTAATCCACTACCTGTATCATAGCTATGAAGAGATAGCGTAACCATTTCCTCTTCATCCAAACCATCCCAATCTGGGATACCCTCAATCACCGGTCCGATTCCATCCGGGATAATCATCAGGCTGTTCTTTCGATCCTCCGTATCATTACTTCGTTTGCCGTTTGCACCCGCACCCGGAACCACCTCCATCCGTATACCGTCCATGGATTTTGCCAAAATAAATTGTTGTTCCTGCTTGATAAAAAGTCCTTGATCTTTATCCGTTATTCTTACAAAGGAGCCATCATAAACCATATCCGCTCTGGAAAAAGCAGTAATCACCTCATCCAAATTATAGGTACCATTTTCTCTTCGTTTGGGAATCGTAAAGCTAACTTCTTCATCCTGACTATTTGTATCAAACAGAAATCTGGTCTGATCAATGGTCTGATCATTTGTTCCTGTCACATAAGCCTCTAACGTGAGACGAAATGGTGTATTGTCATCTGCCCTTACATAATAGGTCTTAGGATCTGCGGCTTTATATACATTGCTATTCTCATTCAGCGTAAGCTGCAGGGTTCTTACATCCATATCTGCCACCGCTGCCTCTCCAATATTGATATGAACAGTTTCTCCTATATTTCCCGCTTTATCGATTGCAGCCACATGCAAAAATCTTCCCTTGGGTGCCCCACTTTGTATAGAAGCCTGATTTCCTGTCTTCAGCAAAAAGGAATCTCCCTTTCCTACATTGCCGGTGGAATTATTATCAAAACGATAGTGGTACCCATACACCCCGCTTACAATATTCACTTTACAGATATTAGATACACAAAGTTCCTTCCCTGATTTATAATCGAAAGACTTTACTTGATACTCATATACTGTTCCACGATCCTTAGGCATGGTAACATCCACGCGGATTCCACCACCCCAAAGAGGAAGCACCCTGGTTTCTGTTATTTTTTCCGGTGCCTTTTCATCTCTGGACTTCACATTTTTCAAGGTTGTTTCCTTGGTAAACACTACGGATTTCCCTTTAATTTCTAAGTATCCATCCCCCTCTCTAACACCAACAAATACGTTTGAAGCTACGGCATAATTATTATTTATATAACTATAGCCTCCACCTGCCGGTGTAGAAGTAAGAACCTGATTCTCCTGCATTCCACATTGATAACCTTCGTTTTTACCACAATTGACTGCGTATCTTATAACCTTACCGCAGACAGGGGGTGCGTTTTCATACTCTTCATTACAGGACCTGCATACATAATGATAAAAAAAATCTCTATGCCCCGGACAATCATCTGAACCACATCTTACACAAAAAATATGCCTTCCCTGATTATCTATATTTCCATAATAGAATACTTCCTTCACTACTTTTCTCTCAAAGTCTGTTGCACCACAAACAATAGGTCTTGTATAGCATCCTCCATAGCTTGCCGATGTTCCAATATGTACATGGCTGCAATTTCCGTTATGTTTGTGTATGGTTGCTCTACCGGCACTACCTCCAATAGCTCCACCACCGCCGCCACTTTCTCCATTTTCACCTGCAACGCTGTTTCCCTTGTCGGTAAGCATGCCTCCGGGTTTTCCATCATCAAAAAATCCGGCTCCGCCACCACCACCTGCCACAAGAAGAACTCCCTTTTGGGAAGATGTTACCTTACTATATCCTCCGCCGCTTCCAAAGATACTGCCTCTTCCGCCAAGGCCCATACCATTTTTGCTTTGAGAGCTTTTTCCACCGATTTCAATGGTTAGCACATCCCCTTTAGATAAATAAAAGCTGCCGCGCACACCGCCACCTTTTCCGCCCTTATGGTTTCCGGTAACGTTGCCCATTTTTAGATTAATATCTTGTCCGGCAGAGCCATAAAGTGTCAGTTCATATATTCCATCCTTGGGAACCGTATAGGTTTTTACACTTCCTGTATATCCGTAGCCTGCACTAATCTCTTGCCCCGGAGATGCATCTTCCATATTGTGTACCTGTACAAAATCTCCTCCCTCTTTTTTCTGATAAACCTGATATATCTTGGTTGCATTGTCTTTCTGAAGCCATTTCAAATCCGAAGCTCCGCTTCCTTCAAAGGCCACATAATTTTCTTTGGCCTCCAGGGATAAATCTGCCCACAATGCATACAAAGTGATATCTTCGTTGGTAGCAAAACGATCTCCTCCAAACCCGGCAAATCTACTTGCCTCTTTATCCAAGTACCAGCCACCAAAGCTATAGCCGTTTCTCACCGGTGTAGGCAAAACCACTTCATGTGTAACATAGCAAACCTCCAAATAATCCATTCCTTTTTCTATTCCCGGAAAGACATAGATTCCATTCTTCCATTTCCCTTGAAGATTTTCGCCTTCCACAATCTGGGAGAAGCTTCTTTGACAATACAGATCCCCCAGTGCGTTTCCACCTCGTGTATCAAAATGGATTTTCTTTGCCGCAGGTGGAGTAAACTTTGAACTGTTAAAGGAAAGTTCCTTCCCAAAGCTACCTGTATAAACAGGATCTGTTTTTCCTTCGTACTTTCCACCCTTGGTAAGAAGTGTCACACTTCCCTGATTGACCTTCCACTGTGCATATAGTTTGACCCTTCCATTTTGCTGTGACGAAAGATTTTTAATTTCCTGCATATCTGAAAAACCTTGTCCGCTACCATCGGGTTTCGTGTTCCATCCAACGAAAGTATAACCTTCCTTTGTAAACATACAATGATCCAATTTCTTCTTGGCCGTCACCTCTGTGTTCTCATAAACAGATGCATTATTATAGTAAAAAACTGCTGCCGGCATAACTCCCATTCCGGTATTTGCATCATAATCTACAAAATATCTGTTTGCAGAAACTTTTTTGCAAACATGTCCCTTCAATTGTCTTGCCTGTTCCAGATTGTCACAATTCGGACATACATAACAATAATATTCACCCGTAGAAAAATGTCGAAATTCCTTGGCCGTATCACTGCTCATGTATACCAGAAAATCTACACATATATTGTTACAGTCAGCACAATATCCCGTCCATCCGGAAAAATAATTTGCCATACAGTTCTGTCGTCTGTAATAAATACCATGATAATTATTTCCACCAGGATAAGAATTATGAATACATTTTCCGTATGGATGCGTTACCTTCCAGTAGCCTACAGAAATATCGCCTTCTCTATAATATTCATACAGGTGTTGCCCCTCCATCAGTTGAGGTATGGACCCCTTTTCTCCTGTTTCAATGATCATGTCCGGCCTATAGAATGTTGTCCTTTTTATATGGTAATCCGTTGTGATTGCTTTTCCATCCGGAGTTTTGAATACACCTCTTCCTTCTCCTCCATTTGCGATAACTTCCATAGCGTTCACTTGCATGCAAGAGGAAATCCCCATCCAAAGAACAAGTAATAATGAGACAGCGAAACGAATTATTCTTCCCATATTTTTACGACTCGCAAGGACCCTTGTTCCAACAGTTCATAAAAATGGTCCACCGCGCCTTTCTCCAGAATTAGATTTAATCTGGCAGCAGGGGTTTCCCGGTTTTCCTGAAGAATTCGGTTTCCACTATTATCAAAGGTATCCTTCACCAGTACCTTTTCCCAGAGAAGATACGCTTCCTTGGTCTCCCCATCAATTGTATAGATGTCTACGTGATCGCCACCCCGAAGAACACCACTAACCACCTGATATAAGTCTTCCGCTTTTACACCTGCCACAACCGGTTCCTTCATTTTGGTTACTTCTTCATCCCATAAATCAAACATATCCGGTGTTACAACGCTTCCCACAGGAATATTTCTTTTTGCCTGCAGGTTTTCCAGAGATGCTTCTGTCATTAAATACCCCTGTGGAACCGCTCCCTGATCTACAAAAACCACTTCAAACAATGTTGCAAGTTCTTCAGGCTTAACAATATGCCCCTCCGGTACCATTTCCTTTGTTCTGATACATTGAATTTTTTCATAGCTTTTTAATATATTGGCTTCAACATTCAGTAGCATAAAAAACACAGCAACTGCTGCCAGCAGAGCTATTATCATTATGCCCGGTAAAATATTCTTCTTTTCCTCTTTCATTCCCTTTCCTCTTCTATACATCGTGCAATGTCTACTGTTTTCTCTTTCTCTCCGTAAATGACTGTACTGTTCATTCCCTTAACATAAAAACCAATTTTTCCATAAATCGTAGAGGACACAATTTCTTTGTTGTCCGGAGTTTTCATCTCTCCAAGCCTACCCAGATTTTCTCCGATTTTTCTGCCTTTGCCATCGTATACAATTTCAGAAACCTCCTCGCCATACACGTTGTAAACACGAAAGTCCAAAACTGATACCGGACCACAATTCAATTCCTCCATACTACTGTTCCCCATTCCATCCAGCCTTAGGTTATTCTTAAGACTTTCATAAAAAAAGGCATAGGAACGATCCGTATCTTCAATCACAATCTCGTCTGTTTTTCCAAATCTCTCTATATCGATCAGCGCACCTGCAAGTTCAGAGGCCACCAGTGCATCCTCCACAGTTGCCCCTATTTGAACGATGGATAATAAGTAGACAAGATATACTGCCAGCACTAAAACCATCAGTAGAAAGAACATCGATATCACAAGACCAATCATTCCTTCTTTTTTACTGCTTTGCAGTCGACTCCTTATGCTCCGAGATTGGAACTTCCACTCCATATAAACCTCCTGTAAAAAGCATGCTTCTGTCACTTCCAATCTGAGAAGTCATGATGGCTTTCACTGATATATGGATGACTTCTCCGTAACAGACAGGGGATAGGGTTGTCCCCTGCAAAGAGATATTTTTCAAGCCCAGATTCTGCAATTCTGTGGTTAAGCTTGCCCGATCTGCATCTGTCAAATATCCCACTGTTTCCATACGTAGCAGATATCTTCTTGTAATCTGTCCCACTGAAATTTTCTTTTGAATAAGCCCTACACAATTCATGACTGCCAGCATTAACAGTGACAAAGCAAGCACACATAAGCCTACCGACAAAAGATCCAGCATTGAACCTCTTTTTTTTCTGCAAATCATCCTTTGTCTAACCATGCCCATATCCTCCTAGCCAAGAATTCCCACGGCCTTTGTTGTCAAAGAGTTAACTACAGTTTCAATAAATACTGCCAGCTTATCCTTCATAACTACACATAGTAAAAGTGCAATGATGCATAGCCCTACCGTGACTAATAATCCATCTATTCCCTGTGACTTCTTTAATAAAAATTTCTCTAATTTTTTCATTGTAAATATCCTCCTAATGTATAAACATATCTGTCTGAAATAAACTTTGCACACACGTAAAAATAACAAAACATATAATGGCTGCAAATATTCCCAGTTCATAAAAAGTAATACTTCTGTCTAACTGCTGTTTCTTTCTATTCTGTGTCAGGATCTCCATATCCTTAATCTGCTGTGCTATGTCTCCCAGCAGTTCTACTGCCTGTCCGGATTCCATGGCTTGAGAAATGGTGATACATAAACTGTCTACGTACTTATTACAAAACTGATTTTGAAAATCCAATAATGCTTTTCCCAAATCGGCTTTCATAACAATGTCACCCGAAAGCTGCAGCAATGCTCTTTTTAACCGAATCTGTCTCACACTGCTGTAACATTCCGCCAATGCATCCGTCACATAAACCCCGGCTCTGATCTGAATAGAAAGGGCACTGTACAAAAGATTTAGATCTGTAAGCATTTCTTCGTTATCCCTTTTGTCCATGTACTCTACTAATAATCCCGGAAGCATGAGCCCAATCAAAGCGCCTCCTATGGATAATAGTACCGACTGCGATAACCCAAGAACAAATAATGCTAAGCAGGTTAACAGACATAAAACAAAATAACTGACAGGATTCATCCACTTTCCAAAGTGAAAGGCTGCACCGTGAATTCTCAAATATCGCTCCCATTTTTCATAGCTGAAGAACCCACTATTATTCTCCTTTACTCGAAGAAACATATTTTCATAGGATTTCAGGATGATCCTTTTCACATGATTTCCGCGTAGTAACACAAACATTGCCCCGAAGGTAAAAATTGCTGAAATGATAGCACTGATTAATACCCACAACTCCACTTGATTCTGCTTCATCTCTCCTCCTAAATATTCAGTTTTCTGATTTTGAAATAGAATAGAAAAAGAATAATCACAATGCAGCTTGTGCATAAAATTCCTGGTATGGACTGAAATAATAATTCATTCATGGGAATCTCCAATAACGCCCCTACTGCTTTTAAAATCACAAGTGACATGGAGCCTAAAATTAATATATTCACCCATGCCTCTCTGGTAAGTGATTTTCTTTCCTGTCTAAGTCTCATATACTCTCCAATGGTTTTCTTGCTCTGCATAACCATAATCGTCAAATCAGCAGCATATCGAATACTGATTTCCAGATTACGAATCATCTCCTGGAATTTGGGATGCTCCAGCTTTTCAGCCATATACAGCAAAGCAACACTGCTATCTCCGGTAGTCTGTGCCTCCAGGCAGCATTCCTCCAAAACTCCCTTTACCGGCTCCTCCATGTAGTCACATATCTGACTTAAGATCCAGGTAATTTCTGAAGTAGTTACGCTGTAATTTCCCAGAAAATCCAACAGCTTAATCAAGGACTCTTCCGTTCGGTTGTAATTTCTTTGCATGATGAAATTCTCGAAAAGATACATTACAAACTCAGCCAGGACCGCAAGCATAAGTGCCTTCAAAAAAGGAAACCCCAAGAAGGAGCACAAAAAGTATGCAAACACGCCTAAAACAAGCCGTAAAGTAAGATAAACCGGTGGGGTAATCAACGGAAAGACCACACTGATTCTGGTATACAATAGTCTCTTTTCAAGTCCATATACAAATCCACTTCTTTCCTGTTGCAGGATAATATTTCTTCTCTGATTCAAATGGACCTGTTCTCTTTTTTGTTCCAGATTACTTCTTGCAGAAGCATATAATTTTTTCAGCAAGCTATTTTTATACGTCCACCAGAACAGACAGAATAAAATAACAAAGATCAAACTAAACAAAACGATTTTTGTCATAAATGGGTTCATAAATCATCTCCTTTAACTCCTTATTCCATCCGCAATTTCGATATACCTGACACACCTTGTACTTCTCCATAAATATCAAGGTAGTAAAACATTCCATCATTTTCATCAATTCTTCTCTGGAATATCTGCTACTGTATAAGGCGTAGTCCACCAGCTTATCTACCGCCTTATCCGCTGATGGTGCATGTATGGTAGCACTGCAAAGCTGCCCTGTATAAGCTGCGTTTAAAAGATAAAGTGCTTCATCCCCCTTTACCTCTCCGATAATGAAAAAATCTACGTCCATAGTCAGACCTGCAATGGAAATATTTTTCAAGTCGTAATTGGCCATACTCTCACCGCTTCCCGGCAGGGAATGCAAAAACATCATATCCGGATGTCCCTTCGTGGTAAGCTCATCTGCCTGCTGTGTAATAAGAATTGCTACATCATCCGGCAGGGTTTCCTTGAGTGCATTTAGTAAGGTTGTCTTTCCGGAAGAATTTCCTCCACAGATTAAAGTTGAACCACTTCGAAAACGCTGTATCAGCACTTCTGCCAACTCCTTTGACAGCATTTTTCGTCTTATAAGTTCTTTCATTTCCGGGAAATTTCTGGGAACCTTTCTGATACAAAGATAAGGGGCATCATAGGTATTCACCAGTGGCATAGATAAAGTAAAACGTAAGATAAAGTCGGGATGACTTTCTGAATCTGTGAAACGCTGAATTGCGTTAAGATTCGATATGTTGACCTGGTTTTTTGTTGCTACGTAGTCAATAAACGCTCGGTATTCCTTCTCCGAATGAAAGGCTACTTTTGCATCCATTCTCTTGCCGTTTCGTTTGACTCGTATCCGGTCATAATTAATAATTCTGATATCCGATATCTCCGGATCATCAATTAACGGTGATAGCAGGGAATATCCAAATATATACTGTTCAAACAGGGAAAGTAATTTTTGTTCTTCCTCTTCTTTCCCGGGAAACGTATTATGAATATACTCTTTTACCTCCGTCAAAAATTGCTCTCTGCTAAGATTACCCTTTTTCAACTGCATGAGCGTTCGTTGTTTTTGTGTCGAATAATCGTCAATAAGCCTCGTTAAAATCTCTTCCTGACGATATTCTAAATGATCAGTTTCGATTTTCGCTCCTCCTTTCAAAGTAAAATCTTTCTCTTGATTTTTCTTTTGGGAAAAATAATAAGAATTAATAAAAGAATAAATGATTGGATGAATACATCCCTAGAAAATGAATTTTAGCTAAAAATTCGAACATCCAAATTGGATGATGTAAATCTACTACATTTCATTTACAATGTCAATATGAGAGTAAAGAAAAAACTTGTTTTTTTCACAACTTATGACTATAATAATCTTAAGCAAAGGTCTTAGGGAGGTTACAAAACAGATGTTTATACTTTTAGCAGGTGGACTTTTAATCGTATTATTTGCAGTGATTGTTGCCGTGATCTCTGCAGTTGCTTCTGCCGTTGCCGCAGAAACCGATACTGAAGATTAGGTTGAAATTGTTAAACAAAAGCCGAAGGGTTATTTCCCTTCGGCTTCTATTTTTGCTGCCAGTTCTTCTAGGTACATCCATCGGTCCATTTTCTGTTCCAATTCTTCACTGCACTGATCCTTTTCCCTAGTAAGCTCATTCAGCTTTACAAAATCCTTTGCATTTTTCAAAATTTCCTGCTCGATATTTTCTATCTTTTCTTCCAAAGCAGCAATATCACTCTCAATGGTCTTATATTCCTTCTCCTCCATGTAGGTGAATTTTAATTTCTTTTTGGTCGGATCCTTCCAGGTACTCTTAGATAACTTTTCTCCATCGGTGCCGCTGCTTTTTTCAGAAATCGATGTGATGTCCACTCCTTCGAATTCTTTTCTCAAAAGATAATCGGAATAACCACCCTCTGACTGACGTAAAGTACCGTTTCCTTCAAAAGCAAATACTCTTCTTACAACACGATCCATAAAATATCTGTCATGAGATACTACAATCACAATCCCCTGGAACACATCCAGATAATCCTCCAGAATACGAAGAGTTGCAATATCTAAATCATTGGTAGGCTCATCCAAAATCAGTACATTGGGGGATTCCATTAATATTTTCAATAGATACAAACGTCTCTTTTCTCCACCGGAAAGCTTGGAAATGAGTCCATACTGATCCTCTCCCGCAAACAGAAATCTCTCTAGCATTTTGGCTGCGCTCAGCTTTCCCTCTGCTGTATCCACAAACTCCGCTGTTTCACGAACATAGTCGATAACGCGAAGCTTTGGATTCATGGTTTCATCGGAAATCTCCTGCGCATAATAGCTCATCTTTACAGTCTGCCCAACAATCACCTCGCCGCTATCCGGCTTTAAATCTCCATGAATCATTTTCATTAGTGTGGTTTTTCCGCAACCATTGCTCCCAACAAAACCAATACGATCATTTTTCAAAAAGATATAGGTAAAATCTTCAAAAAGCTTTTTATCTCCATAAGCCTTACTTAAGCCCTGCAATTCAACCGTTGTCCTTCCCAGTCTGGTGGTTGCCGTCGAAAGTTCAACTGTGGAATCTCTCTCCGGCGCCTTGGTATTCTTTAATTCCTCGAATCTCTGGAGTCTTGCTTTCTGCTTGGTACTTCTTGCCTGTGCACCTCTTCTGACCCACTCAAGCTCTGTTCTGTAAAGCGATTTTGCCTTTCTGAAGGTAGCATCCTCCATGGCTTCTCTCTCTGCTTTTTTCTCTAAGTAACCGGAATAATTTTCATTGTAGCTATAAAGCTTTCCATGATCCAATTCTACAATACGATTGGTCACACTATCCAGAAAATATCTGTCATGGGTTACCATCAAAATAGCACCCTTGTAGCTTCTTAGCTGTTCCTCCAGCCATCCGGCCATCTCCTGGTCTAAGTGGTTTGTAGGCTCGTCCAAAATCAAAAGGTCCGACTTACTTAAAAGAACCGCAACGAGTGCCAGTCTTTTTCTCTGTCCTCCTGATAACTGTCCGCATTTCTTTTCATAGTCACTGACACCAAGCTTGGTCATCATGGTTTTTGCTTGCGAATCCACGTCCGGAATATTCTGGTCCTTTAACATACGATGAATTGCCTGAATCTGTGTCTCCTCCGGCAGGAACTCCGGATTTTGTGGCAGATAACCAATCACCACATGTCTTGCCTTGATGACACTTCCACTGTCAGGCTGTTCTATACCTGCCACAATCTTTAACAAAGTGGATTTACCGGTACCATTGATTCCGATCAATCCAACCTTCTCTGTATCCTGTACAGAAAGCTGCGCCTCATCAAAGATTTTCCGTTCTCCAAAGGCCTTGGTTAAATTTTCTATTGTTAATATATTCATTTAAATTCTCTCAATTCTACAGACTCATTTTTCTACAAAACCAGCTTATCTCTGCATATTGGAAGCCGCAGCAAAGCTGACATTTCTGATTTTGCGAAGGGCAGGGGTAAAGCCATAGTCACATTTCTGCACAATGAAAAACATAATCATGTCATCCTTGGGGGAAATGGTAAAATAATTACCTGTCCATCCATCCCAGCCAAACTCACCTTCACTTCCCAAGGTCTGCGCCTCACCTGCATTTAACAAAACACGCATTAAGCAACCATAACCACAGCCTAAATTGCTATCCCAGTTCATAGCCCATCGTTGGTCATCTCTTAAGCGGTCCTTGGTCATAAATTCCACACTCTGTTCAGACAGGATTCTTACACCATTTAAGGTTCCTTTATTTAACAGCATTTTAGCGAAACGTTCATAATCAGCCAGAGTGGAAACCAAGCCTGCACCGCCGGATTCAAAGGCTACATCACTCTTGTAGTGTTCACCAAGATGGCTTACAGTATATGGCTTAATTCCACCATTTTCACAATCGTCACAGTAGTTTTGAGCAAAACGATCCAGCTTCTCTCTTGGAACAAAAAATCCTGTATCCTTCATGTTTAAAGGCTTAAAGATATTTTCCTGCAAGAAGTTTCCAAAGCTCATACCGCTACAAACCTCTACCACTGCTCCTAAGATATCTGCAGACAAGCCATACATCCACTTTTCACCCGGCTGAAAAGCTAGGGGAATCTTGGCTATATGCTCCATATACTCTAAGGTTGAGATGGGCTCTCCTCCCTCTTGTCTATTTATCAGTTCTTTGAAGAGTTTATCCATATCTTCTCCTGATTTAGTTGCTCCCTCCCAGTCTTCCGGATAAGGAATTCCTGTTCTCATATTAAGACAATCCCAAACTGTAATATCCCTATAGGCAGGCACTAAATTTCCATCCTCTGTATAAACCATCTGGTTGTGAAAACAGGGAAGAAATGTACTGACCGGCTCTCTTAAATCCAACTTTCCTCTTTCCACCAGAATCATAACCGCTACCGCTGTAATTGGCTTACTCATGGAAAACAAACGGAAAATGGTTCCTTTTCCCATCTTCATTCCCTTTTCCATATCTGCCACACCATAGGTATTGTAATATACCTCCTTGCCCTTATGTAACAACAGGTATTGTCCACCTGCAATATGCTTTTTATCTACTTCTTCCTGAAACAAACGATCAATTTCTTTTGTCCACTCAAACATAGGCTCGCATCCTTTTCTTTTTATTTATAGATAACTATATAATTATAGCATATTTTTGCCTTAATCGGCACATTATTTATATGGATAATAAGAAAAAGCGAAACAAAACTTTTATGCTTTGTTTCGCTTTTTAACTAATTCTGATTTTCTGACTCCCATGGAATCAAATCATCCAATTCCTCTGATTCACCGGAAGCTGCCTGAAAAATTTAAGGTTTTCTTTTATTGTATTTAATCTTAACTTTGGTTCCCTGAATATCCTCCGGATTTAGATCAGGCAATGGAAAAAATCTGCATATTAAAATCCTATCAAGCCTTATTCCACCAAATCAAATACGCAGGCATATTTTACACGATTTCCCTTTTCTGAAACAACAATATCCATATAGTCTTCCTTGCATATTTTCTTCCACTGCACATCTGTATTATCAATCTGAATGGTCCGCGTGGTTATTTTTCTTTGTAAAAAATCATAATAGGAAATGGTTAAGGAATATCCACGAAATGGATCTGCTCTTAATACATATGCTCTTGCAATCCAAGCGTTTTTCAAGGCTCCCATTTTCATTTTATCAATAATTAACAGTATAATGGTTGCGCAAGTGAATATTATGGCAAGCACAAACACAAAGAGCGCCGCCTCACCAAACATGGACTGGATTCCATCCCTTAACACCATCATAAAGAACAATACTACTACCAAAACACCTACACCAATCATCTTGAAAATGGATATTTTTTTTACCTTCCTTATGTCATCCTCTGTCACTTTTCTTCGACTGGATGAAGCTGACAATATCTCAATAATTTCGCCCGGCAAATTTTTCTCTAATTTCTGATCAGCCTTTTTTCTTACCAATTTTATGAGAAAAAGAATTGAAAATACAATTCCCAGGAATCCAAAACAAGCTAAACACATTACTAAAATAATTTTCATTCTTATATCCCTTTCCCTAAGCTGTACATTGATATGGCTAGTATAGCCTATTATTCCGTATAGATAAAGCTAATTTTATGAACTATTACGTATGGAAAGGTGTATTTTCGTGAACTATAAATTACTTATTTTCCCTATTAGCTAACAAGGTCCTTCCTCTTGTATTTATAAAATGCCATTCCCCCAAAGAACAGGACACACACTAAGGCAATAAAAAGTGCAGCAGGATTTCTGTTAAGTCCTGCAAATAAATCTGTCGCATTAGAATAAGAAAAAGGTGAAATAACCTTCCAGCTTTCAAGTTTTGGAACAACTCTTATCATCATATCCAGGGCATACAATACCATAGCCACGGCAATTCCTATACCCAACTTATTTTTCCGACTCTCTGCTGAAATCAAAAGGCAAATAGATGCCACCTGAATATTCATTACAAGCTGAAGTCCCATATACTTAAGGAACTCCCCTCCCATGGTATTGTCTTTTAAAATAACGAATCCAAGTTCGTACATCAATCCACAAATTACGGTGAATGCAATCACCTCCAGTATTACTGTAAAAAACTTAACTACAATAATTTTTGTTCTGGATAAAGGAAGTGTCATTGTAAAATCTGCTGTATGACCGTCTTCCTCTTTTGATAAAATGCATGTGGCAATTGTTGCTGCAAAAAGACTTCCTCCAAGGGCGTGAACTGTTCCTACTTCTGTGGCAAAAAAGCCCTTTAATGTTGCAATACTTAAGGTACTCATACCAAAGGCATCTGCAAACTTTCCCAATACTGCCATACTTTTTGCCATTTCCTCCATCTGTGGCTCCATGGATTTGTACAACAAAATACAGAACAGTCCTAATGCTCCCACAGACAAAGACCAGAGTACCAGGCCTTTAAAACCACTTTTCCATTCATTTTTTAAGAAAGCCCACATACTACTGTTCCTCCTTTTCATAATAATGCATAAACACCTCTTCAATAGAAGGCTCTTCAATTAAAATATCATCAATCTTATGTCCTTCAAGTTCCTTGTAGAGTAAATTTAAATCTCCTTTATATATGAAATCCAAAGCCTCTCCATCCCTTACCATTTTAATTCTCTTTTGCTTACTCTTTAACAATGCTTCTACTGTGTCTGTTACAATCACCTTTCCTTCCTTCATGATTGCAACTCTGTCACAGTTATTTCTGACCTCTGAAAGTACATGGGTAGACAACATGCAGGTTGCCCCTTCTGTTACATACTCCCTGACCAAATCAAAAAACTCTTTTTGCATCAGTGGGTCCAAACCACTGGTTGGTTCATCGAAAATAAAAAGCTTGGGACGATGCTGCATAGCACACACGATACTAACCTTTTTTCGATTTCCAAGGGACAGCTCACTGATTTTACGTTTTGCATCTAACTGCAATCTCTCACAAAGCTTCGCTGCCTCCTCTTCACAATTCTGTTTTCTCACTCCTTGAGAGAGTTTCAAAACATCTCGAATGGTCATGTTAGGATAAAACCAGGCTTCACTTGGCATGTACCCTACATTTTTCAAAATCTCTTCCTGATTTTTTACGCTATCCTTTCCATCAATCAAAATTTTTCCCTCTTCGTAATGGATTAGTCCCAGCATAGCTCTGATTGTGGTTGATTTTCCTGCTCCATTTGGTCCCAGAAAGCCAAAGATTTCACCCTCCTTAACCTGAATACTTACATCGCTGACACCACGATGCTTCCCATAATTTTTAGTTAATCCTTGTATATCAATGATATTTTTCATATATTCCAGTCCTTTCTTATAATCTTTTTCTTTTTGTTTTTCGATCTGATTTTATCTTATACAATAAATTAAGCGAGGACAATACCTGTCCCCGCTACATGCACTTTTCTTCCTTTAAGTTGCACTATTTTTATTTTTCATCTCTTGTTTTAAACATTGCAAGATCATCATTCAGAATTTTGTCATCGATTTTTCTACGACATTTATAAACAAAGAATACACAAATATATAGGAAAATCATATATGCAAAATAACCTATTGTAACCCATATATTTTTTTCAAACCAGTTACCTATAAAAGAGATTCCGGTGTAAATAAGACTACACAAAATCATCCCCAAAACCTCTTTTCCCTTTAGCTGCTCTGCTTCATCAAAATTCCAAAGTAAGAATACCTGTACATAACCAATCGCATATGCCGTAATAATCATTTCTGCCATATGTAAAATACTGGCGTTCATTTCTCCTATACAAATCCTATATATACAATAATAAAACAGAATTGCAAAGAAATATAAACAAGCCTTAAATTCAATTCCAATTTCCTTGGTCAAATATCTTTCCCACAGTGTTGGTTTACTCATTTCTATCCCTCCTTAACAGCTTACGAAACTCCGAAGCATAAGTTCTTGAAATCAAAATATGCTCCCCATTGCACAACGTAGTATCAATTCGATTAGAGGATAAACTCTTCAATCGCTCAACCTTATCTACGTTTACAATCATAGATTTACTACATCTGAAATAGCGAATATCCTTTAACATGTCCTCTAATGCCTGCAAAGACAAATCTAGCTGAACCACCCGCTCCTGCGTATATGCAAAAGTCTTTTCATCTACCTTTTCTATATATAATAGATCCTTAGGATCTACAACAATTCTTTCCCCATCGCACTTGCCATAAAGCTTTTTATTCTCATTTAAAATATTCGGAAGAGAATCTCTTAAATCTTCTCCCATCTTTTCAGCCAGTAACTCTTCCAATACTTCTACTGCACTTTGTACCATTTCTACACATGTAGTAGTAAACAGCTGTTTTTCCTTAATTATCTCCATGTCCTCCGGTTTGGTCAAATCATAACCAAGTAAATCCCTGCAAACCGTACTTCCATTGACTTTTGCAAACCTCGTCATGTATTCCTCCGACAAGGCATAAACTATTTTCTTCGTTTCTGTATCTTCACTCTCACTATGTCCAAAGAGAAGACCAAGAACCATCATTGCACCACTTACCGCACCGCATAGTTCTCCCTTTCTGGCACCACCACCAAAATTCGTAGCAAGCTTCAAAGCCAGCTTCTCATCCATTCCACACTCTACGGCATACGTCGTGAACACTGCTTGAGAGCAATTAAAATTTCTCTTATAATACACTACCGCTTTCTCTACTCTACTCAAACCCACAACTCCTAATGCTCTTTCAAATATCTTTATTTGCTAATCTAATATCTTTATATTCTCAAATCTATTTAATGATATATTTATGATGTTAACCAATTGGATTATATCATATATCTATTCCTTTTTCTTACTTTTCCGACCTTTTAACCTTTCTTTCCTATTTATGGCGGTGTTTACTTCTTCCCTTCGTCCTTATTTCTCTCCTTTTACCGACCTTTTAACACTATTTCCCCTTCTACGGCGGTGTTTGCTTCTTCCCTTTATCCCTGTTTCTCTCTTTTTACCGCCCTTTTGACACTATTTCCCCTTCTACGGCGGTGTTTACTTCTTCTCTTTATCCCTGTTTCTCTCTTTTTACCGACCTTTTAACCCTATTCCCCCTTCTACGGCGGGGTTTGCTTCTTCCCTTCACCCCTGTTTCTCTTTTTTTACCGCCCTTTTGACACTATTCCTCCTTCTACGGCGGTGTTTGCTTCTTCCCTTTATCCCTGTTTCTCTCTTTTTACCGACCTTTTGACACTATTCCCCCTTCTACGGCGGGGTTTGCTTCTTCTCTTCACCCCTGTTTCTCTCTTTTTACCGCCCTTTTGACACTATTCCCCCTTCTACGGCGGTGTTTACTTCTTCCCTTTATCCCTGTTTCTCTATTTTTTACCGACCTTTTGACACTATCCCCCTTCTACGGCGGGGTTTACTTTCTACAATCCCTATATCTACCAAATTTTTCTAAAATTTTTCCATCTTCCATGCAAAAAGAACGCAATTCAAGGGCGACGCACGGGGTGGAGTAGTTATAATAATTTTTCAGACCGTTGCTTCACGTCGGTACTTCAAAAGAATTAGGTACAAGGGAATCCATTTATGCAATTCCCTTGTACCTAATTTTTTTGTTAGTATCCGCTACGTGAAGTGCAGAGCGAAAGCGTGTCTGTAAAATTATTATAACTACTCCACCCCGTGTATCGACTCAATAAGTCCCCACTTGCGCGGAAGAATCCGGGCACTTAAAAAGCGCCGCCTGCATGCAGGCGACGCTTAAAGAACATATTAGTTTACTCTTATGCCCAAGGATTCTCTGTAGGATAAGGTAAGCTCTTAGGCTGGTTGTAGTTCAAGTCTTCGATAGGAACACCGATGTACTTGAATACTTCATATAAAGCCTTTCCGAAGTGACCGAATGCAACTGCACCGTGATGAGGATAGTTCTTCTCGATCAATACGTGACGATAGAAACGTCCCATCTCAGGAATAGCGAATACACCGATAGCACCGAATGACTTAGTACGAACGTCAAGAACTTCACCCTGTGCAATGTAAGCACGAAGCTTGCAATCAGCAGTTGACTGCAAACGATAGAAGGTGATTTCACCAGGCATGATATCTCCTTCAAGAGTACCCTGTGTAACCTCCATAGGAAGGTTTCTAGCCATAATCTTCTGATACTTCATCTCGCAGAATGCAAGCTTAGAAGTACAGGTGTTACCACAATGGAATCCCATGAAGGTATCCTTGTGAGTATAGTTGAACTTACCTTCGATAGACTCTTTGTACATATCAGCAGGTACAGAGTTGTTGATATCAAGAAGAGTAACAGCATCCTGAGAAATGCAGGTACCGATGAACTCTGAAAGACATCCATAGATATCTACTTCACAAGATACAGGAATACCCATAGCTGTTAAACGGCTGTTTACATAACAAGGAACGAATCCAAACTGAGTCTGGAATGCAGGCCAGCACTTACCAGCGATTGCAACATACTCTCTGTAACCTCTGTGCTCTTCAACCCAGTCAAGTAAGGTTAACTCGTACTGAGCAAGCTTAGCAAGGATTTCAGGCTTCTTGTTACCAGCGCCAAGTTCTGCTTCCATTTCCTTAACCTTTGCAGGAATTCTTTCGTCTCCAGCATGCTTGTTGAATGCTTCGAAAAGGTCTAACTCTGAGTTCTCTTCGATTTCAACACCAAGGTTGTAAAGCTGCTTAATAGGAGCGTTACAAGCAAGGAAGTTAAGAGGTCTAGGACCGAAAGAAATGATCTTTAAGCTGTTAAGTCCAACGATTGCTCTAGCAATAGGAACGAACTCGTTGATCATATCTGCACATTCCTCAGCAGTACCAACAGGATACTCAGGGATATATGCCTTAATGTTACGAAGCTTTAAGTTGTAGCTTGCGTTTAACATACCACAGTATGCATCTCCACGACCGTCCATAAGGTCAGCCTGGCTCTCTTCTGCTGCTGCAACGTACATTGCAGGACCATCAAAGTGCTTTGCAAGAAGAGTTTCAGAAATTTCAGGACCGAAGTTTCCAAGATATACGCAAAGAGCGTTACATCCAGCCTTCTTGATATCCTCAAGAGCGTTTACCATATCGATTTCGCTTTCGATGATGGTTACAGGACACTCATAGATGTCAGCTGCGCCATACTTCTTTGTGTAAGCATCTACTAATGCTTTTCTTCTGTTGATAGTTAACTCTGCAGGGAAGCAGTCACGGCTAACACCAACAATACCAATTTTTACCTGTGGTAAATTGTTCATTTTAAAATCCTCCTAAAATATATGCGTGTTTAATTAAAGCAACATTTAAGTGCTATAACTACATTTGATTATAACTGTTTACAAGTAAACTTGCCACAGTTTTTTATGCCTAATCGTTTTCTATTTTTGATTAGTCATTAAGGTCAAGGTTCTTACCCTTTAATCCAAGGAAGCTACCCTCATCAAGACCGCCTTCAGCATGTCCGATTAACCACTTGTTGGTTGCTGTGATTAAGCAATCTTCGTTAGTAGTTGTGGTACCTGTTGCTCTTGGACGAGCATTCTTCAAAGGATAGTTGGTTCCCTTAGGAAGAACGATGGTTACCTGGAATCCGTTTCCATCTACGCCACAAGGAGCATAGTGAAGAGTGGTAGCGAATACTTCTACAGCAGTTCCGGCAGGAACAAGGAATGCCTTAACATTTGCTGTATCATATGTGAAGTCAGGCTGAACATCCTTCATAAGACCAAGCATAAGAATTGCATCTGTAGCAGCCACATTGATTTCAGAATCTCTGTGATACTCAAGAGCATTTAACTTTGAGTTATGTCCGTTACAATAACCAATCTGGATAGGCATCTCACCGTAAGTGATGCTTGATAACTGCTCACATACAGGAAGTGCTTCTAATTCAGCAATGCTGGGCTCATATACAACACCTTCAGGACAAGGAGTCTTCTTCATAGCCTCAACAAGCTCTGTGAAATCAACATTGTTGATTACACGTCCGAATTCACGGAATTCTGGCTCATTACAAGAATAGATTTTCATATTTTTGTATCCTTTCTTATATCTTTATTGTTGTGGGGCACCTTTCGTGCCCCTTTCGTTCATAGAAATTCTCTTCGATTATTTAATGATATCGAAAAGAGGCTTGCAAGCAGGATAAATCTGCTTGAACTGTGAGTATCTTTCCTCGTACTTAGCAACGAGTTCAGCTTCAGGCTCAACAGTATCAATAACCTTAACAATCTTAGCAGCTGCAGCTTCTACTGATTCGAATTCGCCACAAGCAACTGCTGCGAGCATAGCACCACCTAAAGAAGGACCCTCTTCAACTTCGATAACATCAACCTTAACATTAAGGATGTTAGCGATCATCTTCTTCCAAAGAGGAGACTTAGCACCACCACCACAAATCTTGGTTCTTTCAATCTTGATGCCAAGTGACTTAGCAACTTCGAAAGAATCTCTAAGTGCGAATGCAACACCTTCCAATACAGCCTGCGTCATATCTTCTCTTGTGTTATCCATTGTTAAACCAATGAAGGTACCTCTAGCATTAGGATTGTTGTGAGGAGAACGCTCACCCATAAGGTAAGGAAGGAAGTATACATGGTTCTCGCCAAGCTTTGTAATATTCTTCTGCTCTGCAGGATAATCCTTAGTTTTGATGATTTCATCCATCCACCACTTGTTACAGCTTGCAGCACTAAGCATACATCCCATTAAATGATAGCTTCCGTCTGCATGAGCAAATGAATGAAGTGCATTGTACTTATCAACACCGAAGTTCTTAGAAGAAATGAAGATTGTTCCACTTGTTCCAAGAGAGATGTTACACATACCGTCACCAACAGTACCTGTACCAACTGCAGCTGCTGCATTATCGCCTGCACCTGCTGCAACCTTAACTGTTGCAGGGATTCCAAGTTCTGCTGCGATTTCAGGAAGAACGGTACCAACTGCTTCGTAGCTTTCGTAGCATGTAGCAAGCTGATCTTCTGTGATACCACAGATATCGCACATTTCCTTAGACCACTTACGGTTCTTTACGTCGAAGATCAACATACCGGAAGCATCTGAAACGTCTGTACAGTGAACACCGGTAAGCTTGTATGCGATGTAATCCTTAGGAAGCATGATCTTTGCAATCTTTGCAAAGTTTTCAGGCTCTTTGTTCTTAATCCAGAGAATCTTGGGAGCTGTAAATCCTGTGAAGGAAATGTTAGCTGTATACTCTGAAAGCTTTTCTTTTCCGATTACATTATTTAAATAATCACACTCTTCAAAGGTACGGCCATCGTTCCAAAGAAGTGCGGGACGGATAACGTTGTCATCCTTGTCAAGAATTACAAGACCGTGCATCTGTCCACCGAAGGAAATACCTGCAACCTGGCTCTTGTCAGCATCCTTGATTAATTCCTTGATACCGTCAACGGTCTGTGTCCACCAATCTTCAGGCTTCTGCTCAGACCAGCCTGGATTAGGGAAATATATAGGATATTCTCTGGAAACGATGTTCTGAATCTTTCCTTCGCCATCCATTAACAATAACTTTACTGCTGATGTACCTAAATCAACACCAATATATAACATATTCTACCTCCATTTCGCTCCGTTATAACGGGCAATCTCTTTGGCACCTTCAATTTTGTCTTTGGAATAATCGTGCAACAAAATTGTGTGCGTGCACACTATAGTTAGCATACTCGTTTTTTCATTCAAAATCAATAGACTTTTCAATTATTTCAGCAACTTTGTTAGATTGACAAAAAAACATTATTTTTTTGTGGCAAATTTGCCATATTCACTTATTTTAACGTTTATTTCCTTTCACAATCCGGAAAACTAGGTGAGTGCTCGTGCACAATTTGTATTTGACGAACTTTTTTTGCTATGTTACACTAAACCCTGTAATAAAAAAGCACTGTCATTTTGACACGGTTTGTGTCATTTTTTGAAGGGATTTATATGTCTACAATAAAAGAAATTGCTGCCCTCGCCGGTGTATCCAGAGGAACTGTAGACAGAGTTTTAAACAACCGCGGTTCCGTAAATCCTGCCACAGCAGAAAAGATTCGCGAAATTGCAAAAGCTTTGGACTACCGTCCCAACATGGCCGGTCTGGTACTTGCAGCACAGAAAAAGAAATTAAAACTTGGTGTCATTCTGTTTTCTACCGAGAATCCTTTTTTCCTGGATGTAGAAGAAGGTATACAGGAGAAAGCAGCAGAACTTGCCGGCTACAACTGCACCGTTGTCATCAAGCATATTGACTATGGTGTGCAGGAGGAGCTAAATGCCATCGAAGAATTACTGGAGGAAGAAGTAAGTGGTATTGCACTTCCTCCCTACAACGACGATGCGATTCGTGCAAAGATTAACCAGTTGTTTGATATGGGAATTCCTGTTGTTGCCTTTAATACTGATATTGAAAACTCCAAGCGACTTGCTTATGTTGGAAGTAACTATATTAAAAGCGGAGAAACTGCTGCCGGTCTTATGCGATTGATGGGCGCCGAAAAGCTGAAGGTCGGAATCATTACCGGTTCCCCTGATGTGCTTTGTCATACAGAACGAATTGCCGGTTTTGTCAGCAATCTGAAGAAAACTAAATCAGATATGGAAATCGTGGAAATCATCGAAAATCATGATGATGAATTTGAAAGCTATGAAAAGACTACAAACCTTTTAAAAAGACATCCTGAAATCAATGCCCTGTTCTTTGTAGCAGGTGGTGTTTATGGCGGATGCCGAAGTTTAAACGTACTTGGACTTGCCAAGAAGGTTACCGTAATTGCTTTTGATAAGGTTCCAACTACCAAGGAGCTTGTAAACAAAGGTGTCATCATGGCAACCATTTGTCAGCAGCCCAAGGTACAGGGTTCCAAGCCGTTAGCAATTCTCTTCTCCTACCTTACCACAGGAGAAAAGCCTGAAAAAGAATACATACATGTAGCTGTAGATATAAGAATCCGGGAGAACATTTAATCTCCCGGATTTATATTTTTCTTTATAAATTTTTTTCTTTATAAAATTAGATATCGTAGTTTAAATTATTTAAACGCTTTTCTCTTCGAAGCTTTAAATCTTCAATGGTCACATTGTCAATAACATTGTTCACGGCATCATACAGTTCTTTCCATAGACCAATGGTATCACAGTTCGTACTCTTGTCACAGGCAATAATGCCATTGTCCAAACATGCAACCGGAGCCATACTTCCCTCTGTCAGTCTCAAAATCATTCCGACTGTATAATCCTTAGGTTCTCCAACCATCATATATCCGCCCTGTGCTCCCCTGATACTGCGAAGGTATCCGGCCTTGGTTAATGTAGATATAATCTGCTCTAAATATTTCTCAGAAATCGCTTGTCTTGCGGCAATATCCTTAACCTTAATGCATTCGTCCCTATTGCAGCATGCCAAATCCAGCATAACACGAACTGCGTATCTTCCTTTTGTTGATATTTTCATATTTCTTCCCTCAATTTCTACTATTCTACTATGAATATTATGATTTAAATCTACAACATGCTTTATTTCTTGTCAAGTATTTTCCTCTATGGTAAAATACCCATAAAGAAAAACCACTACCTATCGAATAGAAATCGTTTTTTCATTTTTTTCATTCCATTCATAGGTAACAGAAAGCAGGATATTTATATTATGATTAGTACACCCGTCTATCAGGTACCGGTTGTAAAACCGCAAAATAAGAAGCGAATTACCGTATCTGTTCCCGGTTCAAAAAGCATTACCAATCGTGCACTTTTGCTTGCCACTTTGGCCCAGGGAGAATCTACTCTCTCCGGCGTACTTTTTAGTGACGATTCCAGAAACTTTTTAAAAAGTATTCAGGATCTTGGTTTTGAAACAGAGGTTGATGAAGCAAAAAGAATTGTAAAAATAAAGGGACTGGGCGGCGCCGTTCCCAAAAAGCAAGCCGGAATATATGTTGGAAGTGCTGGAACGGCAGCAAGATTTCTGGCAGCTTACCTTGGAATCAGCCATGGTACTTACCATTTGGATTCTTCAGAACAGATGAAAAAAAGACCTATGGCTCCCCTTCTTGCTTCTTTAAAATCGCTTGGTTGTGAGATTTCCTTCGATGAAAAGGAAGGTTTTTTCCCATTTACATTAACAAGTAATGGATTTGCTACAAACGATATTACTGTGAATATTGATCACAGCAGTCAGTTTTTAAGTGCACTGTTAATTTCCTCCAATTTAAGTCCCCATGGCTTAAACATTCATTTGGAAGGTGAACATGGCCTTAGTTATATTCAAATGACTGTAAGCATGATGAAGCAGTTCGGTGTTACCTCCACTCCACTTTATTATTGTGATGGGGGAAATGAAAACCACTCCTGCAGTGGTTGTGAAAATTCCACCAGGCCTTATGGTTACGAAACAAAGCCCGGTCAGTCCTACAAAGCACTGAATTATATGATTGAGCCCGACGTTTCTGCTGCCAGTTACTTTTATGCAATGGCACCCTTACTTCAAACTGAAGTTTTAGTAAATGGGGTTACCAAAGACAGCATGCAGGGCGATGTGGCATTTATTGAAATCCTGGAAAAGATGGGTTGCAAAATCACACATACTCCCGAGGGAATTTTGCTTTCTCCCGGAGATGGTTGTTTCCAGGGTATTGATGTTGATATGTCAGCATGTTCCGATCAGGCCATTACCCTGGCCGCCATTGCGCCATATGCCTCTTCTCCTACCACCATTCGTGGTATTGGACATATTCGTTTCCAGGAATGCGATCGTTTGACCGCCATTGTTACGGAGTTAAATCGTATGGGAATCGTTACGGAATCCACTGAAGATTCTATTACCATTTATCCCGGTACTCCAAAGCCTGCCACCATTGAAACCTATGACGATCATCGTATGGCAATGGGCTTTACATTAACAGGTCTTCGAAGCGAGGGTATTGTTATTAACAATCCTTCCTGCTGTAAAAAGACCTTTGAAGATTACTATGAAACACTGGAACAGGTTCTTTCTGACCTGTCATAATGATTAGCACATATTGTAGTAGAAGGGAGAATGTTATGGCCTCAATTAAAGATGTTGCCAAGCATGCGGGGGTTGCAATTTCCACCGTTTCCAAGGTTTTAAACCAATATCCCGGCGTCAGTAACGAAACAAAGGATCGTGTAAATCGCGCCATCAGCGAATTAAATTATGTTCCCAATGCAGTGGCTGCTGCTCTTTCCAGCAAACAGTCTAACCGAATTGCACTTTTGATTCGATTGAGTGAAGATACACAGGCAATTGATGAAATCAGCATGCGTTATCTGTCAGGAGCACTTCACGAAGCACTAACCATGAAGATGGATGTTGTTACTATTTTCTTTTCCATGCTGGAAGGAAAAACGATCGAAGAGGTAGAAAATTATCTGCATTCCCAAAATATTAATGGTTTGATTATTTATGGTCTCGGAAGAACTGATCTCATTTTGAATGAACTGGTTGCACGACAAAACTTTAAAGTTGTCTTAGTTGATGGCTCCAATGTCAATTCCAATACCTCCTGTGTTTGGATTGACCAGTGCAAAGCACAGTATGAAGTTGCCGAAAAGACCCTGCAGACCATATCAGGAAAAGCAAAGAACCTGTTATACATTTCCGGACCGGAGGGAGCTTATGTTATGGATGCCCGTCTCAATGGTATTCGACAATTTTGTAAGGATCATTCCTTAAAGCTCACCATTGAAAATGGTGGTTTCTCCGAAAAAACTGCCCATGATATCACATTAAAGCTGGGCAAAGACAACGATATTATTGTTTGTGCTTCCGACCTGATGGCCATTGGTGCAATGCATGCGCTCAAGACCTTAGGGCTTGAAAAACCAGTCTGCGGATTTGATGGTATTACCCTGATGGCTTATGTTGCAGAAGATATTTATACGGTTTCTCAGAACTTCTCTGATATTTCCCGTACTGCCATCCGCGAGGTTTCAAATCTCCTCTCCGGCAATGAAGGGCGAGAAATTATTGAAGAGCATACCATTGGCCGTTTGGAATACAATTCCATTATTCATTAGGCATTCCTGCCAAAAGATTAAATACACCCTGCATATTCAAGGCCCCGTATCCCCATTCTCTATTTGGATAGGTATACGTGGCTTTTCTTTTTGCCCCTCTCATAAAATAATTCTTAATTTGAACCGTTTCTACTAGAGGCAGATTACCTTTTACAACTGCCCACTCCATAAACTGCGCCGTAGTTCCTGCTGCAATTGCTGCTCCGTAACTACTGCCACTTCTTCCTAATACCCCTGCGCAGGGAGCTACAATATCCGGTTTCACCTCTCCATCGATATTAAATCCTCTACCGGATTTCAGATAAAAGCTTTCATCTAATGGATTGTACCCTCCAACTGTAAAAACCGTATTATTCATTCCCGGATCTGTAATTGTCACATTGGGGTCCGGTCTCAAGAAGTAAGTATCTCCGGATAAAAATGCCTGAATCGGAAGCCACATATGAAAAACACCGTTGTAAACCTTTCCCTGCACCCGTACCCGAATGGTCCAAATTCCACCGGTGGGCTTTAGAAACTTGAATCTGTAAAAGATTCTCCCGGAATTGCTCTCCACATTTTGCTTTTCCACCTCGAGGGTTGTATTTTCATATAAAAAGTAGTAGGTTCGAAAGCTATATCCTTCCGTCGATATGACAGCCCTTTCTCCCCCGGGACTACGGACTTCCATTTCATATACATCTGGAAGCATCCCCCAAAATTCAAGGCAAAATCCTTCCTCCTCTCCTACTCGTAATTCCACATCTTCATAGTTTTCCCCACCATTTTCGGATATATTTCCTCTGTAATGATGTGCCGCATTTCCTTCATTTCCACCACACACAATCATACATCGATTTCTTAACTGCGCAATTTCTTCCGCATAACGATCCAGAAAAGATTTTCCGCTATGATCTCCCATGGCCGTTCCAAGACCAAGGCAGTATATTATGGGCCTTTCAAAGGGTTTTACAAACTGCTCCCCATACTTTATGGCCAGCATAATGTCTGCCTCAGAATAGGCCGGGGCAGACTTTTGAATGCCATAAAAATCCCTGAGATTATCTTTACAGGTTTTAAGTTTTACTATAACCAAAAGTGCATCCGGCGCAGCCCCCTTTTTCCCTGCAGCCAAAAGTGCCATGCGCGTTCCGTGGCCATCCTCATCCTCGCTCTTTATATAATCCTTAGGGTTCTCTTGTTCCAGAGCATATAAAATCTCATTCCTATTATATTCTGTTCCTATAAAAAACCCCTCCGGTGCCCTCCCATCCTGCAAGCTCTGATCCCAAATGGAAAGAATTCGACTATTCCCATATTCATCCAAAAAATCCGGCAGACTAAAATCAATTCCCGTATCAATAAAACATATAATACATCCTCTTCCCCTGAGATTTAAATTTGAGTCCTGTAATCTTCTGATACCACTCTGTATATAGGCAATCTCTGCGTCCCCTTCACTTCTCTCCTCTTCCATAAGTCCATATAGCTTTGGAATATATCGATATCGAAAAGGAAGCTTTTCACCTCCGATAGAATCAAAGCTTTCTCCGCTATATACAATCTGGTATCTGTCATTCACAGAGACACTGCAAAATTCATCATTCCCATTCACAGGCGTAAAATCTAAAATATAATCTCCGGTACTTTCTGAAAGCATCATATCCTTGCAATCCATATTTTCCCCAACAAAAAAACACCTTACAACATTTTATGAATGTGTAAGATGTTTTATGACTTATTTAGGAACCCTTAAACATCGAATTGCATTGAGTACGGCAATCACCATAACGCCTACATCTGCAAAGATTGCAAGCCACATATTCGCAATACCGATTGCACCCAAGATTAAGCATATGGCCTTTACTACCAGGGCAAAAACAATATTTTCATATACGATAGCCATACATTTTCTGGAAATCTTCATTGCTAATGCAATCTTTTCCGGATTGTCATCCATAAGCACAATATCTGCTGCTTCAATCGCTGCATCACTACCCATAGCTCCCATGGCAATACCAATATCCGCTCTGGATAAAACAGGGGCATCGTTAACTCCATCACCTGCAAAGGCTAAAATCTCGCCCTTCTTCTTTTCTGCAAGAAGTCTTTCTACCTGGCTAACCTTATCCTGTGGTAAAAGTTCGCTGTAAACCTGCTTTATTCCAAGCTGACCAGCCACTTCATCCGCAACCTTCTTGCCGTCACCGGTTAACATGACGGTTGTAATTCCTGCCGCTGACAAATCACTGATTGCCTTCTTTGCATTTTCCTTTATAACATCTGAGATTACAATGCATCCTGCAAAAGCACCATCGATAGCCACGTATACATGTGTACCTACCTGTGTTTCCTCTATATAGGAAATTCCCAGCTTCTTCATAAGCTTGCTGTTTCCTGCACTAACCTTTATACCATCTACTACTGCTTCAATACCATGTCCCGGGACTTCTTCCACTTGATCAATCTTGGAGGTATCGATAGTTTTACCATAAGCATCTTTTAAGCTCTTACTGATTGGATGATTCGAATAATTTTCAGCAAACGCTGCAAGTTCCAAAAGTTTCTCCCTGCTGCCACCCTGATTCTCATATTTTTCATCAAGATGAACCGATGCTACTTCAAAAACGCCTTTGGTAAGGGTACCTGTTTTATCAAATACTACAAAACCGGTTTTAGAAAGTGCTTCTAAATAATTAGATCCCTTAATCAAAACCCCTGCTGCACTGGCTCCACCAATTCCTCCAAAGAAACTAAGTGGAATAGAAATAACAAGTGCACATGGGCAACTGATTACAAGGAAGGTTAAGGCTCTGATAATCCAAGTACTCCAAGCTGCATCTGTATGTAACAAAAACATACTTACAAGGGGCGGGACAAGTGCCAAAGCCAAAGCACCATAACAAACTGCAGGTGTATAGTAGTGTGCAAACTTAGTAATAAAATTTTCAGATTTGGATTTTTTCATGCTGGAATTCTCCACCATATCCAAAATCTTAGAAACCGTAGACTCACCAAATTCTTTGGTTGTTTCTACTCTGATTAATCCTGTCATATTGACGCAGCCACTGATTACCTCATCGCCCACATTTACTTCTCTTGGAATACTTTCCCCTGTCAACGCACTGGTATTTAAAGTGGAATTACCTTCAATAATCTTACCATCAATAGGAATCTTTTCTCCCGGCTTGACTACAATAATGGTTCCAACTTCTACATCATCAGGATCTTCCTCGGAAATCTCCCCATCCTCGTTTTCCACATTGGCATAATCAGGACGAATATCCATAAGTGCTGTAATGTTCTTTCTACTCTTTCCAACAGCATAGCTCTGAAATAATTCTCCAATCTGGTAGAATAGCATAACTGCCGATCCCTCTGCGTACTCACCCAGAATCATTGCTCCAATAGTTGCTACCGCCATGAGGAAGTTTTCATCAAATACTTCTCCGTGTATAATACCAAGAATTGCTTTCCTTACAATGTCATATCCAATAATCACGTAGGGAATCAGATACAGAATCGGTGCCCAAATTCCCTGCGGATTTAAAAAGTGCAGTACAATAAGGAATATCGCAGCTATAATAATTCTGTATAATACTTTTTTCTGTTTTTTTGTCATAATTTCACCTATATATACATTGAAGGATACGCATCAGCGTATCCCCAGATAATCATCATTATTTATAAAAAATTTCACAATCAGGTTCCACCTTCTTGCAAGCCTTTTCCACCTTGCCCATAACCTCGTTAATATCTGCACCTTCTGCAAATACTACTTCCATCTTCTGTGCCATGAAGCTTACACTTGCACTTTCTATCCCCTCAATCTTCTTGGTAGCCTCTTCCATCTTTAATGCACAGTTTGCACAATCAACTTCAATCTTAAACTTCTTCTTCATAATCTATAATTCCTTTCATACTTAAATTTTATTATATGAATGATTGTTCATGTGTTTATATTAACACTTTTATTTAATTTGTCAATATGTTTTTTCACGCTCGGGTGAAAAAAATGTCCACTTCGTGGCCGCTTGGTTTCCTTCCTCGCTACAAATAGTGAATGGGCGTGTGACAAATCACACGCCCATTTCGAATGACTTATTAATTGTTACTGATCTCGATAATCGGTCCGCCATTTCCTTCGATGTATTCTCTGGTAATGGTTACATGACCTATGTTTTTATCCTTGGGAATCTCATACATGATATCAAGCATAAACTTCTCAATGATAGAACGAAGTGCTCGGGCACCGGTATCTTTTTCCATTGCAAGCTCTGCGATGGCTTCCAATGCTTCATCATTAAACTCCAAGTCAACATGGTCTAACTCCAAAAGCTTCTGATACTGCTTTAAGATTGCATTCTTTGGCTCCTTTAAGATTTTAACCATCATTTCCTTGCTTAAGCCCTCCAGGGTATATACAATGGGAAGTCTTCCAAGGAACTCAGGAATCATACCAAAGCTACGAAGATCCTCAGTTGTTACCTTGCTTAGGATATTCTTATCATTATCAAACTCATCCTTTAAGGTTGAGTTAAATCCAATGGAAGCAGACTTTGCAAGTCTCTGCTTAATAATTTCTTCCAGGTCTGGGAACGCACCACCACAAATAAACAATATATTTTTGGTATTTACAGTAGCCAAAGGAACCATAGCATTCTTGCTGTTAGCACCTACCGGCACTTCAATCTCAGCCCCCTCTAACAGCTTTAACATACCCTGCTGTACACTCTCACCACTAACATCTCGCGAATTTGTGTTTTTCTTTTTGGCAATCTTATCAATTTCATCGATGAAGATAATGCCTCTCTCTGCCTTTTCCACATCATTATCGGCTGCTGCCAAAAGCTTAGAAACAACACTTTCGATATCATCACCAATATAACCTGCTTCTGTTAAACTGGTCGCATCGGCAATTGCAAGAGGCACATCAAGAAGCTTTGCCAGAGTTTTTACAAGATAAGTCTTACCACTACCGGTAGGTCCAATCATGAGCATGTTAGACTTTTCAATCTCAATCTCATCCATAGTACCGGTTACGACTCTCTTATAATGGTTGTAAACTGCAACAGAGATTACCTTCTTGGCATATTCCTGTCCCACAACGTACTCATCAAGACTTGCCTTAATCTTGTGTGGTGCCGGAATGTCTTCCAGCTTTAACTGAGGCGCAGCTTTATCTTTTTTCTTTTTCTTTAACTTCTGCTTACGAGGAATTCCTTCTCCCTGTAGATCATTCAAATTTACAAAACGGATCCCCGGGAAACCGGAAAAAGGTGAACCCTTCATTTCTTCCGTATCATCCTCATCCTCTTTTTTCTTCTTGTTCTTTGGAGGCAATCCAAACATACTGCTGTAATCAAAGTTCCCCATATGTCCCATCGTTTCCATGGTCTTTTGCATACAGTCGTTACAAATGCACATACCGGGCGCAATTTTCATCATTTTTCCTGCCTTGCTTTCCGGTCTGCGACACGCAAAACAGATATCCTCATATTCATCTTCAGAATCGTCTTCCTCCGAAGTATCTTCTGTTTCGTCTGATTCTTCTATTTCCTCGTCTTTAGCTTCCTTGGAAGCATCATCTTTATCTTTGTCTTTATCTTCCTCTACGCACTCTCTGAAATCCAAAAAGTCCTTTGCGTCGTCATCATTCCAATTTTGATTTGACATAACTTCTGTCCTTTCTAGCAAAAAAATATCTTCTCCATCTGTAGACTTTCTAAGTATACTCAAAATAACCTTATTTAACAAGTAAATTCTTTCCTATAGAATTATAAAGAAATTGTAAACTTATATTATTTCAAAAAGAAAGACCATAGCAAATGCTATGATCTCTCTCCCAATGTAAGTGTCAGTTCTACATCCTCATATTCTTCAGATTCTTCATCTATCTTACGCTTTACAACCACCTTTACCGTGGTTCCGGGTTCATAATATCTTAAGGCTTCTATCAGTTCTTCAGAGGAAGTAATCTTATCCTCTCCAAACTTCACCACTATATCCCCTGCTTCCATACCTGCCTGGGCTGCGGGACCATCCTCTTCCACACTTCTGATCATAACACCTCTTGGATAAATTCCATTTTCTACAGCTCTCTCAGTAATTGTAGAGACCTCCACACCAATAAATGAAGTCTTGCCTGTTTCATTTCGATGCTTTGTCTCATTCTTCATTAACTCTTCAATAATAGGCTTTGCAGTTGAAATAGGAATCGCAAATCCGATACCTTCTATGGTGTCACCACCGATTTTGCTGGAATTAATACCTATTACCTCACCCTGTATATTAAGTAAAGCTCCGCCGGAATTACCGGGATTAATTGCAGCATCTGTCTGAATGAAATATCCCTTGCTGCCATCGTTGAATTCTATCTCACGATTCAATGCACTGACATAGCCGCCGGTAACTGACTGTCCGTAACCCATAGCATTACCAATCGCAACCACCGGTGCTCCAAGCTTTAATTCATCGCTGTCTCCCAATCTGGCAACAGCAATTGCATTTTTTGTATCCTCATCCAAATCCTCTAAAGAAACTGCAATTACCGCCAAATCCATGGATTTATCAAAGCCCTTCATCTCTGCTTTTGCTGAAGTTCCATTGATAAATGTAACTTCCAATTTGTTTTGCTTTTCTACCACATGCTGGTTCGTTGCAATAACAAGTTCTGTATCACTCTGACCTATAATAATTCCGGTACCACTGGCCTGTGCTTCCTTTTCATAGTTAGAACCCCAGAAATCAGAGGTCGCAGTATAGTTATTCATAATAATTACCATACAGGGCATAACATTTTCCACCATATCGGTAACATCTGTTGTAATGACAGTTACTTTTTCACTTTCGCCAAAGGTAACATTTACTTCCTCTTCTTCATCCTCATCCTTAGAAAGGAGCTCCGTAGCAGTGGGAGTCACCTGAATCTGCTCCTGCTTTTGTTCAGGTTTCTTATCCTTCCCCGGTAATTTATCCCCTACCAGATAAAATGTTCCTGCAGCACATGCACCAAAAATAGCACCAAAAATCACACACAATATACAGTTCTTAAAAAATCTTGCAATGGGATGCTTCTTAGGTTCCTTTTTGACTTCTACTGTTGCTACTTCTTCATTTTCGACTTCTTCATTTTCTTCCCCAAACATATTACCTTACCTCCCTTGTAGCCGCGCTCGAAATATTCGATATTTCAAAGGTGTGATATCTGTTTTACACAAATCAGTATATAAATCAATTGTGTCTTTTCTGTGTTTTATTTATGAAACTCTTATGAAATCTACTTCCAGTATTCCTTGTTCATAGAAAAGGAACGAACCATTCCCTTGGGTAACTTCTTGTATGCTTTACCCAGCTTATACCCCATAAACTTGAAGCCACTGTGTACAACCAAACGCCCTATTTCCCCATAGCGATTCTGTCCCCTTAAATAGCCTGCAGCCTGCTTTACACTCTTAATGCCCTCTGACTCCGATTTAATATTTCCAAACACCTCCGGGTGCTGCGCCTGCGATACACCCAGGTCAAAATTTCTGTGAAATTGTTGCATAAAACTATAATTATGAGAATGATACACCTTGGCCTCAGCATTATAATATACCTGAAAGCCTGCAGTCATCAAGGCATGCGCATAAATCATATCCTCATTAAAAATCGCATCCTTTACAAATCCGCCCACTCTGTCATAAACCTCTCTTTTATAGGCACAGCAAACATTAGAGCAAAAGAAAGTTTTGATTCCAAGACGCTCTACATCCTCCAGGGATTTTTTCTGTGATTCATCCGGATAATTAAACTTTCTTTGGAACACCTCCAAGGCTTTGCAATCAGGATAAGGTAGCTGCTTGGCAAAGCATGCTCCCACCTTTTCATCCTGAAGTCCGTCTACCAGTTTTTCAATCAACTGGGTATCGTAAGGCATGGCATCCTGTGTCATCATAATAAAAATATCCGCATCAGAAAGCTTCACACCTTCATCTCTTGTTTTCCCGTGATCAAATTCTTCCTTTAAGAGGTGTTCCACCAGAATATTATCATACTGCTTTTCAAGATCTCTTTCCTTGCAGAGCGCATCATAATACTGCTTCTCTGTATTCATTAATATGATTTTATTCACTTTTATTGTCTGCTGTTCTAACATATCAATCATCTGTAAAAAAGCATTTCCCGGTTTGTAAACCGGAATAATCACATCAACCTTCATCTATTTCCTCCACGAATCAACAGATTCCTGTATCCAAATGCCCTTCGGCGGTGTCTACACAAAAAGGTTGTCAATTCCTCTCGAAACTGACAACCCTATAGGTTTTCTTGCGTTTTCTATGCTACTGAATATACTGTCTTGTATCAGCTTTAATAACATCCGAATACTTTTTAACATCATTGGTAGGCTCATAATCATCCATGCCATAAAGGAACTTATGAAGCCAGGTTACATTAGATGCAAGATCCAAGGGGATGACACAGCTTCCCTTGGCACCGATGGTACCGGTGGTACGCATATTCTCGTTAGGGAAACCACCCTCGTCTACAATACGATAATCTGTAATCTTACCAAGAAGTGCAAGGATGTCCTTAGGTTCAATAGAAGTATACAAACTTGGAGCAACCTTGTTAAATATATTGGTAAGGCTTACAAGGTCAAGCTTCTGTGCCTGCTCCTGAATTGCCTTAATAACCTCTCTCTGTCTCTCAGCACGCTTAAAGTCATCACCCTTGGTATAACGAATACGACAATAAGCAGTTGCCTGTAAACCATTCAATAACTGATATCCTGTCTCTGTTACAGGTACAAATGACTTGCCACCCATAGTATCCTTAGAAATGGTTTCCTGATAGTTATTGATATGACGAATCTCTTCGCTATCTACATCAATCCAGACACCACCAACACCATCAACGGTATCGATTACTGCCTGATAATTTACAGTAATAAAATCTTCAATATTTAAATCGAGGTTTGAATTGAGCATGTTAATAGCCTGCTCAGCGCCACCTGCCGAATATGCTGCATTACACTTACGGTACTTATCATTACCTGTATTTAAATAGGTATCACGATATACAGAAACAAGCTTAATCTCTCCGGTATTTTTATTAACAGAAGCAATCATCATACTATCGCTTCGGCTTCCCTTAAAGAGTTCCTGTGGATTTCTGGCATCTACACCAAACAAAGCAATGTTCCAGTACTGCTTAGGGTTAGCATCATCATCCAATTCAGGGTTCACAGGAATCAAATCTCTCCAATCCTTATCCGGTAAATATACCTCACCTTCTTTATTGGTTTGGATCACCTCTCCGGTATTCGGATCAATCATCGCCTGCTGACCGGGATTATCTTCCTCTCCTACTTCCGGAGTTGTTTTAAATGAACGAATTACCACGATGGTCATCACTAAAATTACTACGATTTCCAACATAAATATGATAATTCTTCCAAGTTTCTTTGCTTTCATTTCTTTTCTCCTTAATACGCATTCTTATTGACAAAACCTGTCAGAAATGTCATTAGTATAATCTTCACATCAAAACCAATCGTCCAATTTTCGATATATTCAATGTCAAAATCAATTCTTTTCTTAATTGAAGTATCTCCTCTTAAACCATTGACCTGTGCCCAACCGGTCAAACCCGGTCGCACCTGATGTTTAATCATATATCTGGGAATTTCCTCTTTAAACTGCTCCACAAACTGCGGTCTTTCCGGTCTTGGACCTACCAGACTCATATCTCCCTTTAAGATATTAAACAGCTGCGGAAGTTCGTCTAAACTGGTCTTGCGGATAAAATGTCCCACCCCTGTAACTCTTGGATCATCCTTGGTTGTCCAGGCCTTTTTCTCATCTTCCTCTCTCTGCATTCTCATGCTTCGAAATTTGTACATATAAAAAGGCTTCCCATGAAGTCCGATTCTTTCCTGTTTAAAAATAATCGGGCCGGTGCTTCCAAGCTTTACTAAAATTGCTATGATGAGCAGAATCGGTGATGTAATCAAAATTCCAAATAAGGCTCCCACCACATCCATTGCTCTTTTGATTGCCTTATTACCCATACTGGATAATGGCACATATCTGATATTGATTACCGGAAGACCCATCAAATCCTCGGTGTAGGGTCTTGTCGGAATTACACTATTATAATCCGGTATAAATTTGGTATGAACACCGCTTTTCTCACATATATTTACTATATGTTCAAGCTTTCCGTAATCCTTCAAGGCAAGTGCAATGGCTATTTCATCCATTTTATTTTCTTCCAGAATCATTTCCAGATTCCCGATACTGCCAAGAACTTTTACTCCTTTATACAAGGTGCCACGCGGAATGTCATCATCCAAGAAACCATGAATTGCATATCCCCATTGTGGATTCCACTGTAATCTGTCTACATACTGCTCTGCCGCTCTGGAATAACCAACCACCAAAATATGTTTCAGATTGTAGCCTTTTCTTCTGATTGAATATAAGGTCTTTCGTAAAACAATTCTGGAAGCCGATGTGATACAAACATTCAAACCATAAAAAATGAACATCATGGATCGTGAATAGTTAATTTCTCGAACAACCAGATACAATACAATAATGTATATAGCTAGTCCAAATGTGTTTGCCTGAATAATTGCCAGAATTTCACTTCTTCTTTGTGCCGTTCTCTTGGGTCCGTATACATTACACATAAAGTATAAAAACATATATACCGGAACTAAGAAAAACAAAACGACAAAGTAATCTCTAAAAGGTAATACACCTACCTCAGATGACTCTTCTCCAAAGATATAGAATTTAATGGCATAAGCAGCCACATAGGATACTACAGTAATAAAAGCATCCATCAAAACGTGCAATCTGTTAAAAATGCTTTGGTTATCTTTAATCATCGAAAACCTCACCCTTTCATCACGCTTTGCTACTCTAGGTGTATTCTACTTTATTTAATCTTAAAAAACAATTTAAGATTTTATGAAGATTCGTACAAAATCTGCCCAAAGCATCATTTGAATACGGAAATAAATGCCGGATTTTCCAATGCTGTATGGTATTATTTTGGCTCTTCCTTCCTTGGAAAAGCATCTGCCGATTCCCTTTAAATAACCCTTTAAATACGTAAGTCCCATACCCTTTTTCATAAAGAAGGCTGTCTTTACAAGGACCCCCAATGTCAAAAACGGAAGATTAAAAAGGATCTGTAAAAGCGGCATATTCTTGCCAATCATATAAGCTGCATTTACAGAGGATAATTTCACCTTAAACTCATTATGTCTGGAGCCGGATACTGCGCTTCCCGCATGGATTACCCTGGCACTCGGCTCATACATATTTTTATAGCCAAACAGCCTTGCTCTGTAGCCCAAATCAATATCCTCTAAATATGCAAAATGTGCCTCATCAAAAGCACCGATTTTTTCTATCACCGATTTTTTGTATATGGCTGCACCGCCACAGGCCGCAAATACTTCGCATCTCTTTTCAAATTCTGTAGCTTTTCTTCCTTTTCCTCTGGCATAGGCATAGCCAACAATGGCAAGTCTATCCCCTGCGTCATCTATAATATCCGGGTTCTGCATTGTAAGCATTCTGCTGCTGACCGAGAAAATACTTTCTTCTCTCTCAATAGCTTCTTCCAGTGCTGATACAAACCCCTTTTGCACTACAGTATCATTATTTAACAAAAGAACATAGGGTGTGGTCGCTTCTTCAATGCCCACATTCACGGCATGACAAAAGCCTGTATTTTCCTTAAGTTCTATACATTTTACCTGAGGGAACTTTTCCTTTACCAGTTCCAAACTGCCATCTCCGGAGGCATTATCCACCATAATCACCTCGAAAGAAGGATTGTCCTCACATGTAAATAGACTCTGTAAACAATTCTCTATAAAGTTGATGCCCTTATAGTTGGGAATAATCACTGTAGTTTTCATTGTTTTCTCCATACTAGATGTGTATTTCCATAGCCGGATCCCAAAGTAATAAACCTTCCTTAAAAAGTCTCTTGGATAACAATAAACTCATCTTTATATAGTCGCTATCCTTCTCATACTTTGGCGGGATGCATAGCTCTGTTGCTTCATCTTCCCTGTACTCTTCCCCTATTACTTCTCTGTAAATAGTATGATACTTTGGATTCAACTTTATTCCTCGAATATCCAAAGCTTCTGCTCTTTGGTAAAGAATGGCTCTGTTTAAATAACCTGTAAATCCGGAGGGAAGTCCTTTATTTAAAACCTTTCCCTCACTGTCCATCCTGCCTGCAACAATTCTTCCCGCTTTATTCAGAATCTTGCCTCCCACCATGCAGATTTCCGGACGCATTAAAAATATATTTCCTTCATACTCTATTCTGGAAAATCCAACGTGTTCCATCATAGAAACATTACCCTTCCAGCCCATATATTTTACCAGGTCTGCAATCGCTCTGGTTCCTGCATCATATGCATATCTCTTACTTTCCGGATTGGCTGCAGTAGACTGTAAATGACAGCGCCAATGATATAACACCTTAGGAATGGATACAATGGGCATCGTGTCATAATTTACATTGGGAAGTGCTGTCTTATCAATATCTCCCGCTTCATTCACTCCATAAAGAAGTGCTGCCGCACCTCGAAGTACCAGATCATGATCCTGGGCTCCGTCGTATTCCGGACGCTCCTTTAAGTTTTTCATTAGTTCTGTCTTCATCACCAGCAAATGGCATATATAATTGTTGGTCATAAGTAAATCAAGGTCAAAGGAAGGCTTTCTGTTTGGTTCATAGAAAATCTTTCCTGTTTCATCGCATTTATCTTCATCAGAATAGAGAAGACCAATCTCTACACCGCGTTTTTTTCCTTCTTCAATAGCGGATGCCATTTCATAAAGTGCATCCAGGGTATATACATCATCATGATCAAGCAGTGCAACATAATCTCCTGTTGCATACATCAGGGCCTGATTCGTATTTTCTGCAATACCTATATTTTTCTCTAATTGAACGTACTTAATACGTTCATCCCTGTAACTCTCAGCTATACTTTTCAGTTCCTGCTGTTTTCCTGCATCAGCAAGAATCAGTTCAAAATGAGGATAGGATTGATTTAGCACCGATTCAATCATTTCTTTATAGAAATTTTCCGGAGTATGATATACCGGAACAACGACACTGAATACCACAGGATTTTCAAAAACTCTTTCTCTTTGTTTCTTTAAGTCCTCCTCTGAAACCGGAACAAAGGTATACTTCTCCTTCTTCATTCTCTGCAAGCGCTCTGTTACTGCAAGCATTGTAGACTTGATTCCGTTTCTCTTTAAATAACTGACGGTTTTTTGAATATTTGCTCTGATCATACCCATTCCTCTTACTGATTACCTCAACAAAAAGGCGAGTGTAGACACTCCTTAAAGCTACCTACACTCGCTTATTTTTCTATTAATTTTGATTAAAGAATCGCCTTTAAATCCTCGGTAAGCTTAGCTACCTTTGCATTCGCATCATCAATGCTGTTACCTACAACGCCCATGTAGAACTTGATCTTAGGCTCTGTACCTGAAGGTCTTGCACAACACCAGCAGTTGTTAGGAAGTTCGAAGTAAAGAACATTTGACTTAGGAAGTCCTGTAGTTGTAACAGCACCTGTTTCCATATCTACAATCTTGTCTTCCTGATAATCTCTGAACTTCAAAACCTTAGCATCGCCAATTGCCTTAGGAGGATTGCTACGAAGCTTATCCATAAGAGCTGCGATTTCCTTAGCACCGGATACACCCTTCATAGTAATGGTGTACTGAGTCTCCTTGAAGTAACCATACTTCTCATACATCTGAACCATCATATCCCAAAGGGTCATGTTGTTCTTCTTGCAGTAAGCAGCAACTTCACATAAACACATAACAGCTACGCAGGCATCCTTATCTCTTGCATGGGTACCGGCAAGACAACCATAGCTTTCTTCCAAACCAAATACATAGTTATTAGATCCGGTCTGCTCAAAGAGCTTAATCTGCTCACCGATAAACTTAAATCCTGTAAGAACCTCAATCAGCTTTACATTGTAGCTTTCGGTAATAGGGAATGTCATGTTTGTTGTTACGATAGTTGTTACCATTGCAGGATTTGCAGGCATGGTCTTGTTTAAGGTCTTCTCGCGAAGGATGTACTCAGCGATTAACATACCTGACATATTTCCGGTAAATGCAACATATTCTCCGGTCTTTGTGTCCTTTGCATATACACCAAGTCTGTCAGCATCAGGATCGGTTGCAAGAACGATATCTGCATCCTTTTCCTTTGCAAGCTTCAGTGCATAGGTAAATGCCTTAGGATCTTCAGGGTTCGGATAATCCAAGGTAGTAAACTTAGGATCCGGATTTTCCTGTTCAGGTACTACATATACATTCTTGAATCCAAGTTCAGAAAGAACTCTTCTGACAGGAAGGTTACCTGTACCACATAATGGTGTATAAACAATCTTGATATCATCTGCTACTTCCTTGATGATTTCAGGATGAATAACCTGCTTCTTTAACTCGGTCATGTAAGCATCGTCGATTTCCTTACCGATGGTCTCATAAAGGTTTGCTGCCTTAGCTGCTTCCTTATCCATGGTCTTAACTGTATGGTAATCCTTGATTGCCTGTACTTCGCCAATAATTTCCTTATCCTTAGGAGCGGTTACCTGTGCGCCGTCCTCCCAGTACACCTTGTAACCATTATACTCAGGTGGGTTATGGCTTGCGGTAACTACGATACCTGCTGTACATCCAAGCTTACGAACTGCAAAGGAAAGCTCAGGCGTAGGTCTGAGTGTTTCAAAAACATAAGCCTTAATTCCATTAGCTGCAAGACAAAGGCCGGCTGCATCAGCAAATTCAGGAGACATAAAACGTGAATCATAAGCGATTGCAACGCCCTTAGCCTGTGTACCCTGCTTTAAGATATAGTTTGCAAGACCCTGTGTAGCCTTTCTTACTGTATAAAGATTCATACGGTTTGTTCCTGCACCGATTACACCTCTAAGTCCACCGGTACCAAACTCTAATTCCTTGTAAAAACGATCTTCAATTTCTGTTTCGTTATCCTTAATTGCCTCTAATTCCTTCTTGGTTTCGGCATCAAAATAGTCATCCTCTAACCAAAAACGGTATTCCTCCATATAACCCATTGAAATATCCTCCTATCATTTTCCATTATTGTTTTGCACCCCAAAAATGCTCCACAATTTGGTACTTATTATATCACGTTTGCACCCTCATGTATAGATATTCTTCGTGTATTCTCCTTTTTCAATCATTTTCACGTCAGCTACAAGCCATGTCAGATGGCATAAATGGGTCCGGTGGGAGCTTGCTCACACAAGGACACAATTATGGCAGATGATAGGGTGCCAGCCCGTGACCTCACGACCGCCTGGTCGTGAGGTTAGGCTTGTAGCGTAGCTCGATTAAGTTACAATTTCCTTGCCTAACACATAAGCTCAACAAACCTGGGAGTTGTCCAACTCTTTCAAAATGGCATCGAAACATTTTCAAAACACTGATTCAGATGCAAATTTTCCTTATTTTCATGTTGAAAGCATCATATTTTTGCTTTTCTTGCAATTTAGATGCACTTTTTTCAAATATGATTCTAGGTATCTAATTTTTGATTTTCCCCCAATTTAGATGCACTTTTATTCAAATATCATCATTTTAGGCATCTAAATATAGATTTTTCCCCCATTTAGATGCTCTCTTATTCAAATATCAGGTCAAGTCCTTTTTGTGGTGTAAATTCACCTTTAGGTACTTTAAATTCTAAGCTGCCAATAAGCGTTGCTGCTCTTTGGCTAGCATTATTAACTTTGCTGTACACGCTTCCAGTTCGGCGCGTTCCTTCTTGCTGATTGC
>JAZLGY010000073.1:0-5241 GCA_045616525.1 Acetatifactor sp. | reverse complement strand
ACAGGTAAAGAAACGGTAATCGATGCTTATTGTGGAACGGGTACAATTGGACTTATTGCGTCTAAAAAAGCAAAAAAAGTAATTGGTATCGAGTTAAATGGTGAAGCAGTAAAGGATGCTGTTGTCAATGCCAAGACAAATGGTGTAAAGAACATTCAGTTTATCAAGGGAGATGCTGGTGAAAAGATGGTTGAGATGGCTGAAAATGGACAACAAGTAGATGTTGTATTTATGGATCCACCTCGAAGCGGTAGTAGTGAAGCATTCTTGAAGTCTTTATGTATGCTTTCACCAAAACGAGTTGTTTATATTTCATGTGGACCAGAGAGTTTGAGACGTGATTTGGAATATTTGAAAAAGAAAGGTTATAAAGCACAAAAGATTCAGCCAGTTGATTTGTTTGGGCATACGGAACATGTGGAGACAGTAGTATTGATGTCAAGGAAAGATAAGTAAATATTGAAAAAAGGCTTAAAATAAAGGCTTTCAAGGATACATTTTAGTATGCGGCTTTTAACTCTTATATTTTATGTAGGGGGAAACTTGTCTATTGAGCGAAAATGGTAGGGTTGTGGCTACACTTTTGATATAGGGGTAGGTTGTGAATACACTATTGTTAAAGGGGTAGGTTGTAGAAACACTATGGTTAATGGGTATGAGTATGTATTTTATGTATTGATTTTGCAAATGTATTGCACTTCGCAGTGGATGAATTATACTATGATTAGATTGGAGGCGATAGTATGGCAAGAACATCAAGCGTATATGCAAGAGTAGAGCCTGAAATTAAGGAACAGGCAGAAAGTGTACTGAATCAGCTTGGCATTCCGATGTCAAATGCAGTAAGTATGTTTTTAAGACAGATAGTATTGCAGCAGGGCATTCCATTTGAGATGAAGTTACCAGCTAGAAAGCCTGTAGCAATGGGTTCTCTTACAAAAGAGGAAATAGATGCTGAAATCAGCAAAGGAATGAAGTCGATAGAGGAAGGCAGAGTCTATTCGGCAGATGCTGTTGAAGCAGAAAAGGACACGCTTGCAGAACTTATAAAAATGCGTAATGAACTTCGTAAGGAAGCACTTCAAGATTCAGATAATGTGATAAAATCTGATATGAAAAAATAGATTAGAAATTTTGAATGTGCTGATGTTCTAGAGCTTGGGAGAAAAAATATGTATGTAACTACTGTTTTGAAAAGAAAAAGGATGAGTGAAGAAGAATCTAAAAAAATTCTTTATCCAATATTAATTTGGATGTTTTCTTCGGTTGTATGTCTGTATATTCTAACAAGGTACAGATTTCCAATCCCATTTTTGTTAGGTATATTAATCATTATTCCAATTACAATCAGAGTAATAAAAATAACTTCGGATTATCGTGGGAAGAATGCTTATTATACTGAAGAGATTGAATTTAATATTATTGATGGTGAATTATATGTGGGTGATAAGAGGATTGAAGACAGCATTGATTATGATGTTAGAGCAAGAGAAATCTATATTGAAGATATGACAATAGAAGAACCATATATAGATGATTTTGTGAAATATTTGAAGGATAATAGTTTTATTATTAACGAGGTGTATTAGTATTATTATGATTAAAGCAGTTATAAAGTGAGACATAAGAATTTTGTTATTTATAAGGGCCAGAAGTTTGAAGAAGATGTAGAGGTAATTCTTTTTACCGAAAACGGTCATGGAAAAAAAGTATTGACAAAACATGGTCGACACTTGTAGAATGGAAAAAGTATTCTACAAGTGTCGACTACTTGCGTTTAAGGAGGGAATCATGGGTAACAATGAAAATGTAAAACTGAGCGAGAGTGAATATCGATTGATGGAAATCCTGTGGGAGAACGGGACAATCGAAGCTACAGCCCTGGCTGGTATATGTCTTGAGAAATATGACTGGAAGAAGCCTACGGTTTATACAATGTTAAAGCGTTTGGGGGAAAAGGGAGCGCTTAGCTTTGAAAACCGTGTGGTAACGAATCTGGTGCAAAAGGGAGAGGTAGATAAGAGTGAGAGCGAAGCCTTGGTAAATAAGGCATTTGGTGGTTCACTGCCGAAGTTTATGGCGGCCTTTTTGCAGAACAAGACATTAACCGAAGAGGATGCGGAGCGTTTGACTCGCATGATTGAGGAGGCGACAAAGCGTTGATCGATTTATGGATGAAAATTGGGGCGATGGCAATAGAGGGTAGCATTGTGTTACTTGCGGTAATGCTGATTCGTTTTGCCTTGAAAAAAGCACCTAAGAAGTATATGTGCTTTTTGTGGATGATAGCACTTTTAAGATTATGCATTCCGTACTTACCCAAGGGACCAATCCCGGCTTTCTGGGAAGTGCAGGAAACAAATGAAATATCACTGGACCAAAGAAACCCCGGTGAGGAAAACTTTTACAAAGTAGTTTATCCGGGGCAGCAGCCAAGTGAAAAAACAGAGAGTAAGCATGAGGGAAAAATAGATCAGCCGACGCATGACTTGGTGGAGAGCAGCGTTATAGAACAGCCTACTGAGAAAATGGACTTAAAGCCCGTACTTCTAGGGGCATTGGGATTTGCTTGGATTCTTGGAGCGGCTGTGGCACTTGTGCGATTTGGATTACAGTATTTTAGAATCAGTAAAGAATTGCAAGAGTCTGTGCCTGCAGGAAGATTTCAAAATCATTTGGTAAAGGAACATCCCCTACCGGGATTACCGGCAGTACTTGGAGTAACGCATCCTTGCATTTACGTGCCGACCAATTTTGCAACATGGGACGAGAAGCAGAAGGAATTAATCCTTCTTCATGAAGCCATGCACATCAGACGAGGAGACCACCTTTTGAAGCTGTTTTCCATATTTGTACTTTGTTTGTACTGGTGGAATCCTATTGTATGGATAGGGGTAAAGCTTCTTCACTGCGATATTGAGATGGCTTGTGATGAGGGGGTATTGGCAGGCAGAAACGAAGACAGCAGAGAAGCATATGCAAAGGTTCTTTTGTTCCATGCGGTACGTAACAAGCAGCTTGCATTACCCATTGCATTCGGAGAGAATCATACCGAGGGAAGAATTAAGAATATCCTTCGTTATAGAAAAACCTCGATTGTGGTTAGCCTCGCATTGATTTTGTTGGTGGGAGTTCTGGTGATCTGTATCGGAACAAAGCCAAGAGAAGCATCCGCAGAAGAGGCAAATCTTTCCACCATAGCAAGTAATGTTAGTGAAGAAGAGATATTGCAGGCAGATATTACGAATGGGGAAGAGGAGCCTCTTAAGGAGCAGGAGGATACCGATCTTACCGATGAAGAAGAGAAGAAGCAAGACTTTACTGTGTATTATGATGATTGGGATGTGATTGATCGAAAAGACAAGCTGATGAAGCTTCAAGAACTTACTTTCTGGCATTACGTTCCATTGGGTAATGAGGAGGAATATGAGAAACTTGCATTTATCCTTTCCGACCGTATGAAAGAAGAGGAGCCTGAAAATTATAAGCTTCTTTTTGCACCGGAAACAGCTGCAGAAGTTTGGCTGCACTTAGAGGGTAGAGCGGATGAATTTGTTTATGACCAGTATGATAGTGGTTACTTAAAATATACCCTGGCAGACGGAGAACAGGCAGTCATTACAATGGAAATGGATGACGATATCTGGTATCCAGTTGAAATCTTGGATATTGCCTGGGAAAAGGGTAAGAAGAATAAAGAGAAAGATCTGAAAAAAATCGAAGAGTATAAAACAGAGAAAGAGTACCTGGACAATGTTACAGCGGATACTCTTCGGAGGGTAAGGATTGTAGCAGATGATACTCTTATTCCCGGTAAGTGGCAAGATCATTTGGAAGAAAAATATTTCATCATCAGTTTGCCACAGAATGAAGAAGCTAAGAATATGGATGCTGCTTTATATGCAATGTGTGGCGGAAATTCCATGGTACTTCGTGCGGGAGATCAGGTTGTGCCCATCCGTATCCACTGGACTTCACCACAAATGAGATTGCCACTGCTTTACTGTGGAGATTATGATGGGGACGGTGAAACAGAATATGTGATTATGACCCATTTCAAAACAGGTACCGGTGTATCCGGAGATGAGTTTCATGTAGTAGAGGTGCATGGAGATAGCTATGAGATGTATACCTTATCTGATAGAACTCGTTATGCACAGTTGGACCGCATTGCATATACCTATGATGAAGAGCAGAGAGTGGTTACTATGAAGGAGGAAAACGGCAAGGAATCCACATTGTATATAGGACAATTGCTGGATGATTATGGTTCACCGGAAACACCTGTGCACTTTGAAGGATTGACATTTGGTAGCATTGAACATTTTTATTTACAGGATGGTCAATGGTATTATCAGGCAGAAGGCTTCATTGGTAACGACATGTATAGTCCTTTGTACGATTGCAGCGTAGAGATGACTTGCCCGGTATTTTATAGTGAGTCAGAGGGTTTCAGCTTCGGAGAAATGCACTATACGGTATATTAGCCGGGGGGACGTTTCTTGTGGCCCTGTTTTGGGCCACAGGGACACTCCTTACAACTCTAGTACATCTTAAAAATACTCCGGCAGGTGTTCAGAGCATAATATTCAGTGATAATGTTGGCGCGAATAAACTTCACAGCATAGAATTTATCGATTTCTGTAAAGAATATCCCAATGTGCAGATAAAAATGCAAAAGACCGGCGGAATATTCCATGACAGATTTATTGTAATAGATTATGGAACAGCAAAATATAAGCCTATGATTGCTTCATTACTTAAGAATTCACCTTTAGTATTACCAAAGTAGGAGAGTGAAAAGATTGAATATCGGCAGTCGGAGGAAAACATCCTGGAGCAAGTTTGATTATATTTAAAATTGAGGTTTTCATATATTAGGATGGAACTTATACTTTAAAAAAATGCGGACTCAATAATGGTGATGTTAATTGCCTAGGGGACTGCTTTTTGTATGATAGAATAATACGAGGACAGATATATGAACGAATATAAAATTATAACATTAAGAGAACAGCCGGAATTAGTAGCTATTGCAGCTGAGTGGTTTCATAGTAAGTGGGGTGTGCCGGCAGAGGCATACCTTGAGTGTATGGAAGCGTATTTATCAGGGAAAACCGAGTATGGTTGGTATCTATGCTTATATGATGAATCCATTGTCGCAGGGCTTGGGGTAATAGAAAATGACTTTCATGATAGAAAAGATTTGACTCCAAATGTATGCGCTGTATATACAGAAGA
>JAZLGY010000072.1:0-2437 GCA_045616525.1 Acetatifactor sp. | reverse complement strand
ACTTTCATTACTATTTGTGCCGCCGCTTGGCGGCGGAATGGAGAATTTTATGGAAAAGATTGCATTAAACGAATTTGATTCAAGTAACGAAGCAGTAATCATGCCCGGGCATGAAAAGTATGACATTAAGCTTCCCGAAGTTGCGGTGTTCGCTTTCGTTGGAGAAGTTATTTACGAATACGCAAAGGAACGAAATCTTGTCCCGTTGCAATATTTCAAAACCATCAGCAAAGATTATCCGGTATATGTGGATGTCATAGACGGCAAAAAGATTACTATTTGTGAAGCTCCTTTAGGCGCGCCGGCAGCTGTTTCATTCATTGACTGGCTGATTGCTTACGGCGTCAGACGAATAATATCCACCGGTTCATGTGGCGTATTGAAGGACATTCCCGAGAATGCTTTTTTAGTACCTGCACGTGCACTTCGCGACGAGGGCACTTCCTTCCATTACATGGAGCCAGGCCGTTATGTGGAAACAGACAGTGAGTTACGCAAAGAAATAGAAAAAATCTTCGTCGAAAAGAATATTCCTTATACCGAAGTTACAACTTGGACAACAGACGGATTTTTCCGTGAAACTGCCGGAAAGATTGCAGCCCGTAAGGAAGAAGGCTGTACCTGTGTGGACATGGAGTGCGCTGCATTGTCAGCCTGCGCAAAATTCCGCGGCGCGCAATTTGCTCAATTCTTCTTTACCGCCGACAGTCTTGCAAATACCGATGCCTACGACGAGCGTAACTGGGGTGAAGACTCTCTGCGCCCGGCGCTCGACATTGCCCTCGACATTGCCAAATCAATTTAACAGGCTGTGGCAAAGGACCAACGGAAGAATGGAGAGCCGGAATTGAGATTGAGATTAAAAAGCATTATTGTATTTTCAAGATAAATTCCATTGTTCACAATCTGCGCTAGCAGCATATGCTGAAGAGCTTGGACTTACAGAAGAGCAAGCGTTGAAAATAGCATATTGTCTTAATAGTGGAATGAGAAAAGGAGAAGTATGTGGGGCCTGTTCAGGTGCATTACTTGTACTTGGAATGAAATATGGGCAGTGCAAACAAGATGATTTAGATAGCAGAACACTGGCAAATCAGAAAACGGTCGAATTTATGGAGCAGTTCAAAAAGGAGAATGGCTCATATATATGTAATGAACTTTTAGGATGTGATATATCAAATGCTGAAGGTGCTCAGTATGCAATGGAGCATGATTGTTTTACAGAAGTTTGTCCTAAAATGGTAGCTTCTGCTGTGAAGATTTTAGAAGATATGGAATAATAAATTATGATTATTTGGGCTTAAAGTATAGCTTTACAGTGAAGGTGGGACAGTGATGAATTTGAAATTTTGCAAAGCACAAAGCAGTGATTTTGATAGATTAAATCAACTATTTATTGAAATGCTAATGACTATATACAATACCGAGCAGGTTGATGGATACGCAGACGGAGATATGGATCGCTTTTTCGATGGGAGAGATGAATGGGTATGTAAGGTTACAGATCATGATAAAATTGTGGCCTTTTTATCTATAGAAGTACACCATGAAGAAGATGAGGAGTACATATATCTGGATGATCTTTCAGTGACAAAAAGTTACCGTAATAAAGGAATTGGTACTTCATTAATTAAGAAATCAGAAGAGTATGCAAAAGAAATCGGTATCCATAGCATTTATTTTCATGTTGAAAAATCAAATGTTTCTGCATTTAGACTATATAAAAGACTTGGCTACACAATAAATGAAGAACAGGGTTCTCGATACTTAATGATTAAAGAACTGTAATGTGTAGTGTGAATCATGACCATATAATTTTGATCATTCGGGCTAACTTGTATGCTTTTTAAGAGGGAACAACACGTATGACAATAGATAAAGAAATAACTAAAAGAGTTGAGCAACTTGTAGATGAAGCTGCTGAGGAATATGACGAATTTCCGCAAGAAATCTGTGACGAATTAAACAATATTACAGGAAATGATTGGAGTGGCGAAGAATACTTAGAGTATTGTGCTGGATATTGGGAGTCACCGTGGAGTCTTGAGGAAGTGGTTTATGCCTTACTCAATAATGGTGAATTCCCTCAAAGAAAGATTGAAAATCTATATGCGTGGGTTCCTGTTCAGATAGATATGGCAGAAGAAGATATTATTTCTTTTTTTAGATACGGAAAGTATAAGGATAATATCAGTAAAACAAATCTATTTATTGATATAGATAAAAATAGCTTATTTGACGAATTACAAAATGAATTTACTGAATGGAAGTGTGATGAAAGAAGGTTAAGCAAGTCTAATAATACGTCTTTTTATAGCACTAAGAATGACAGGTATGGTTATGAAAAGATAATCGATATTAATGCCGGTTATGAATCTAAGTTTATAAATATTACTTTGAAAAATATGGATGATGATGAAAAGAATAGATTCATTAG
>JAZLGY010000071.1:0-25046 GCA_045616525.1 Acetatifactor sp. | reverse complement strand
AGGTTCGCTATTACCACCATTGTTATTATTGTTGCTATTGTTATTATTGTTATTATTGTTATTATTATTGTTATCGTTATTGTTGTTTGACTCCGGAGCCTTGGTTGGTGCAGCTGTTGGCGCCTGGGTTGGCTTTGGTGTTGGTGTAGCCGTTGGCTTCGGCGTTGGTGTAGCCGTTGGCTTCGGTGTCGGTGTCGCTGTTGGCTTCGGTGTTGGCGTAGCCGTTGGCTTCGGTGTCGGTGTAGCTGTTGGCTTCGGTGTTGGCGTAGCCGTTGGCTTCGGTGTCGGTGTAGCCGTTGGTGCCGGAGTCGGCGTAGCTGTTGGCTTCGGTGTCGGCGTAGCTGTCGGTGTTGAAGTTGGAGTCGGTTCCTTCGATGGTTCCGGTGCCTGAGTGGGTTCCTTCGATGGTTCCGGTGTTGGTGTAGGTGTTGGAGTTGTTCCACCAGTTTCTCCGCCGTCTCCATTTCCTCCGGGTTCTCCGCCGTCTTCATTTCCTCCGGATTCTCCGCTTTCTCCCGTTCCTCCGGATTCTCCACCTTCTCCATTTCCTCCGGGTTCTCCGCCATCTTCTGGCTGCGATGTTAACGGAATATCGGAATCTTCAATCACAACTTCTGATTGTGCAGAAGGTTCGTCATCCGCATATGTATTTACGCTAAAAGCTCCCCAGGACATACCCAAGGTCAATGCACTTGTCATAATCCAAAGAGCTAATCTTCCTTTTGCTTTTCTCATGTATATTTTCTCCCCATGAAATTAAACTTATACTATTTTAGATTAAATGAAAATTACTAATAAATCAACAAATTATTGACATATTTTTCTATTTTTTTTTGCATTTTGTTATATTAAAATCTCTATATGGAGCATTACTTTTTTAAGGGGACACAAATGAAATTAAAGTCAGCATATACTAAAACAGCTCTTTTTTTACTTACATCTACTATTTTACTGAATCTTGTTGGCCTCAGTAAGCACTTTTGTGATTATTACGCCAATCACATTTATCCCGTAATTAACAATATAGAAGGCAGAATTACTTCTCCCATTCCTTTTGCTTTGGGTGAAATTTTAATGTATCTTGCAGCGTTTATGGTTATGGGTGCGCTGATTGTTCTTCTTCTACTGATTTTTCTTAATAAAAGCAACAAATACAGACATTTTGCCAAGGATTATTTCAAGGCTTTGGGCATGACAGTGTTGGTATTTCTTTTCCTCTATACTACCAACTGGTTTATCCCCTTTCGCGCCAATGTCCTTCGTGTGAATGACAACACCCGTACCACCTATACCTATCAGGAGGTTTGCAAGGTTTACAGCTACATCGTTGGCAACTTAAACCGCCTGGCGACAGAATTAGACCGGGATGAAGATGGATTTCTTATTGAAGATTATACTATCCGGGATATAGAAAATGCCATGCGTGCCCAAAGCTATCGTTATCCACGTCTTGCGGGACATTATTCCAAGGTAAAGCCTGCTATTTGTTCCCCTGTATTAGAGCTTATGCGTATTGGTGGGTACAATTATATTTATACCATGGAACCCACCTATAATATCTATTCAACACCTTTGGCCTTACCGGTTTTACTATCTCACGAGCTCGCACATCACAAGGGCTATTATTATGAAAATGAGGGGGAGTTTATTAGTTGCATCTCTCTTGTAGAAAGTGACAATCCTTATCTACAATACTGTGGTTATCTGCAAATGTACTACTATATGTACGATACCCTTAGCGAAGCTTCTGCCCGTGCGATTTCTCCAAATGCTCCGCTTAATAAAGTAGATCAGGCCAAATGGAGAGTCTTAATGGATGCGCAGCCCAGTCCCTCCAAGCTTGTCTGGGCCGATTACGATCATTCCAAAAATGTTGGAGATACCTTTTATCAAGAAAATAAAAATGAATTTGTGGAAAAAAATTTAAAAAAACCGGCCGAAAAGGTAGCTGAGGTAGGTTGGGAAACACAGGGTAACATTCTTGGTTCCAACTCCTACGACGGCCTTTCCTTAATGCTTTTACAATATTACATTCCACTTCTTTCCCAATAAAAAAATCGCTGCACGAAGCAGCGATTTTATTTTATCTTATCTTTCCATATGATACTTTTTAAGCAATTCCTCAAACTCGTCCACATTTACAGGACGGGAGAAAAGATATCCCTGTAAGCCGGTAAAATCAAACTTACTGATCATCTTCCAGATAGCATCCGTCTCTACACCTTCTGCTACTGTCTGACATCCGATTCTGTTACACATGAGTCCAACACTTTCAACGATCGCATAGTCAATATCTGTACCACTGTCCTTTAAGCCTCTGATGAAGCTCTGATCCAGTTTGATAATATCTACATTGATATTATGAAGCATCCAGAAGGAAGAGTTACCTGTTCCGAAGTCATCCAGCGCAATCTGTATTCCATACTTCTTTAAAAGTTCGAAGGAATTACGAACCATAACCGTGTCTGCAACCAATACACTCTCTGTAAGCTCCACAACCACACAGGAAGTATCCATATTGTACTGTCCTACAGTTTCAATAATCATAGGAACAAATTTAGGATCCTCCATCTGTAAATAGGATACGTTAAAGCTTACATTGAACTTCTTATACTTCTTTTGCCACTCTGCTGCCTGACGGATGGATTCCTTCATAACATAATAGCCAACCTCAATAATTCCACCATTGCTTTCCAAAATAGGAATAAACTCATTGGGGTAACAGGGACCGATGTCCGGATTGTCGTTTTCCCAACGAAGCAGGGATTCACAGGCAACAACCATTTCCCCATTATTATCCAATATAGGCTGATATACCAAATGGAAGCCTCTAAAATCATCCTTAATACAACGAAGAAGCTCCTCGGAAATCTTGTTTCTTCTACTCTGCTTTTCTTCGATCTCGGAAGAATACATAGCCATGTGGGTCGAATTGTTCTCCTTGGCATATGCCAGAGAAAGCTCTGCCTTTCCCAAAATATCGGGGGCCTCATCTCCTGCTGTAAATTCCACAATACCTGCAGAGATTGAGAAGCTGACCAGTCCGCTTTCCACATCATTTCCATTGCAGGCTGCCAAGGTCTTTTTAAAGATGATAGCCATCTCCTGCTGGGTCTTTTGTTTTCCATACACTGCAAATTCGTCTCCCTGGAAACGATAAACCACCATTCCCGGAGCATATTCTTCCAAAAGCTGTGCAAGACGAACCAGAATCTTATTTCCATAAATAATACCATGCTGGCTGTTAATGTTTCTGAAACGATCCACACCCACAACCATCAATGAACCTGACTCACCAAAGGATTTACGAAGAAGTTCATAACCGGTAAGCAAATGTGTTAAACTGTCGTACTTGTTCTGGTTATCCAGCCAGGTCATAATTCCGGCAAATACTGCTGCCTCTCCATTACTGTCATATATAATGGAGCCTCGACATTCCACCCATACATACTCACCGTATCTGGTTCTGGCACGATACTGACAATTATGATTTGCAGATTCTCCCGTAAAAACTGCATTTATATCTGTCAAAAATGCTTCTCTGTCATCCGGGTGTACATGCTCTGTCCAAACTTCCATTACATTATTCAAATATTCAGACTCCAATCCAAAGAAATCGACCGCTCTTTTGGACCATCTGGTTAAATCCTGTTTTATGTCTGTTACGTAAACAAAAATACTATCCGATGCACTTGCAAAGGCATCAAATAAGTAATTATCCAAAATCTGATTCATAGGCTTTATCTCCTATTTTTTCTTGTGCAACAATTATTACTCATTATAACATAAAATCTGAAAATTTGAAACCATAATCTAAAATTTGTTATGCATTTGCACTGTTTAACATTCCTGTTTCAAGCTGTGCCTGTACTAAGTTATAATATATGCCCTTTTTATTTAAAAGTTCTTCATGAGAGCCGATTTCCGCAATGCTATGTCCATCGATAACAAGAAGTCGGTCCGCATTCTTTAAGGTAGAAAGTCTATGGGCAATAGCAAAGGTAGTTCTTCCACTTGTCAAACGATCGATTGCCTGCTGAATCAAGAATTCACTCTCTGTGTCAAGACTTGCCGTTGCCTCGTCTAAAATTAAAATCTTAGGCTCCTTTAAGATCGCTCTTGCAATAGCAATTCTCTGACGTTCACCACCGGAAAGTGTAAAGCCCTTTTCACCAACATATGTATTGTAACCGTCCGGCATCTTGGTAATAAAATCATGAGCATTGGCAAGCTTCGCTGCACGAATAACTTCTTCATAAGAAGCATCCGGCTTTGCAAAACGAATATTGCTTAGAATTGTTCCTGTAAATAGGAAGGTTTCCTGTAATACAACTCCAATCTGATTGTGGAAGTACGCACTCTTCATATTGCCAATTGGAATATCATCTACGATCAATTCACCATCATCAATCTCATACAATCTCATTAACAGGTTAATCAAAGTAGATTTACCGGAACCGGAAGGACCTACAATACCAATCATTTCTCCCTTTTCTACAGTTAAATTAATATCCTCCAAAACCGGCTGATATGATTTATAACCAAAGGTTGCATGCTTAAATTCTATCTTACCTTCAATATCATGCTCCAGGGCATTTTCAATATCCGGTGTAAAGGGCTCCTGTCCCAATACATCATTAATACGTTCCATACTACTAACAAGTCTTGTAAGTTCTCTTGGCATGGAGGTCATCCACTCAAGATACTGATAAAGAAGCGTTGTATAGGTAACAAACTGCAACAATTCACCGGCTGTCATCTTTTCATTTAATACATCCATACCACCAAAAAGAACAACCAGGAAAATACCGGCACTGATACTAAATTTGATCATGGGATTGAAAAGTGCCCAGAATCTTTCGTTTCTGTTGGTAATATCTGCCATTTCATCTGCCAGACGGTCAAACTTTTCCTTTTCCTTCTGCTCTTTACCATAGGTTTTTACAACTCGCATACCGGAGATTACGTCCTGCAGGTTGCTGCTTACATCATCATCCTTTTTGTACTGAAGATGGAAACGTCTGTGAATACTGTGGCGGAAGGCAGCTGTCATCCACACGCCGACAGGAACACAGATAAAGCTATAAAGTGCAAGTTTCCAGTTTAAAATCAGCATAAAGATAATATCCCATGCAAAGATGAAGGCTACTGTAAACAGATTACAGAAGGTATTCTGCATAAATTCACGAATGGAACCTGTATCGGATACAACACGGTTCATCAATTCACCCGGACGTCTGTCATTGATAAATTGCAGAGAAAGTGTCTGAATCTTATTGAAGAGTTTCTCTCTCATATCCTTGGCAATTCTGGCGCCCAAAAGTGTACAGAAATAGGATTTTAAAACATTGATAATAACGATACCTGCTCCCAAAAGGAACATTCCCAAAAGACACAAAAGTGCTGTCTTTAAGCTTCCGTCCGGTTTGGACAGTACATCATCTACCAATCTCTTTTGAATTTCAGGATTTAACAGGGTAACAACACCTGCTGAAATCATAAGAAGGGTAATTCCAAATACACTTTTTGCATATGGCTTAAGAAGCTTTGTAAAATCACTCCAGAAACCACCCTTCTTTGTACAATGAGGACATTCTTTTGTTCCGGGAATTGCTCTGTGACACTTAGGACACATGGTTTCATATTCCTTGCTGACAACCTCTTCTGTTCTGCCATTTGATAAAATATTCATACCTCTGGCAATATAGGAATAACGAATTCTGTGTTTTGCAGAATATCTTGCAATTAACGTCTTTTCTCCATTCACTGTACTGACAAGCATACCACCACCCACAGTTACCTCCGCTTTTGTGTGGGAGCATTCAGCCAACGCTACCTTTTTTGCAAGTTTTCCCTCAATAACAACATATACATTCTTACTGGTAACCACACAGTTTCCGTTCTCTGTCCACCGGCTTCTCTCATCGATATCGCAGGGTACGCTGTAATATATCTTTTCATCATTAGGAAGGTCCAAAATTCGCAAATCTTCCTTGGACAAGTCAAATTTTAAATTCATTTATTTTTCACCCCTTTTTATAAGAACAAATCCAGTTTTCTCTGTTCTTTCACGGTCAAATCAAGGATATTGGGAATTTCAAAGCGGTTACCATCCAAGTCAGTAATAAGAAGTCTTGTATCAGACAGCTTAGATACTGCATTGCCTCCCATGTTGATGGTGAATTTACATTCTCCTCTGTCAGTCATGACATGGAAATAAGCATATCCATACTCATCCTTGATCCCAAACACCTTTTGAATCTGTGGTGTGAAGTAGTAAAGGGAAAGCTGCTCATTGATCATGTCCTTTGTATCCTTCTCAAGACTATCCAATTCCTCAATCACACCGATTTCTACGTTTTTTTCATCTCTTACTGACAAATACTTGTCAGGATCTGTAAAAGGAAAAAGTCTGATAATCTTAACTCTGCTATAGGAAGTTCCTTCATATTCTAAAGAAAGAAAGCCTCCTTCTGTCTTTTTAAATTTTGCATTCTTACTATTTAATATGTTTTCCATCACATTCATCCTCCCTTAAAACTCTTCTAATGTAAGCGACTTGGTCTGTAAACTCAAAAGTTTATGGTAGATTCCTCCCAGAGCTTCCAATTCCTCTCTGGTTCCTTCCTCTTCAATCTGACCGTTTTCAATAACAATCAGGTGATTTGCATCACGAAGAGTAGACAATCTGTGTGCAATAGAAAGTGTGGTTCTTCCCTGTACCAGAATATTTAATGCATTCTGGATTGCTTTCTCAGTCTGTGTATCCACACTTGCGGTAGCTTCGTCCAAAATAAGAATCTTGGGATCAGCAATAATTGCTCTTGCAATGGAAAGTCTCTGCTTTTCACCACCGGATAAGGACTTACCGGAAGCACCGATAATGGTATCATAGCCATCCGGCATTGCTGAAATGAAGTCATGTGCACCTGCCATTTTTGCAGCTTCAATAATCTTATCACGAGAAACATTCTCATCCGCATAGGCAATATTATCTGCTACAGAGCCCATGAAAATGTAGGTATCCTGAGAAACCATGGCAATATTCTTTCTAAGATCCTTAAAGGACAAATCTCTTACATCAATTCCATCTACATAGATGGCACCTTCATTTACATCATACAAACGAGATAAGAGATTCACCAGGGTCGTCTTACCTGCACCGGAATGCCCTACAATCCCCAGCATTTCTCCGGCTTCCACATGAAGATTAATATTCTTCAAAACCGGATGATTCACATCATAACCAAAGGTCATATCCTTGATGGTAATTTCACCTCTGGGATTCTTAAGCTCAATGGGCTGATCCTTTTCCACCACTTCCGGAACAGCATCCATAATCTCAAACATACGCTGTGCTGCATTGATACTGTCTGTCCACATACGGAAAATCCAGGAGAAGAATCTCATAGGTCCATTTAACTGCGCAATATAACCTACGAAGGTAATCAATACACCAAGACTAATGGTATGTAAGTGAAGCAACAGTACTACACCCAGCGCCCATACCCAGATACTGGAGATTTCCTGAACCATTTCATAGAGAAGTGTAAATCGATTGTTATACTTTACAATTCGTACCTCTGCATCTCTAAGGAAATCATTGGGTGCTTCAAATCTTTCAATTTCTTTGTCCTGCTGGCCAAAAGCTCGAACAACTCTGGCACCGGTTAAGTTATCATTTACACGGCTGTTAACCGCACTTTCCGCACGATGTCTTCTACCAAACAAGGTCCAAAGTGCGGGTTTTAGCTTGACACTCATTACTACCAGAAGGGGCAATAATATAACTGCTACGATAGACATTCTGTAATCTAAGTAGAACATTACAGAGAAGGTCGCTACAATGGTAATTACATTGACAAAGATTGAAGGGAAACCATCAATAAAGAATGCGGATACTCGGTCTGCATCTCGTAATACTCTTGTCATCAGATTACCGGTCTGCTTGGAAGTATAAAATCCCAGAGACAAGCTCTCCAGGGATGCAAATACATCCTTCTTCATGTCTCTTACTGTTTCCGTGACCAGTTTTGCAGTTACGATGCCCTGTAAAATACCGGTAATCAGCTGTAATACCTTGGTTCCTACCATCATCACAACCAAAACACCCAGGGCAACCACATATCTGTGATCCAATCCAAATCTTGCAAGGAACTCATCATTTTTTCCGAGAACCGAATCGTATAACAAGGTTCCGCTTAAATATGGCCAAGCAAGATTTAAAAGGGCACTTGTCACATAAAAAATTGCCAGAAATAAAATCTTAAACTTATACTTCGTAAAATATCTTAAGGTTCTTAAAAATACAGACTTTTTATTCATACACTTCGGACAGATCTTACGCTTCTTGTCCGGATACATGGTATGACACTTGGGGCAGTATAGCTCCTCGTCTTCCTCTTCTTTATTCTGCTCCTCTTTAATCTCCGCATTCTCATCCTGCTCTAACAACTCCAACACAGAAACAAAGGAATTCATATTTTCCAAATACATATTGGTGCAGGCTGCAATTCGTATTTTTAGCTCCCCCTGCATTGCACAAAGCATATTGGTTGCAACCATATGCTCTACCACAAAACCAGTAAGTTCCTTCCTGCTCCATCTATAGATTTTATAATCTCCTATGGTAGGTAAAATGTCTCCCGGCGCTTCTGTCACACCCTTAAACATAAATGTTCCCGGCTTTTCAATTTGTCCTTCCAACAAAATCAACTCTTGTCTGGTCAACACCAAATATCCCTTGGTATATTCTCCTTCAAAAGTCAAATCTGTGGGACAGATGGCTACAACCGCTTCCGGCTGCAGATTCCATTTTTCAAGTTCTTCTTTTATGCCCCTTGGCATATCCATCAAATTCATTCTGTCTCCCCCTTTGATGTCTCTTGTTTTTCGTTTTTACGCATAAAGAAAGGCCATGGTAGAAACTACCACGGCCTACAATGCAAATATAACTATAGTAAAATATGAATCCTACAGAATATCTACGGTTATGGAGGTAATTTCGCCTGTCTTCTCAATATGCTTCTTAATAAAGTTTCTTGCCACTGTCTTCACTTCATAAATATGATTTGTTCTGTACATGTTCATTACCTCCTTTCTTTCATCATTTTTGTAACAACAATTAACATACAGAAAACAAAATTGAAAGTCAAGCATTTTCTAATATTTACATTATTTTTCTTTAATTGTATCAACTATTGCAAATACATCTCTAATATTTTTATTATATTTTCACTATTTTCTTTTTCTGTTTTTGTTATATCTGACAATTATATAATATTTCTCAAAATAGTCTTGCAATTTATTTGTGTCGTGTTATAATAAGACTATCAAAACAAACGGAAAACAAATTAAAGAAAGAGAGGTACAGTCCAATGGGTTAAGTATTCACTATTCATAATATTTCAGAAAGGAAGGTACGGACCACCAGAAAATTAATCGCATTCGTTTTTTAGTCGTTTTTACTAAGAGGAAAACGTGACACCCCATAATAGAAAGAGGGAACGGAATTAGTATTAGCCTCAAATGTGAATATATAATACAATTCAAACCGTCATAAGTAGAACAGATCAGGTTTAAATGATGAAAAAAGCGAAGAAGTCCAAACAAAAATTTAATAAGGAGGATGAAATGGAAGAAATAGTTTAGAAGGCGACATCGATTAAAACATAACGATGTCGCCTTTTCCCATGCCTTTTATCATTATTTCATGCATATTTTGCCATTATTTTTTAGTGCATTATTGATATATTTTTACTCAAGTGGTATAATTCTTTGTATAATTATTACAAAACCCGAAAGGAGTTACTGCCATGAAAGGGAAGATAAAATTTAATTTCACAGTAATGCTATTATTATTTGCTTTGATTCCTTTGACCTGCAGTATTGTCATCCTAAACATACTGCTGATCAACGAAGGAAGCAAAGAAATCAAGAGCCAGGCGCACAACGCTATGACTTCAACCATCAATCAAACTGGTACGGCATTTGATTACAGTGTCAAAACCAATGAGATTGTGTTAAAGAATTTCGCAGCTGCACCTATATTTAAGGAATACCTAAAGAATCCTAACAATTCTGACTTACAAAAGAAGGCGCAGGATTACACAACTGAGTATTTCGGTAACCTGGCCGGCTGGGAAGGTGTTTACCTTGCAGATTGGAATTCCAAGGTATTAACCCATCCGGCTCCACCTGTAGTAGGAAAAGTCATGAGAGAAGGCGACGCCTTAAAATCATTGCAGACTTCCATGACCTCTGCAGATAACGGAATTTACAATACCGGTATTATTGTATCTCCGGCTTCAAATCAGTTGATCATTTCCATGTATGTTCCTATTTATGATGGAAATAAGCCTATTGGTTATGTTGGTGGTGGTACTTTTGTTAATGAGATTGCTGCTAACTACTCAGATGTATCGGAGCTTCATTTAGATTCTTCCTACATTTACTTTGTAGACAAAGAAGGCACCATGCTGTATCATCCGGATCCTGAAAAGATTGGAAAACCGGTTGAAAACGCAGCTGTTAAACAGGTGGTGGCTGATCTTGCTGCAGGTAACCATCCCGGCCCCGAATGTGTATCCTACGAATACAAGGGTGTCCAAAAATATGCTGCCTACTATGTAGGAGACCATGAATTCTATGTTGCAGTTGTAACTGCTGATGAAAGTGAAGTATTAAAGAACATTCAGACACTGAAGGGTGTATCTCTTGGTATTTCCGCAGGTATATTTATCTTCTTCATTATCATCGTTGTGATTATGACCAGAGTTGTTGTTAAACCTTTATCTCGCATTACCAAGGCCTTGGACGATACCGCAAAGGGTAAGTTAAATGCTGACACCAACATTCATAGTATTACCTACGAAACACAGGTAATTATTAAATCTGCTGCTACACTGCAGAAGGTATTGAAGGATATCATTGGCAAGACCAAGAACATCAGCGAGGATGTTAACCTTGGTGCTATCGATGTTGCATCCCTTGCTGACAGTAGCTCCGATGGTGCTTCCCATATTGTAAAAGCTATGGAAGAGCTTGCACATGGTGCTGTTGCAATGGCAGAGAATGTACAGGACATCAACCAGCAGGTAATCAACATGGGCGAAGCCGTAGACAATATTTCAGAATATACAGATGCTTTGGTAACCTCTTCTAACAATATTAAGAACGAGAATAACGAAGCTGATCAATATATGGAAAAGGTTTCTATTTCTTCTAAGCAGAGTGTAGAAGCTGTTCAGGCAATTACCAAGCAGATTACTGAAACCAATGAAGCAATCACAAGAATTCAGGATGCTGTAAACATGATTATTGGTATTGCAAGTCAGACCAATCTCTTAAGCTTAAACGCTTCTATTGAAGCAGCAAGAGCCGGAGAGGCCGGTCGTGGATTTGCAGTTGTTGCAGGAGAAATCAAATCACTCTCCGAGCAGTCAAATAATTCAGCAAACGAAATCAAAGAGATCGTTGCGAACATCATTGCACAATCAGAAAAATCCGTTGCACTTGCTACAGAGGTTGCCGAGATAATTTCTACCGAACAGGGTTACATCTCTGATACTCAGAACAAGTTCAAGATGTTAAGTGGTGAAATTCAAATCTCCTTAGACCAGATTAACAGAATTGCTGAAATTACTGAAGAATTGAATGAATCCAAGGTTGTAATTAGCGGCGCTGTTACCGATTTAAGTGCCATCGCTGAAGAAAATGCCGCTTCCAACGAAGAAGTAGCCGCTTCTATCAACGATGTAACAGATTCCATCCAGCAGATTGCTTCCAACTCTGATGCAACCAAGACCCTTTCCGAAGATTTGAAAGATACTATTTCTTACTTCAACTAAACTGAATATTTGAACTTTACAAGAAGGAGCTATTTATGAATACCAGCCCGGAACAGATTAGACACCAATTAGAATGTATTAAAAACCAAGGGCTCATTCTTCCTTATGGAGAGGACTTTGCGCCTCTCCATTCTCATTTGGAATTGTATGGCAAGGAAATCGAAAATCGTATCGGCATTCTACCTCTGGAAGGTTTTGATTCTTCTTTAGACGGAAGTCCAACCGATATGGTTTATCGAAGATATCTGCGTTTTGTGAAAGGTGGCGCCGGACTTATCTGGTTTGAAGCCTGCGCTGTCAGTGAGGATGGTAAAAGCAATCCTTACCAGATGTCCTTAACGGATGAAAATGTAAATCAGTTCAAGGACCTGATTGCCTCAATGGACAAAACCTCTTACAAATTAAAGCATAAGAAAACCTTTAAGATTATTCAATTAACTCATTCCGGAAGAGTATCCAAGGACAAAAACTGGAATCCCATTCCTTTGGCTGCTAAATTAGACGACGATGAGTATAAAAATTCTTCTCTTCGTTATGCAACTGATGAGGATATACAGCAGATTGTCAAAAATCATATTCATGCTGCTCTCCTCGCAAAGGAAGCCGGATTTGACGCGGTAGATATTAAAGTATGTCACGGATACTTTCTATGCGAATTATTAAGTGCTTTTCATAGACCCGGAATATATGGTGGCAGTTTTGAAAACCGAACACGCGCATTATTTGAGATTATAGACGGAATAAATGCTCTGAACTTAGATCATTTTGGAATCACAGTGCGTCTGAATGCTTTTGACGGTGCTCCTGTTCCCTATGGTTATGGAATCACGAAAGAGGATGGTCGCTTAAAAGCTGACCTAAGCGAAGCTACAAAGATATGTAAAATGCTTGCCGAGCGTGGTGTCGAGCTGATTAATATATCAGCATCCTCCCCATCCCAGCACCTATTTGGTCCTGATCCTACGGATCAGAAGTATCAAAGATATGTTTCCTCGGCAGATTTACTGACTGCAGTAAAGATATTAAAAGAAAATGTACCCGATGTTAAGTTCATGTGCAGCGGATTAAGTGCCTTTCACGAACTTGGCTCTTATATCGCTGCCGGCGGCATAGCCGAAGGTTGGTTTGATATCGCCGGTTTTGGCCGCCAGGCCCTTGCTTATCCTGACTTTGCAAATGACATTCTGCAGGGAGACGGCCTAAGAAGCGATTTATGCTGTGCAGGTTGCAACAGCTGTTATAAACTTATGGACCCTGGCCACACCATGACCGGGTGTATTGTAAAAGATACCGAGGTTTACATGCCCCTATACAAAGAGCATGTATTGAAACACCCTATCTAAATCTTATTTCAAAGCAGCCAATCTCTTAAGAGTATCGTTTTTGCCAAGGACTACTAAAATGTCGCCCTCCAAAAACGGTACATCTGCAGAGGGGGTTACCACCATTTTCCCACCTCTCTTAACAGCAATGACTTCGATGTGATACTTCGCACGTAATTTCAGTTCAATCAGATTCTTTCCAATCCAGCTCTTTACAACTGACATATCTACAATGGAATATTCCGAAGAAAGTTCAATCGTATCAAAAAGACTGTTCATAACCAGGGAGTTTGCAAGATGTACACCCATTTCACGTTCCGGATAGACTACCTTATCTGCTCCTACTTTGGCAAGAATTCTTCCCTGCAGCTGATTGTAGGCCTTGGCAATCACATTCTTTACCCCATGTTCCTTGGCCCAGATGGTTGCCAATATGGAAGCCTCCAGATTACCGCCCATGGCAATCACCGCTCCGTCAAAGTTATTAATCCCAAGTTCATCCAATGCATTTACATCTGAGATATCTGCATTCATTGATACTGTAACATCCTCCGCCAGCGCTGTAACTCTGTCCGGATCACTGTCTACTGCCATAACCTTACAGCCATTTTTTTCAAGCTGTCTTGCAACACTGCTGCCAAATCTTCCTAATCCAAATACCACGTATTCCTTTTTCTTCATATATTCCTCTTTCTAATCACTGTATAAATCATGTTGTCATATTAACCCACAATAATTCTACTGGGGGCATAGGATGCTTTACCATATTTCTTCTTTGCATTAAATGCAAGGGCCATGGTAATGGGACCAATTCTTCCAAGATACATGGTAATAACTACAATCATTTTACCAAGTCCTGTTAAATCTCCGGTAAGACCTCTGGAAAGACCTACTGTTGCAATAGCAGAAGTCATTTCATACAAAGCATCTACCAGATTGCATTTTTCTACACACATTAAACATACGGTTAATATGATTAGCATAGAAAAACTGAAGGTGATAATTGCTACACTTCGACGAAGATACTTATCATCAACTCTACGCTTAAATACATCCGCCTCTCTTCGTCCTGTAATATCATCCAAAAGGAAGGTTAACAGCATGGCAACTGTTACCGTCTTAACACCACCTGCTGTGCCGGCCGGAGAACCACCGATAAACATAAAAACCAAGTACACCAAACAGGAAACCTCTCTGAAGTTCGCCTGGTCAATGGTTGCAAATCCGGCTGTACGAAGGGTCGTGGACTGGAACACAGAGACTTGTAGCTTTTGCCACAGGTTTAAAGTTCCCAAAGTGTCCGGATTATTATATTCAAATACAAATGTTAATATTGCTCCACCAAAGAATAAAATCAGTGTCATAACCAAAACAATCTTGGCCTGAATATTTAGGCGTTCAATCATTCCTCTTTTCCCACTGGTCTTTCTGGTCTTAAAAACTCTGATAATCTCCCAGTACACCGGAAATCCCAGACCGCTAACCAAAATCAAGAAGATGGTGGTCATATTAATCATTACATTATCTCGGTAAACGCAAAAGCTGTTGCCCCCAAGCAGATCAATACCTGCATTGCAAAAGGCTGATACTGCATGAAAAATCGAATACCAGATTCCTTTTACCCCAAACTCCGGAATAAAAACAAAGGCATAGCCCAAGGCTCCGATTCCCTCCAGGCCAAAAGTAGCCAGCAAAATCTTCTTCGTTAATGTACCTAACTGAGATAAGGTTTCCAGGTTATAGGCATTTTGAATAACCATTCTGTTTTCCAAGCTAATTCGACGACTGAAAACCAAAAGAAGTGCTGTCGTAAATGTTACAACACCAAGTCCTCCCACCTGAATCAACACAAGTAAAAGCAACTGTCCAAAGAAGGAAAAGGTTTCTCCTATATTTACAGTCGAAAGCCCTGTAACACATACACTGGAAGTCGCTACAAATAGTGAATCCTCAAACTCAAGTTCCACTCCCTGTCTCAGTGCAAAGGGTGTCCTTAAAAGCCAAGCTCCCAGCAATGCAAATACAAAGAAACCCAGCATGATAATCTTTGTGGGAGACAGGATCATTTTCTTTTTTAACATAATTATCCCTTTCAAAAGCTTTACATTCATAAACCTTCCACCTAGGTGGAAGCTCTACTATTTTCCTATTATTTATCAATACTTTTTACATACAGAAACAAGCTTTGACTATTCTCTTTATAGTCATTTGCAGGAATAATCTCCATCATTACTTGTTTATATACATCTCCATTTTTTCTTCTGTAGAATATATGAAGTGAAGTTTTGTTCTCTGCAAAATACTCCTTCATATACTGTAAATCGGTTAATCTTAGATACTGCTCCAAATCATCCGGATGTACCTGTCCGGTCTTTCCAAAGGATATGAGCCACTGAGAGATTTTATCTGAAAAACCCTTATCCTTGGTCTGCTCACTGATGTCCATATTAACGATTTGATAGGTATCTTCCGTAATATTGATTTTCAAAATCTTAGTATATAAATCACACAAAGCCTTGTGTGCATCTCTTTGTCCTCTTCGATCAAAGCCGAATTTTTTGTAGTAGGCATCCTTGTCTTCATACATTCTTTGTTCTGCAATGGAACCGAGCTGTCGAACCGTCATTTCCGGCTTTTCCTTCTTGCAGATATAGCCATAGGAAATAGAAAGACTATCTACCAATGTTCCGGACCAGTTTTCAATCGTCTTGTTAAAATCATCCAAAACATCCTTAATCTTGTCAGCACTTAAGAAAAGGATCGCAACGAATTCATCGCCGCCCACTCTGTAAAGCTTTCCATATGCTCCCAGGCTTTCCTTCATACACTGACAAGCCCCAATAATCAGCTCATCACCGGCCATATGTCCCTTGGTATCATTCACTACCTTTAATCCATTTACATCCATTGAAATGTATATAAAATCATCTACCGCCACAAGACTTCCGTGGGCATCTAAATCTTCCTCGTATGCTCGTCTGTTAAACAAGCCTGTCAGTTCATCGGTTTGGGACTTTCGTATTAATTTATCTTTTTCCTTTTTCTCTTCGTCTATCACACGTGTTGTATAAATAACCTTGGTTACGCTTCCATCATCGCCCTGTTCCACAGCGATAAAACTTGCTATAAACCAACCTATATTCTTTCCAAGCAGTTCTTTTGATATGACCTTTTTATTCCTCATTCTCTCAGGCAAGGTTAACAAATCGGTAAAAACCAAAGCCTCTTCCAAATAGTCCTCCACCGTAACTGCACTCATAACCTGGACCATCATCTGGGCAGCTCCCTGCTTACGATTCACGATCTCTTTTACTTCGTTTTTGGAGTTAAACTCTGCTACCGTATCTTCACGAAGATCCAAAACATGCATACTATAGAAGATACCACCCAAGGTACCAAGTGTATTATAGTACTCACGCTTCTCCTCCAATGCCTCTTCAAGACTCTCCTTCTGCTCCTGCTCCCTACGAATCGTCTCATCTACATCATAATGATAGCCTCTCAGGATAAAACCGCCCTCTATCTTCTGCGCCGTTCCACCACATCTGACATATCGAATACCCTTTGTGGGATGCATCCACAAATATGTATTCTCATCAAAATATCCACTTTCCATGCGCCCAACACTATAGAGAACAGACTCTACTGCCTCCGGTGCGATTTGGGAGAACCAGTCCGTATATGTCTTTTCCGGTGTACATTCCTGTCCTGCAATTCCCAAAAGCTCCTTCATCGTATCATCAACGTACATTCTGGGTTCTTCACCATCTACAAGCTCAATACGCCAAATTCCCATATGCGCCGAAGCAACAATATCAAGTATCTCCTCAATATCGGCAAACTCACCGGCTCTTTGAATTTTTTCAGCTTCCTGTTTCATCCTTAGTTTCCCCCTGATAGGCTGAGTTAACTGTTATGACAATTTTACCAAATCATAGATAATGTTGCAAGTTACCTTCCTTCAGGTTTCCGGTCACAATCAGGTATGTACTTCTTAAGTGCAGCCTTCTGAAATACCGGCTGAAGCAAGATAATGGCAATCAGGGCCAAAACAAATTCTATTGGGAAGCTTCTAAGGAAACTTCCAAGAGCTGCAGGCACAATGACATTACCCGGAACCTTTGCCCAAAGAATGGTTGATACAAACGACATAACAAGTGAAATAAATGTAGTATATAATAAGTCCGATACAATGGCTTGAATGAAATGAAGCCCAAATCCCTTGGCCTTAGTTGCTTTTTCAATACCCTCATTCATCTTTTTCATCGGAATGACAAAACCAAGTCCAATTGCAAGAATCGTTGCTATTACGAAAGATACCAAAAGTGATGGTAAAAGCATTACAATAAATGGTGGAAGGTTTGCTCCGGCCTCGGCTTTTGATCTCGCCTCCATAATACCCATTACAGAGCCTACGCAAGACATAATAATACTCATTGTTAAGCCCATTCTGATGCCAATGTATTTCATTATTTTCTTCTCAATCATCATTCTACCCTCTTCCATCATCTTAAGTAGATATAAGATATTTTCTCAACAAAAAAGGAGCGGAATTGCTCCTTTTTCGTAAATCTATGAAATAAAAACTCTATTCATTAGTTTATGCTTCGTACTTTTCCGCTACATCCTTAAGATAAGAAGTAACCTCAAGATGCTGAGGACAAATACCTTCACACTGACCACAGCCTACACATTTAGAAGCCGGGCTACCCTCACCAACAGCAGACGCATAGTCAGTTCCATCCTGATTATACAAAGCAAAAAGCTTAGGAATCGCAATCTTAAGAGGACATCCTTCTGTACAATAGGAACATCCGGTACAAGGAATCTTAATATCACCTGAAATCATCTTGCCGGCAGTTACACAAAGATTAATCTCATCCTGCGTAAGTGGCTTAAACTCCTTCATATATGAAACATTATCTACCATCTGGTCCATATTGCTCATACCACTTAATACCATCTCAATACCCGGCTGTGAAGCACAGAATCTGATGGCCCATGATGGAATAGAAAGTTCCGGTTCTCTGCTCTTAAACATTGCCTGAACCTTATCAGGAACATTCACAAGTGTACCACCCTTTACAGGTTCCATAACAATAATAGGAATATTATGCTTACATGCCACTTCATAGCAACGACGGGACTGAATATTCTCTGACTCCCAGTCGAGATAATTAATCTGAAGCTGAACAAATTCCATATAAGGATGCTCTGTAAGAACCTGATCCAAAAGATCGGCATCTGAATGGAAAGAAAAACCAAGATGCTTAATAAGACCCAGTTCCTTCTTTTTCAAAGCCCAATTGAAGGCATCGTACTCCTGATACTTGGAATAATTGCCTCTTTCAATATCATGAATCAAATAATAATCAAAATAATCCACACCGGTATTAGAAAGCTGTGTATTAAAGAAATCTTCCATCTTATCTTTACTCTCACAAAAACCAACATGGAATTTGGTTGTAAGTGTATAACGATCTCTTGGATATCTATCTACGAGTGCTTTTTTAATCGCCTTCTCACTCTGGAGACCATGATACATCCATGCTGTATCAAAATAGGTAAACCCTTTCTCCATAAAGTAATCGACCATTTTCTTTAAATGCTCAATATCAATCTCTGTCTCTGCACCACCCGGAATAAGCGGAAGTCTCATGAGACCAAAACCAAGCTTTTTCTCTGAAGTAAATATAGACATAAAACATCCTCCTATTATATAGATTTATACTATATATTAACGTATAATTCGAGTTTTGCATAGGATATTCCCCAAAAATCTTTCAACATCCGCTTACTATATCCAAGAGTGCAATAGCACCAGGTCTTTGACATTGGCTCGTCCATCCTCTTTACGCAGGAACAATATCACTGCGGATAAATCCTTTTAGTTTTAGCATGTGAAAAAAGACACTTAATAATTTATTAGGCATCAAGCATACACTGCGCATAAACCTGCCTTGAAAAATCTTGTCTAAAACATTTTTCAGAAATATCAATAGCATTCTTTTCATAAAAAGCTACATCAAAACCATCTAAGAAATCCGCACAGATTTTATCCACATTTTTTGCCTCATTATTTTGAATATCCTTAATTACATCTTTATGTAATTTTTCCCATTCTGTTTTTATATCTCCACAATTTTTCAAACTGTTATAATAAAGATAATCATGCTTCATATAATAATCAAACCATTCCGTTTTATATGATGAGCTATGCATTTCATCCAAAATCATTTTTTCAAAGCTGCCAATTTGTTTTTCTATTGCAAGTAATTTTTGTCCATATTTAATATTTGGCTCAACATCATTCTCTACGATATAACCTGCACTAAACTCTATTCCTACGCCTATTTCCCTAATATCAACACAATTGTTTATTACAGAAAAAAATAATGACATTTCATATCCTGATTCAGGAATCCCAGAATATGGACACCTAATATACAAAGCCAACTCTTCTGAAAAACGTTTTATATAATAAATTGCTTCTTCGTTTATATCAATAATTTTGTAATTATTCTCTAATAATAGTGTTCCTACACTATTTTCTATAATATTTTTCAAATCGTTATCTACTGATATCATAAATACTCCTTCTTGCTACAAACATCTAGCACCATCTTTCTTTTCTATGATCACGCATCAAGTTCACATTGAGCACACACTACAGAGAAAAAATATAAATCAAAAAATTTATCTGTTACATCAAAACCATTACTAATTAAGAAATCTCTATCGAAGCTATTTATAAATTCTTTACATAATTGCTCTGTTTTTTTGAACTTATTGTTTCTTATATCTTCAACTACATTGTTATGTAATATTTTCCACTTTTCTTTCATTTCATCACAATTTTTAAAGCAATTATAATACTTATAATCATGAGACATATAAATTTCTAGCCGCTTACTTTTTACAAACGGATTATTCATTTCATTCAAAATCATATCTTCATAGCAGCCTATATTCCTTTCAATTGAAAGTATTTTATTTCCATACTCTGTAGCTTTAGGAATAATATCTTCATCCATAATATTTCCCAAATTAATCTTAATTCCGACTCCCAACCTATCTATTGTATCATCAGCTTGATGAACAGGAGTAAAATAAAACATAACTTCTATACCCTGATTGAGTTTTCTAGAATCTGCACAACAAATATAAAATGCTAAATCATCTGAAAATCTTTTAGAAAAATACAACACCTCCTTAGTTATAATTCTCAACTTGTGACCGCTATTTAATAATACTTTTCCTATTCCTTTATTAATTTCTTGTTTAAATGTCATAACTATCTCCTAACTTATTTTCCAAATGGATTTTCATTCCCAAATGAATAAGGAATATCTTTTTGTTTCAGTTTTATCCAGAAGTCTTTATACTCTCATCTAGCTATCGAGGTTCTAAAAATTAACATTCAGAGCAACGACAGATCCTATGTCCGATTTCTTCTGCTAACTTTGAAAGTGTTTCCAATTCTTCCTTAGTACATACAAAGAAATCATAACAATCAGCTCCTATATCGTAGCCGCCTATAACAAAGCCCTGCATAATCGGATCACTATCTAAAGCTCCGGCCCAGGATGCAATACAACCATTCTCATCATCTTCATCAAGACAATCAAGGTCCTCATCAACCTCTATACCAGCCTCCTGCATCACTTTAAAACTACTGATATCATCAACAAAAGTATATAAGCCTTCTTTCCAATCCTCTTCAATTATATATCCAGCTTCGATAAGAATATCAAGCACACCAATCCAAGTAATTTCATCTATGCTATCATACTTATCCATAAGTCTGTTTCTAAATGGTTCATTATGTTCTTCAAAATACTTCATTGGATTAGTTACACACTCTGTTACCAGATTTAATACATCTTCATCATTTCCTGATATAATCTTTACTATCTCTAAATATTTTTCTATCATGCCTAATCACACCATCCCCACTTATTGTTAACGAATTCTTCTTCAGCAATATATATTTCTTTATCAATAACAATCTGAGAATAATCAATGTCAGATTGTTCAAGGTATTCGTTTTTAAACTTTTCATGTTCTATAGTTATATTAAATCCTCTGCGTACACCAATCATTGCCAATGCAACACCATCATAACAGAAGTAACCATATATACCATTACCTTCCCTTTTAACTTTTGCTTCATGATTTTTAAATACCTGAAGCAAGCCATTATTAAAAAGTTTTTCGTCCTTTATTAATAGGCCTCTTATAGCAATGGCTTGACCTTCTACCATTTTTTTATAATGCCTACCTGTTACAGAAAGGCTTTCTAATTTCTCTAACTCTAACAAGCACTCTTCGTCTCTATCCAGAATAAGGTATTTCATTACATTACAAAGTTCAACTGAATATTCTTCCCTGAAATCAAGATCTAATTTTTGAAACTCAAAATAAAATTCAGCTATTTTAGTGGCAATTGTCCAGTTACCTGAAATTACTGCAAAATACATTCTTCTATATGATTCAGAATTTATTTCATCAGGAAATCTACACACATCTTGATTTTTATTATAATGCTCATAAACCCATATCCAATTAACCATGGATTTATAAAAAGCTTTCCTTCCTTCTGTAATATCTTCAGCACCCACGATAAAATCTAGCCCTATTCTCTCGTAAAGATCACCAAAATATGTCATTGCACCTATTCTATTAAATGGTTCTTTTAGATACATCTTTTTTTCACGTTCAACATTTCTAAGATCTCTTTCAAGTCTTCTTAACATTTCTTCTTTACGTAGCTGCTTTATATCTTCTGCCATCTCTGCTCTCCAACTTATTATTGTACTTTATGTCTTGCAATATTTTCAAACCTAAAAAGATTTTGCTATTAACATATCCTTTTCTTCCCTTGGATCTTTAAATACATCATAGCAAATAGTTTTTCCTGAGTTGTAATTTCGACTTGCCCCACACTAGACAGAATAATCAAATAATGTTTATTACTTATCCCAACCACAAGGCCAGCCACCGGCTTTATAAGCGCTATATACTTGTTCGAAAAATCTATTTTCTTTTCCGCAGACATATCGTGCTCTAGCACAACATGACAATTCGCTACACATTTCTTCAAATCCTTCACCATCAAAATCATCTCTCGTATTTAAATCAAGAATCCGAATACCTGAAACTTCATCCGATAACTCCTTATAATCCTTTTCCATAAAAACAATTCCATAGTTCTTTCAGATTGATTACTTCCATGTGCTTTATTAATTATAAAACTTTACTAACAATTCTTGCTTTTCTGCATCTATAGATGTTACTAACTTATCAAAACGATCATATAAATTATATATATATCCATCCCACATACAATGGTGAAACCGAAATTGTACAGGAATATCCTGTTTATCAGTTACATCTATACACATTACTAAATTTTTCTTTTCCCAAACCTCCACATAAGAAAACTCTCCATTAGTATCTATTTTTCTATAAAAAATAGCCTTATATTTTCTATCACCCGAAAATTTTGAAAACTTATCAATTTTTTCAACTAAATCAAAGTTACATTCCCTAACTTTATATGCGGCTTCTTTTACAAGCCTCACCAAATCATCTTTTCTACTTGTTTTAGATGCTATATCACACAATACGTCTTCTATAATTTGTAAGAAAAAATTATCTTTACTATTAACATCTAATTTTCTAGATTTTTCTACTATTTCATCATCAACATAGTACGTTGAAAAATGAAAATCATTATCTAATTCATATTTCTTCTCATTTTCAGGCTTATTAATAAAATAGATAATTATTTTTTCTGCTCCATCAAATTCTACCTTCGGAAAAAAATGCATAAACAATTCTACAACATTTCTTGATTGCTTAAAAATATGAACAATATCTTTATGACTATTCTCATAATTCTCGTCACCTTCTAAATCAAGAAATTTTAATCTACTCACTAATATCGCCCTCCCAATTAAACGGTTCATTAACAGATTTTCTATATACATCATAATATTGTTTTCTATTATTAACAGTACTAAATGGCCTTACACACTAAGCTTTTCAAAGTAGCCCGTCCCCTATTGTCGACTATAATAAATCTTTTAGTTGTAATTTAGAGCCTAATTTATCATTTTCATCCCATGCATACTTTAAGAATTTCTCAATATCAGGAAGTTTTACATTCTCATCTTCAAGAACTTCCACACATTCATTAATCTTATACTGCATACTGGAAACCTTTGTACTAGCTAAACTACATATTTTTTCTTTATCAAAACAATATAGAACATATGAAATAGCACTCATTAATACTTCTAATCCTTCATCTTCTGGACAAATTTCTGCTAATTCAAGACATTCCTCTTTTGATAAAGGCCACCCTTCAAAATCATCCTCCTCATCATGTAAAGCCTCTGTATCCAAATATGATGATAAATGCCGTGCATACTCAAGATCATCCGAGTTCAATACAATATTGTAATATTCATACAACTTTGATAAATCACAATCTTCAAATAATTCATCAACATAATTTTTAATACAATTTACGATATATGCAACTCGCGCTCTTGCAGACATCTTCATACATATATCTCCGATAGATAGTACGTCATTTTCAGCATTTACACATTCATTATTCGCACCTTCTTTATTTGAATCACGCTCTTTCTTTTTAATAGTACTATTTACATCTCTATTATCATTCTGGATTCCTTTTCCATCACTTATTTCAAATAACTCTTCTGGATTAGTTTCTGCTATAGAAATCAGATCAAAAAACGAACTACTTGTCAGTCTATGAGTATCTTCCCACTTTAAGCGACCTTCGTTAATACTATCCTCAGGAGTATCCATAAACTCTATCTTTTTAAGAAACTGACCATTTCTGATTACATAAAGAACATTGTATGTATATGCATCACTATAGGAATAATACACCGCATCATTATTGCCTATCATATCTAATATAAATTCTTCGCCTAAAACCTCTCCACTCATTTCTTCGATTTCAGACCATCCACCATTAGGCTTTGCAAAATACATGTTGTCATAATATGTTAATCCAAATTCATCGACAATTTCACATTGTCCTTCACATGATTTTAAATACTTTTCTAAGATTATTTTTGAATCCTCTTTTACTAAAATAATACTTTTTGTCATTAATAATAACTCCTCCCAAATACTAATAGTTTCGAATACACAGTAATCTGAACTTGCCCCCCCGACTAGACAGAACAATCAAAATCATTCGTGTTTTTATCTTTTCTTTCCAATTTCCTTTATTCTATCGGCTAAAGATAAATCTTGAACTGCTTTGAGACCTTTTTTCGTCATTTTCAAGGCATCATCTGATACATTCGGTCTTATTTCATTCATGTATATAGAGTATAAAGCATCATCTTTCAATAAATACACAAGACCATCAACCTGATTTCTCAATGTGATTTGCTTTACAATTCCCATGTTCAAATCATGCATAAAATCCTGATCAGCGTTAGCAGAAAACTCTTTATTTCTCCATAAATCCACCATATCAATTTTATTAATACTGGCCCACAATATAGCTGGATGAACTTCCTTTTCCTTCATATCAAATTTATTTATCACTTCTAAGCCTATCTCAAGAAGATAATCTATCATTTCAGGACTTTTTGCTAAATTTAAAGCATTTCCTAATGTTAAGCTGCCATCACATTTTAGGTAAACATCTGCTCCCATACCTTTTAATGCTTTAGCAACTATAAGTCTATTATTATTAACAGCTTCCATGAAAAGATTTCGGCCAGACATTAGCTTTATTCCAACCAAAAAATCCCTCTCATTAATTTGTTCAATTATTACATTGTCAGAAATAGTGATATCTTTCATCATATTTACTATTTCC
>JAZLGY010000070.1:0-14340 GCA_045616525.1 Acetatifactor sp. | reverse complement strand
ATAAAACAGAAAATGAGAATACAACTATTTTCTCAGAGGCGGTAAGAACAATTGGTTGGGAATACGAGGTAAAGAATATTTCTGCCGATTCCTATAACATGCTTGTAAAAAAACGTGAAGTAGCGCTTGCTTATAAAGATAGATTTGAGGCTGAGAGTAATGGAATGTGGGGAAATATGCTTATTGAACAAACGGATTATGTCCTTCAAGGAAAAGAAGAGTACCTTAAACATTTGGCAAGATACATTTATGTGTGTAGAAAATAAAGAGGGTTGTAGGTGGTGAAAGCTATAGAGGTGAGGGTGCAAATGATCTGCGTGAAGAAATTCAGCAGACCATTTGCACTGTTTTTTCATTGGCTATATAAAGGTAAAAACCTTACAAAAAAGTGTATCCTAAAAATAAAATGTAAGCAAAGAGAAGGATACTAAGGAAAAAGTAAATATAGAATCTTTCTTTCACAATTCCCTGAAGTTTTCCTTTTCTGATTGCCAGTAAGCTACTGATTCCATCGGTCAATAGAATTACGGAAGCTATTGCGGATACTAGGATATATCCAAAAGTAATCATTGTACCAGCTGATACAGGTTCTTCCTTAACCAGGAGAAGAAGCAAAATAGAAAGCAATGTTCCTACAATTCCTAGGCAAATATCTTTTTTGGCTTCTTTCTTGATTTGTATATAAGAAGAGTTTCCTTTTCCTTTTTTCATCATTGATACGAGATAAGAAAAGAAATTGTGAGATGCTTTTCTTTTTTTATGATGAGATTTTTTGGAATCGGAATCTTCGTTTAAATATCCTTTTGATTTGTAAAATGCAGAGTTTTCATAACGCACCTGCTCTCTTCGATTAATAACCTTTTTATTCCAATTACTCTGGTTCATGTCATGTCTAACGCTATTGCTATATTTCATAATATTATTATTTCTTAATCCGTCCTCCTAACGGATAACGATATGTTTTCAAAAAATTAAAATTCCATTGGGATACAATCACATTTATCCCAAAATCCTTCACCTAAATTATATTTTACGAGAATGGCCTGAGCACCGGTTGTATATGCATTTAACTGTTTTTTACCAACTTTTGTTGTAATGGTTTCTTTTTTTGTAACCGGCATAATTGTATCTTCTTCTAACTCATCACTATCTACAGTAATTCCAATAGTCATTTTACGATCAATGCCGTCGCTACATACTTTACAACTAACCATGGGAGCGGTAAGTACCTGAAAACCACCTTCCAAAAGTCTAACCATTTTTCTGCGATACATCCGATATCCTAAACTAATAGCAATCATGTATGAATATAAACAAAAAATGATATATACAAGGAGGTCTATTCCTAGGACTGTTTCGAATTTCGGTATAGAATTCAGAGATAAAAACCCAAGAAAAAGTACACAAAGGGATGCTATACCGAGGGATACCATACCGATGAAGTGCTGTAATTTTTCTCTGTATAATTTGTATATTGCACTTCTAATCAATTTGTCCTCCTTACGTGTAGCTTTTCTAAACTCTGTTTTCATTGTAATTTCTCCTTCCATAGAAGCTTGTTTATTTCCTATTATCCTACCAAAAATCAACTAAAAATTAAAGTATGGGTAGAGACACAATAACTATATTTATTGTGCGTCCCTACAGATGATATGGTATAATGGAAAAAATTAGTAACGATAATAATATATGTACGGAGGGTTACACTATGATAGACAATTATATATCAAGAACCATGGATTTTTTTGATTCAAAGGCAATGATGGTAGAATGGACAACGTACATGCTGTTGTCTATGTTTGATAAAAATGACAATGCCCATGTTGATGTAGCACGTTTTAAAGAGTGTAAAGCAATGTTCAAAAAATCTCATATGAGTAAACATACCAACTGTTCGGAAGTATTTGTTGCTAAAATGTATTATTCTGAGAATCCGCAGGAATATATGGAAAGAATTGATACCATTCATAAGAATTTTGAAAAGAAGCTTTTATCGGTTGACTGGGGTGATGATTTTGCAGCACTGCTTTTTGAATCTTCCGGTAAGGATGTTTCTGAAGCCAATGAATATTTCAAGAAGGCCGGTGAGATTCTAAATAAGCTTCAGAAAAAGCAGTCCTTTTGGGATGGTGTTCACTTTGGTTTACATGATGCCATGCTGATTGCTTTATCCGGTCGAGATGTTGATTATTACATCGAAGATATGGTTAGCTGTGTTAACAAGTTCAAGAGTTACTACAAGGAAGTTCGCGATATTGCCCTTGCACTGTCTTCTCCTTTGGCTTTATCTTATAAAACCAGCTGGAAAGTGGACGACTTTATGAAAATTTACAATAAATACATCAACAAGAGTATTGAATTAGGCGGTGTGCAGACACAGTATACAGACAAAAAGAATCCAGAAGTACTGGATGTTAAATATTCAACCAGTTTTAAAAATCCGGATTCCAAATTAAATATCTATACCATTTTTGCATTCTATATTGTCAACAATGTGGACTTTGAAAAATCAATGCCTGAGATTATCGAGTACTATAGCAAATTAAGAGATGTAGATGGAATAGGGCCTACCGGTAAGTTCTTAAATTGGGGACAGAACGTAAACAAAGAGGATACGCTTGCTTTCGCAACACTTTTGGTTCTTCTTGATAAAGTTGAAGATAAAGAATCTATCGTATTGTTATTAATTGGGGATATGAAATTAGAAGAATATATTGCAGCCATGAATGCAGTAATCTTATCTTCTTTCTAGTCAGATGCCTCATAAAATAATAAAAATATAAACAACCAAACAAGTAAATGGAGGATAATATGGGAAAAGACGTAATTATTGCATGTGACTTTAACAGTAAGGATGAGGTAATGAACTTTTTGGACAAGTTTCAAAAAGAGAAGCCTTTTGTAAAAATCGGAATGGAGCTTTTTTATGCAGAAGGACCTAGTATTGTAAAGGAAATAAAGAAAAGAGGACATAAGATTTTCTTGGATTTAAAGCTTCATGATATTCCTAATACTGTTAAGAAATCTATGGCGGTTCTTTCTAATTTGGATGTTGATATGACCAATCTTCATGCCGGTGGCGCAAAGGCAATGATGGCAGCAGGATTGGAAGGATTGACAAGACCGGATGGTACAAGACCTATTCTTATTGCGGTTACACAGCTTACATCAACAAGCGAAGAAGTAATGCATGAGGATCTTTTAATTGAAAAGTCTATGGAAGAGACAGTTATGCATTACGCAAAGAATGCAATGGAAGCAGGACTTGATGGTGTTGTTTGCTCTCCTCTTGAGGCAGGTAAGGTACATGAGACCTGTGGTGCGAAGTTTTTAACTATTACACCGGGTGTTCGTTTTGCAGATGGTGAGGTTGGAGATCAGAAGAGAGTTATGACTCCGGCACAGGCAAGAGAGATAGGTTCAGATTATATTGTAGTAGGTCGTCCTATTACGCAGGCAGATGATCCTGTGGAAGCCTACAGACGTTGTGTGAGAGAATTTGTTGGCTAAAATTGGAGTTAAAAATATTGGGAGTGTATTGATGCAGAAAAACAACGATATTAGTACAGCCGAAAACCGATTAAAAACTATATTCAGGGCAAGTATCGTAGCTATATGCGGAAATGTTGCAATTGGTATTTTCAAGGCGATTGTTGGATTTATTTCCAATTCCATTGCGATTACAGCAGATGCTGTCAATAATTTTACAGATGCGGGAAGCAGTCTTATCACAATTTTAAGTTCTGTTTTTGCATCAAAAGATCCGGACAAGAAACATCCCTTTGGATATGGAAGAACGGAATATTTAGGAACCCTGCTGATTGCTGTGTTAATCACTTATGCCGGTGTGACATCCCTGGTAGAATCTGTTAAGAATGTTATTAAACCACAGACCCCGGAGTATTCAACGGTTACGTTATTGATTATTATTGTGGCAGTTTTGATTAAGATAGCAATGACAATCTATATTATCAGAACCGGTAAAAAAGTAAAATCAGATTCCTTAACGGCAGCGGGAAAGGAATCCATCGGTGATATTGCAGTTTCGTTTGCAACAATTATAGCAGCGCTTATTTATGTATTTGCAAATATCTCTATTGAAGCATGGCTTGGAGTAATTATTGCATCACTTATTGTAAAAACCGGTGTTGAGGTATTGTTTGAAACGATTGGCAAGATTCTTGGAACCGGTGGAGACGCACAGCTTGTCAGAGATATTAAAAAGGCAATTGCAGAACACGAAGGTGTAAAGGGAGCATATGATCTGGTACTCAACAATTACGGACCGGATGCCTATCTTGCTTCTATACATCTTGAGGTGGAAGATTCTTTGTCCATCAATGAATTTGACGTTTTATCCAGGGAAATACAAGAGGATATATTAGGTCGTTTTGGAGTTTATTTGTCCGCTATTGGTGTATATTCCGTAAACACAAAGGATCCACAGATAATTGCGATAAGAGAAGATGTGAGAGAAATTGCATTAAATACACAGTATGTAAATCAATTACATGGATTTTATCTGGATGAAAACAAAAAGAGTATGAGATTTGATCTGGTAATCAGCTTTGGTAGTAAAGACCGAAGAGGGGTATATAGAGAGGTTCTTGAAAAAATCAGTAAGAAATATCCTGATTATACAATTAATGCAGGAATGGACTCTGATTATAACGAGATTTAAAAAAATTGCAGGATTTTTTTGTTGAAATATTTTAGCTTTGATGTTAGTATGAGAGCGTCGAAGGACAAATAATAAAGGAAAGAGCACATTTTTGTGTATGGTAAGGAAATGCATAGACGATAGTATGATTTAAGCAACAACACATTTTATTTCACCTGTTATTACGGGTTTCTTTGTGTGCGCTTAAATTAGATGATCGCAAGGTGCATTTCCTTTTATTTATGATAATAAAAGGTCTTTTTTTGCGAGTCTATTTTTGCGTGTACAAAAATAGGCTCGTTTTGTATAGGAAAAGGAGGCTGATATTATGTTACAGATTAATGAACTTACAATTACTCATAGAAAAGATTTGCGTGTAATTTTGGAAAAATTCAATTTGGTATTGAATGATGGTGACAAAGCGGTAATCATTGGAGAAGAGGGGAATGGTAAATCTACTTTGATGCGATTTATATATGATCCGAGTCTGGCGGAGGAATATACGGAGTGTCATGGAAAAAGAGTTTTGGGAAAAGAAAGATTAGCATATTTACCCCAGGAATTGCCGGAAGGAGACAGAGAAAAAAGTGTTTATGAATTTTTCTCTGAAAATGATTGTTTTTGGAATCAGACGCAGAATGATTTAGCGGACTATGCAAAGAGATTTCTGGTTGAAAACGAATTTTTCTACAGAGACCAAAAAATGAAAACTTTATCCGGTGGTGAAAAGATAAAAGCACAGCTAATGAAGTTATTAATGCAGGAGCCAACGGTTCTTTTATTGGATGAGCCCTCTAATGATATTGATATTGCCACCCTGGAGTTACTGGAAAAAATAATGAAGGAATGGAAGCATATTCTTTTGTACATTTCCCATGATGAAACCTTGATTGAGGAAACTGCCAATATGATTATTCATTTGGAGCAGGTTCACAGAAAGACAGTAAGTCGTGCCACAGTTAAGCATCTGTCCTATAGGGAATATGTGACGGAGAGGTATAACAGCTTTCAAAAGCAGGAACAGCTGGCAGAGAATGAAAGAAGGGAAAAAAGAATCCGTGATGAAAAAATCAGAAAGCTGGAGCAAAAGCTTGCCGGAAAAATGGACCACATTGCCAAGGCTGACAGAGACCATATTGGGCAGGTAATGAAAAAGAAGATGAAGGCCATCAAAAGTATTGAGAATCGCTATGAAAAAGCAGATGCCGAGTTGACGCAGATGCCTGAGATGGAGGAAGCCATTTTCTTCAAGCTTGGAAAAAAAGAAAGCTTTATTCCTGCGGGAAAAACAGTAATAGAGTTTGAACTTCCTGTATTAAGAAAATCCGGTGTTGAAGAGGAGATTCTGTCTAAGGATATTTTCCTTCGAATGCGAGGTGCGGAAAAAATATGTATTATCGGAAAAAATGGTGTGGGGAAAACTACCTTATTAAAAATTATAGCAGAGAATCTTTTAAGTCGTCAGGACTTAAAAGTACAATATATGCCACAGAATTATGAGGATATGTTAAACTTATTGCAAACGCCGGTGGATTTTTTGGATTCTTCGGGAGATAAGGAAGAACGAACAAGAATCAGAACCTATTTAGGTTCATTAAAGTATACGGCAGATGAAATGGATCACCCGATTAGTGAGTTGTCCGGCGGACAAAAGGCAAAGATTTTATTATTAAAGATGAGTCTGAGTGATGCAAATGTGCTTATTTTGGACGAGCCTACCAGAAACTTTTCACCCTTATCCGGACCGGTAATTCGTAAGATGCTTAAGGAATTTCCCGGAGCAGTCATTAGTATTTCCCATGATAGAAAGTATATCGGGGAAGTGTGTGATAAGGTTTATGAACTAACGAAAGATGGCTTACAGGTAAAAGACGGATATAATTCATAAGGAAAATATCGATAATATGTATAAAGATATTGTTATTACAATTATTATTGGTTAAAATCATAATCATTAGACAACAAGAAAAGGTAGTAAAATGAAAATGAGAAAAAATTTAATAAACATAGCTGAATGGATATTCACAGTTGTATTTTTTATTATTTCATTATATTTGGCAGCTGTTGTTTTCATGTTTTATTTTGAAGAGGAATATAGCTATCCACATAATGCCAATATATTGTTACAGTTTTTGGCAATCGGGGGTGTTGTCCTTGGTGGGTATTTTATAGGAAGAGTAATCAATAAATATGAAAAAATAAATCGAATATTAACGATTGTACTTCCAATTGTGGCGGTTATATTTATAAGACAGCTGATTATGTCCTACCTTTCCCAAACACTTTTGTGGCCGGAAACAGATCAAAAATCCTGCTTTGATATAGCTTGCAGATTCTTAGAAAGTGATTTTGGTGCGGTTGTGCCAAAGGATAGCTATCTTTCTTTATGGCCTTTTCAAACAGGGTTCATTTTTATGATTGAAAAAAGTATGCGTATATTTAAAGATATACAGCCACTACTGATTCAAAAAATAAATTGTTATTACATTCTTCTTATGGTTCTTGCAGGATACGGAATTGTATGCACCTACACAAAAAGAATGGAAGCTAAAATTGTATACCTTCTTTTGATGTGTACAAATTTTCCATTGTTTTTAAAGAGCACTTATATTTATGGGGATGTTCCCGGTTTTTCTTTGTTAATGATTTCCAGCTTGGGATTTATCCGATATTTTAAAGAAACAAAAGTCTGGAAGAAATATGCATGGGTCAGTGTTTTTTCTTTAGCGGCAATTTTAGCTTGTGTCTATAAGAGAAACTGTATGGTATTTTTGATTGCCGGACTTATTGTGGTTATTTTATCTTCTTTGAAGAAGTTAGAATGGAAAACCCTGGCAATCTATGTTGTTACTATGGTACTTGCCATTGGTTCCACAACTGTAACACAAAAATACTATGAAAGATACGCGGGAAATGAATGTGGAAAAGGAGTGCCAGCGGTAGGATTTATTGCCATGGGTCTTCAGTATAACGGAGAGGAAGCTATTCCCGGAGGCTGGAATGGATTTCATTCTTCAACTTATATGAATTCTGGATACGATTATGAGTTTACGGTGCAGGTAAGTAAGGAATCCATTCAAAAATCCCTTGACGAATTTTCCAAAAATCCGGGATATATGAGTATGTTCTTCAATAATAAAGTAATCAAGCAGTGGGCAAATCAGACCCATGGTGTTTATTGGAGAATCAATGGTGTCTATGATACTAAGAGAGACCAGAATGCATATTGGGTAAAATATCTGGAGAATAAAAAATATACAAAGACAATTGCTTTTGAGGATTATCATGAAAGTATTGTCTATGGATTTATACTTATCTATGGTATTTTATTATTTTGGAATAAGATTAAGAGAAGAATGCAAGAATATAGCTATTTAATACTTCCAATTACATTCATTGGAGGATTCTTATTCTCTTTAATTTGGGAAGGACAAACCGGTGCGGTAATGTATTATCCGATTTTACTGTTACCGGTTGCAATCGGTTTTGTATTTTCTTTCCTTGCAAAGGAAAAAAGTGTGGAATAGATAAGGAGTTTCTATGAAGTGGTTAAAACAGCACTATAAAAGAATAATATATACTTTGTGCTTTTTAATGTTTTGTGTGGTTGACCAGGTAAATAAGAATGCTTTTCCAACGAAGTTTCAGGGAGATTTTTTTAGAGATTTGTTTGGAATTATATTTGGTGTGTTACTTATTATCAGGTTTAAAGCTTCTGTGCTGAAAAAATGCAAATTACCATTTATGGTTTGGGCAATTGCAGGTTCTGCTATGGCAGTTCTTGGAGCCAAAACCGGTGGTAATCTCGTAACATTTTATAGTGATTGGTTGATTATACTGGCAGACCTATGGCTGTATGGTTTTATTTTGATTTATATGTTTGTACAAGTCATTGTTTTGGGAGAGAGACCAAAGTTTAATAAAACCGTAACTATAATAATGGTATGTATGACTATTTTTGCGGTTTTCTCAAAGAGTGATCTATTGTGGCCATTTACATATTTAATCATGTTTGGCAGTTTCTATCTTACAACAGAGAAGAAAGAGGAGCGGGAAGATTTCATTCATGGAATGTTGGATGGTATGATTATATGCTTCTTAATCTTCCAGGGTCATTGCTTTTTGTTTAGACCATATGATGCACCTAGATATGTTGGTTTTTGGGCAAATAGTAACTGGAATTCCTTATATTTATTAGAAGTTCTGGCAGCAGTATTTGTAAAGATTTTTTATGTTACTAAGGAAAAAAGTAAATGGTGGATTAAGCTGTACTATTGGCTTGGAGCAGGAGTAGTTCTTTCTTATGAGTTTATGTCCATTGGACGTGCCGGCTGGTTTGGAGCAATATGTTTAGCATTGATCTTTGTATGGTCCATGGGTAAATTGCAAAAGAAAAAGAAGTACATTGTTAATGGAATAGCATTGCTGCTTGTTTTTGTGATTACCTTCCCGGCATGTTTTGCGGCAGCACGATATTTACCACCATATTTTCACCATGTAATATGGTTTTATGGTGAATATAGCGAAGAGAAGGTACATTCCTGGGATCCATGGGATTCTGAGAAATTTGTAGATTTCGATGAATTTGCAGATGCGGCATTTGGACGAATTTATAAAACGATAGAAGAGATCTTAAAAAACTCGCCGCTTGCATTAAGAGTGTTAGCAGCAGAGAGAACAGAGGAAGAAATTCAGGATATTGCAGCCAGATGGTGGCTTCCGGTGACAGATCCAAGATTACAAACGGCAGTGATTACAGACTGGGATCAGTCAGAAGATGGATTTTTGGTTCGTACAACTATATATAAACATTATTTAAAAAATTTGAATTTCTGGGGTCATACACAGGAGGATCAGGGATTTCAGCTTACCCCCCATTATTGGATAGGTCATGCTCATAATATATTCCTGCAGTGGGGTACGGATTTTGGAATTCCGTGTTTGATTATGTTTGTATTGTTAAATATAATAGCATGTAAGAACTTAATCAGTCATTTTTGTAAAAAACAGGACCTTTCTTCTATAGCAGGATTGTATTATATTCTTATTCCTTTAATTTTTGGAATGTTTGAATTTTGTTGGGGTGCGGTAAGTATCACCATGGTAATGTATTTTATTATGATAAGATTTGCACTCATCAATGAAGAAAGTGGAAAAGAGGAGAGTTAAGTATGTTTTGCCCATTGTGTGGAAAAGAAATTGAAAAAGGAAATAAATTCTGCAGACATTGTGGAAATGAGGTTACAAAGGAGTTAAAGGATGTAACCAAGAAAGCAACAAAGGATCAGAAAAAGAGGGAGCAGGAATTAAAGAGCAAAAAGCAAAAGTCGAAAGGGAAGGGTGGTCCTGGAAAGGCAGTAGTAGGTGTTGCAGCAGTAGCCGCTATTGGTGTGGCAGGCTTCTTGGGTTATCAGTATGGTGACTCAAAAGGCTGGTTTAATTCTTCTTCCGAAGCCAACATTACAAAAGAGGAAACAAAGGAAACAGAAGCTTTGAGTGAAAGTGTAGACGAAACGACAGAAGCATCCATTGAAAGTACAGAAGCTGAGGCAAGTAGTGAAGAGGCTTCTATTGAGGAATCTTCTACAGAAGAGACTATGGAGGAAAGTACAGAGGAAACCACCGAAGAGACAGTGGAGGAAATAGCTGAAGATGTAGTAGAAATGCCAATGGAGGAAAAGTTTCTCTTGAGGATATGAAAATACGTAGTAAGTATGCGGATATTTTAGCAGGAGCATATTCCATTGGCATAACTATGGGAAGCAGTTATACAGGTTAAGAGTAGCAATCAGAAAGGCAGATTATGGCAGGTTTTTTACCGATTAGTTTAGAAGAAATGAAGAAAATGGGATGGCTTAAGCCGGACTTTGTTTTTGTAATAGGAGATGCTTATGTGGATCATTCCTCTTTTGGTCCTGCCATTATCAGCCGAGTGCTAGAATCCAGAGGATATAAGGTTGCCATAATTTCTCAGCCAGACTGGAAGGATGAAGAAAGTATAGCAATCTTTGGAGAACCAAGGCTAGGTTTTTTGGTTTCTGCCGGAAATATGGATTCTATGGTAAATCACTATACGGTAAATAAAAAGAAGCGTTCTATGGATGCCTATACTCCCGGTGGTAAAGCAGGAAAAAGACCGGATTATGCAACGATTGTATATTGCAATTTGATTCGTAAAAAGTATAAAAAGATTCCGATTATGATCGGCGGAATCGAGGCAAGCCTTCGAAGACTGGCCCATTATGATTACTGGTCCAATAAATTAAAACATTCTATTTTAATGGACTCCGGTGCCAATATTTTGATGTATGGTATGGGTGAACTTGCGGTGGTAGAAATTGCTGATGCCTTGGAAAGTGGTATGGCTGTAGAGGATATTACCTATGTTCCGGGAACGGTTTACAAGGCAAAGGATGTCACGGATGTGATGAATATGCAACAGGGAATAGAGCTACCGGATTTTGAAACCCTTCAGGGAGACCGTCTGGAATATGCCAAAAGCTTTCTGATTCAGTATAAAAATACAGATTTTGCCACGGCGAAACCATTGATTGAAAAGTATGGTGAAAAAAGATATGTTGTTCAGAATCCTCCTAGTAGACCACTAACAACCCAAGAACTGGACGATGTCTATGCACTTCCTTATATGAATAATTATCATCCTTCCTATGAAAAGGAGGGTGGTGTTCCAGCCATTTCGGAGATTAAGTTTTCACTTACAAGTAACAGAGGTTGCTTTGGAGGTTGTAGCTTTTGTGCCTTGACCTTCCATCAGGGAAGAGTTGTACAGGTCAGAAGTCACGAATCCCTAATCAAGGAAGCTGAGGGAATGATAAGGGATAAGGACTTTAAAGGATATATTCATGATGTAGGCGGTCCCACAGCGAACTTTAGAAGACCGGCATGCGATAAACAGTTTGAAAAAGGCGCCTGTCCAAATAAACAATGCTTGTATCCCAAGCCCTGTAAGAATATGAAGGTTGATCATACAGATTATATTAAGCTTCTAAGAAAGCTTCGTGCGCTTCCCGGGGTAAAAAAGGTATTTGTACGTTCTGGTATTCGTTATGATTATGTGCTCGCAGATAAAGATGATTCATTCTTAAAGGAGTTAAGTAAATATCATATCAGCGGTCAGTTACGTGTTGCACCGGAGCATGTCACAGATCATGTACTGGATCTTATGGGAAAACCAAGAAGTGAGGTCTATGAAGAGTTTTGCAAACGCTTTAAAAAGATTAATGAGCAGCTGGGACTTGATCAGTACATTGTTCCTTATTTGATTTCTTCTCATCCGGGTTCAGATATGAAGGATGCCATTGCCCTTGCAGAGAGTATTCGAGATATGGGGTATATGCCGGAGCAGGTGCAGGATTTCTACCCTACACCATCTACTATTTCCACATGTATGTATTATACCGGTGTGGACCCAAGAACCATGGAGAAGGTAAAGATTACCTCCAATCCACATGAAAAGGCCATGCAGAGAGCATTGATTCAGTATCGTAATCCTGAAAATTATGATCTGGTAAAGGAAGCCCTTCTTCGTGAGGGAAGAGGAGATTTGATAGGGTTTGATAGAACAAAATGCTTGATACCGCCCAGAAAACCGGGTAAGGATATGCCTCAGAAAAAAACAGGCGAAAAATCTAAATCAGATTTTAAACCAAATAAAAAGAAATCAAATGATAATCCTAAGAACAATAGGAATCTGAAGGGTGGCAAACCGGAAGGAAACAAGAGAAAGAGTACTTCTCAGAATGGCAGAAGAAAGAAATAATTGACAATAGATAGTCATAAAGGTAAATTATAATTGTTAACCATGATTTGTCGTGGTTAACAATTATTTTTTTTAGGAAAAGCTGTTTGAATAAATATATGTAAGCAATAAGCAGCTGAAAAGAGTGAGGACATATGAATATTACAGAATTAGCAGAAGAGATTATAAAAGGAAAGAGAATCAAAAGAGGAGATGATTTATCCATCTTTCTTTCCTGTGATTTGCAGGAGCTTTGTAATGGTGCAGATAGAATCAGAGAGCATTTTGTGGGAGATCATGTAGATTTATGTTCTATTGTAAATGGCAGAAGTGGCAGATGTCCTGAGGATTGTAAATACTGTGCACAGTCAGCACATTATAAAACGAAGTGTGAGACCTACGATTTTTTACCACAGGAAAAGCTATTGGAGGCATGTGAACTAAATGCAAAGGAAGGTGTACACAGGTTTTCCATTGTTACGGCCGGCAAGGCTTTAACAGGAGAAGAATTTCAAAAAGCCCTGGATGCTTACAGGGAAATGAAGAAAAAATATGATATTGATTTGTGTGCATCTATGGGTTTTATTTCGAGAGAACAATTAAGAGCATTAAAGGAAGTTGGTGTAAGCAGCTACCATCACAATATTGAAACTTCCAAGAGAAACTTCCCCAATATCTGTACAACACATACATACGAGCAAAAAATGGAAACCTTAAAGATGGTTAAAGAAGAAGGCTTGTATGTATGCTCCGGCGGTATTATTGGTATGGGAGAAACCTGGGAGGACAGACTGGATATGGCAATCAGTCTATCGGAGGCAGAGGCGGATTCTATTCCAATTAATGCATTAATGCCGATTGAAGGTACTCCACTGGAAGGTCTCGAAAGAATAAAAGATGAAGATATCCTTCGTACAATTGCTTTCTTTAGATATATCAACCCAAGGGCCGATATTCGTCTGGCAGCAGGAAGAGCACTGCTTGAAAAGGATGGAGAAATTGCATTTAAATCCGGAGCATCCGCTACAATTACAGGTAATATGTTAACCACGGTTGCCTGTGCTACAATCAGAAGTGATATTGCCATGCTAAAGTCTTTAGGAAGAACAGTATAATTATTAAAAATTTGAGTAGATTATTAAGAAAACAAAAGAGCGGTTGACTTAAAAGTAGGCCTGCTATATTATTCTAATGATTCATAGGTTAAATTTAGAGGATAATATTGTATGTTCAAGAAAAAAATACCCTGGATGATCGCTTTTCTGCTCTTGGCAGTGCTTAGTATCCTAGCGGTTGTGACCCAGAGTAAAAGTTATTCTTTTCCCGAGATGATGAGAGCATTGAGGGAGGGTAATCGAATATATATGGGGTTAGCGTTACTTGCCATGTTCGGTTGGATTTTTTTTGAAGGTATTGCCGTTCAGTATTTAATCAGGCAGTTAACTCCCCATAAGAAAAATAAAAGCGGTATATTGTATGCATCTGCCAATATTTATTTTTCTGCCATTACACCATCAGCTACCGGCGGTCAACCGGCCAGCGCATTCTTTATGGTGCGAGATGGAATTTCCATGGCGCAGTCTACCGTAATTTTGTTGATTAATTTAATAATGTATAATTTGGCACTGGTATTTATCGGCTTCATGGGAATTATCTTTCGCGCCAAGTTGTTTTGGGATTTTAATATTATATCCAAAATATTTATCGCAATCGGATATCTGGTACTGGCAGGGCTTGGAATCTTTTTTATGCTTCTATTAAAAAAGGAGAACTGGATTCGTGTTATGGCAGAGGCAGTATTGAAGTTTCTTCATAAAATCCATCTAATAAAGGATACAGACGGAAAGATGAAGAAGTTGGACAATATGCTCTTACAGTACAGAGAATGTGCGGATGCCATTGGTCAGAAAAAGCATATATT
>JAZLGY010000069.1:0-13352 GCA_045616525.1 Acetatifactor sp. | reverse complement strand
GGTTGGTTAGAGGGTTACCTTTTAACAGGTCGTCATGGATTCTTTGCATCATATGAAGCATTTATCCGTGTTGTAGATTCAATGTGTGCTCAGCATGCTAAATGGTTAAAGGTATGTAACCAGCTTACCTGGAGAGAGGAAATCGCTTCCTTGAACCTGATCCTTACCTCTAATGTATGGCAGCAGGACCACAATGGATTTACCCATCAGGATCCCGGCTTCCTTGATCATATTGCTAATAAGAAGGCAGACGTTGTGCGTATGTATCTTCCGCCTGATGCAAACTGTTTACTTTCCTGCTTCGATCACTGTATCCGCAGCAAGAACTATGTAAACGTTATCGTAGCATCCAAGCATCCCAGCCATCAGTGGTTAACCATGGAGCAGGCTGTTAAGCATTGTACTCAGGGTATCGGTATCTGGGATTGGGCAAGTAATGATCAGGGCGAAGAGCCTGATGTTGTTCTTGCATGTTGTGGTGATACTCCTACCAAGGAAGCTCTTGCAGCAGTTACCATTATCCGTGACAACATTCCTGAAGTTAAGATTCGTTTCGTAAACGTTGTTGACCTTATGAAGTTAGAGCCTCACAGCAAGCATCCTCATGGTTTAACTGACGTTGATTACGATGCATTATTCACAAAGGATAAGCCTATCATCTTCGCATTCCATGGCTATCCTACATTGGTTCACGAGTTAACATACAACCGTACAAACCGTAACTTAAGCGTACATGGATATCAGGAAGAGGGTACAATTACTACTCCTTTCGATATGAGAGTACAGAACGAGATCGACAGATATCATCTTGTAATGGATATTATCAATCACCTTCCTCAGCTTGGAAACCGTGGTGCTTACCTTTTACAGAAGATGCGCGATACTCTCGTTGCTCATGATCAGTACATTGAAACTTACGGACAGGATCTTCCTGAAGTACGTGAGTGGGTATGGCATACACCTGAAACAAAGTAATTGTCATATATATGTAAATAAAAAGCCTGTCGCAAATTGCGACAGGTTTTTTTGTGTGTAAAAACAAATTAATTAAAGGTAGCTTTCTTCGGAAGTAGACCGGTTCGTAGTAAAGCTTTGCGAATGGTTTGACCAACAATACATGCAATAACAATTTTGCCTAAATCAAAAGGGATGAAAGGTGTTACACAAATGCCTAAAGCATAGGGAAGTGTACATTTGGCCTGGAAGATAAACCAAGCAGTACCAAAAGTGTATGTAACCAATGTTCCTAAAACCATACCGATTGCTGTGATAATCAAGTTTCCTTTGGATTTCTCGAAGGCAATACCTGAAATGATAGCTAAAAAGATGAAGCCAATTAAATATCCACCGGTTGGACCGGAAAGTTTACCCAGACCGCCTGAATATCCTGAGAAAACAGGAAGACCAACTGCACCAAGCAGGAGATAAATAACAAATGCCAGAGTTGTACCTTTGGTTGCAAGTAAGAATACGGCCAAGTAAATAACCAGATTAGTTAAAGAAACCGGCACCGGACCGATTGGAACCGCCAAAGGCCCAAAGATACACATGAGTGCTGAAAAAATAGCACAAGTGGTTAGTTCATAGATTAAGTTTTTTTGTTTCATAGATTCCCTCTCCAAATAAATGTTTACCAACCTTGAAAAAGGTTGACATTGATAAGATACATGAAAACAAACCAATTGTCAACCTCAAAACGACAGGAGTTAACAATAAGAATTACTTTCAAATAGTAGTAAATTACTACTTGACATCAATGGACATTGGTAGTAAATTACTACTTGAAAGCAAAAACAAAAGTAGTGAATTACTACTAATATGCAATCGGAAAATATTATAGGGTTTAAAAACAAGACAGTAGACAAAAGAGGAGACATTATGGAGAAGTTAAAGACATTTTTAAAAAGAAAGAATATAGTTTTTTCCGCAAAAAGATATGGAATTGATGCGCTGGGTGCTATGGCCCAGGGATTATTTTGTTCCCTGTTAATTGGAACCATTATCAAGACACTGGGACAGCAGATTGGTATGCAGATGCTGATTGATATCGGTACCTATGCTATGGCTGTAGCAGGCCCTGCCATGGCCATTGCGATTGGTAATGCTTTGCAGGCGGATCCCATGGTTTTGTATTCCTTGGCAGCGGTTGGATATGCAGCTAATGCAGAAGGTGGAGCCGGTGGTCCCTTAGCGGTGCTGTTGATTGCGATTGTTGCTGCAGAATGTGGTAAGGTCGTATCTAAGGAAACCAAGATTGATATTTTAGTGACACCGGCAGTTACTATTTTAGTTGGTGTGGGTTTGGCAAAGTGCATCGCTCCTCCTATTGGAACGGCAGCAAGCAGTTTTGGTACACTAATCAATAATGCAACAATGTTACAGCCCTTTATGATGGGTATTTTAGTTTCTGTTTTGGTAGGTATTGCATTAACACTTCCCATTTCTTCCGCAGCAATTTGTGCAGCGCTGGGTCTTACCGGACTTGCAGGCGGTGCAGCAGTTGCAGGTTGTTGTGCACAGATGGTTGGATTTGCCGTGATTTCCTTTAAGGAAAACAAATGGGGCGGTCTTGTATCCCAGGGAATCGGAACCAGTATGCTACAGATGCCTAACATAGTAAAGAATCCAAAAGTTTGGATTGCACCGATTCTTACTTCAGCTGTGACGGGTCCTATTGCTACATGCCTGTTTAAAATGGAAATGAATGGTGCACCTATTAATTCCGGTATGGGTACCTGTGGTTTTTGTGGACCAATTGGTGTATTTACCGGTTGGTTAAATCCTTCAGAGGCAGCACTTGCAAACGGAGCACAGGCCATTGCCCCCGGCATAGTGGATTGGATGGGACTTATTCTGATCTGTATCGTACTTCCTGCCGTGATTACCCCTCTTTTCCATATGGTTATGAAAAAGCTTCATATGGTGAAGGATGGAGATTTGTTATTAAAGGCATAAATTATCAACTCCTCATTTTATGGGAATGGTTACCATAAAATGGGGAGTTTTTTATATTAGGAAATCACTTCTTTATAGAAATTACCGGGGGAATATAGTATGATGAGAGTAATTAAAAACAAGAGAAAAATAATTATAGGATATAGAATTGTGTATAGGTGAGTTTGTACAAAAAGGGGGACAAATGGAAAAGACGGTTGACCTTGAAAAGGTAGAAAAATTTAAGGAAAATATGGCTATAAATTATGTTGGAAAGGAAAAGACACTGGAGGCATTGCTTGTGTGTCTTTTGGCCGGAGGACATGTACTCTTGGAGGACGTTCCGGGAATAGGAAAGACCACATTGGCCAAAAGCTTTGCAGATACGACGGGGCTAAAGTTTGGCAGAATCCAGTTTACACCGGATACACTTCCGGGAGATGTAGTTGGTATTTCTGTATATCAGATGCAAACCGGAGAATTTAAGTGGAAAAACGGTGTAGTTATGAATCAGATTTTACTTGCTGATGAAATAAACAGAACCCCACCTAAAACTCAGTCCAGCCTTTTGGAGGCTATGGGAGAAGCACAGATTACAGTAGATGGTAATACTATGAAATTACCTGAACCGTTTATGGTTTTGGCTACCCAGAATCCGGTAGAGTATATGGGAACTTATCCTTTGCCAGAGGCGCAATTGGATCGTTTTATGATGAAATTATCGCTAGGTTATCCTGATAAAGAACAGGAACTGGAAATCATACAGAGGAGATTAAATTTGACGGAAAAGCGTGGGGAAATAGAAGCCGTTTTTTCTACGGAAGAAATTCTGCAAATGAGAGAAGAGACCAGTGAGGTGAAGGTAACCAAGGAAATGATGGAATATACCCAGAATATCATTCACATGACCAGAGAGGATGACAGAATTAGACTTGGAGCCAGTACCAGAGCGCTGCTTGCGCTTTTAAAGGTAGCACAAACCAAAGCATACTTAGCCGGAAGAGATTACGTGAAGCCGGATGATATTAAGGAGTATGCGGTGGCTGTTTTGGCACATCGACTGGTTCTTTCTGCTAAGGCAAGAAGAGAGAATCATTCAGCAGAACATATCATGAGGGAGATACTTACTAAGGTGAGGGTACCTGTATGAGAAAAAGAAGAATCGCATGGGTAATATGCCTGATTCTTAGCCTTATAATGGCATCCTTTAAGGGGGGAGCCGTAAGCTATGTGCTGTTGTTTACATTTTTGCTATATCCGGTGGTTTCCTATGTATATTTGATACTATCCTTTTTACAGTTTCGTATTTATCAGGCACTGGATAGCAGAACGATGACAGTAGGAGTTCCTATGAATTATCGTTTTACATTGCAAAATGCAGGATGGCTTCCAATCAGTAGTATACGCGTACAGCTTTTTTCAGAGTTCTCTACAGTAGAAAGCATTCCTGATGATACGGAGTTTGAATTGCTTCCCGGAGAGGACTATACATATATAACGAGAATGATATGTAAGTATAGAGGGGAATACAAGGTAGGTGTAAAGAAACTAATTTTGACAGATTTTCTACAAATATTTGTATTGCCCATTAGGCTACGTGAAAATCTGGAAGCAATCGTCATTCCCAGAATTCCAGAGATGGCAGAGCTGGGAATCGAGAAAGAGCAGGAGCAGATTTTACAACGAGAAAATATCTTTTTACATAATGAGGCGGATACGGTTGCGGAAGACTACAATGAGGCGGCCGGTATGCGTTATATCCACTGGGGAGCAACTGCCAGGGTAGGGAGTTTAAAAAGCAGAAAAAGCATAGGCGAAGAACAGACGGAAATAAGAATTTATCTGGAACTTGAAAGAAGAGGAAAAAAACAGAGGGAATTTTTGCCCTTAGAGAATAAGATGCTTGAGACAGTATTGTGTCTTGCAAGAGATGGAAGCGAAAGAGGACAACCTGTTTTTGCTGAGTTTGTACGTACTGATTATCAGGAAAGGCAAAACTATGTGGAAGAGGTGCGTATATACAATTACAGTGAGTTCGAGGATTTGTACTCCTATGTCCAGAAATTGGTATTTGAGATGGGACTATGTGATTACGGATTTTTTGAAGGTGGTGAGTTTGAAGCACAGGAGCTTATGGGCAGAAGCTTTTACTTTGTGTTGCAGGCAATCAATGATGAGAAGATGGAAGTGCTGAAACGGCTTTCGGATCGAGGCGCAGAGATCACAGTTTTTTTCGTGGGAAGGGAACCGGAACTGCCTTGGGATGAAGAACGTATTCGCTTTATTTTGATTCGGGAGGATGGCTTATGAGAGAAAGAATAACCATTTTATCCGAAAAAATATTGATCCTGATTGCTACTTCCTTCTTGGTATTTTTATCATGCTATTTTTCACTTGGAAGATTCCTTGGAATTCATAAATACGATAGAGCACACATGTTGCTGGGGCTTTGTGTAATTTCGCTGATACTGTGGTGGGTTAGGCAGGAACAGACGAAGAAGGTATGGTCGGTTACTATATTCCTGGCGCTGCTTCTTGCTATCACATGGTTCTGGGGAATTGAACACTTAAAGGCTTTTATAAACGAATATCCGGATTGGATCTTGGGCAGAACTGCAGAACATAAAGAATGGGAAAATATTTACTATTTTCTGCAGATTAGCATAATTGCCATTGTATGTACCATAGCCGGAGCTATTATACAATATATAACGATTGTTCGTAAGGCAATGACGTTTGTTTTAGTGATAGTTCCCGTCGCTTCTTATTTTGTGGAATATCCATTATCGCAAAGAGCAGTAGCGTTTTTACTGATTTTCTTTGTTTTTTTGTGGATACAATGGAAACAGGAAAAGTGGGAAAAATGCAGAAGTGAGAGTAACTTCAAGGTGCGGAATCGAGCATACATGTTTTATATGGCACCATTCTTACTACTTTTTTCGCTGGTTCTGTGTGTGGTTCCGGTTAAACAGGAACCAATAAAATGGACCGTAATAAGGAATATTATTTCCCGTATTGAGGATGGAATTCAAAAATTAAGCTTTAACAGAAGGGGCTATTTGCAAGAGGATTTCGACAATCTGTTAGTGGAAATGAGCGAGAATACGGATCTAAGAGGCAGGGTAGAAAGCCAAAATAAACAATTAATGACAATTCGTGTAAACGGAATGAAACGTGGCTATTTATATTTAACCGGAAGTATTATGGCATCCTTTGATGGCAGAGAATGGACAGAAACAAAACCACTTACAGAGGAAGATATTTATCCGGACACCTATGAATTGAAATATGCCGTTCGTAGGTCTGAAGGACTATTTGGAGATTATTATTCCTTGATTAATGTTGATGTGGAATATGAGAAGTTTCACAGTCAGAATAGCTTTTTACCCATAAAAGCACACGAATGGACCAATGCGGATCCCCTGTTTGGTAAGAATAAGATGCTGGGATATGGAACAACCTACCAGGTTTCCTACTTGCAAATGAATCTTGATAGTGGTTTGTTTGATGAGTTATTAATGAATACACCCGAGGACAGAGAGAATGTGTGGTTATCCTGTCAGCCAATCGGTGAGAAGAGAATGTCTTTTCAGAATCTGATGCAGTATCGAGAAAAAATGCAAAAGCTCTATGGCGTTAATCCGTACTTAAGCAAGGAAGTGGAAGAATGGAAGACAAAGACGCTTAATGATGCTCTGTCAGCGAAACAGGGCAATCGGTCGATAGAAGAGCTTACTGCCTATGAGAAATTCAGAATATGGGAGAGAGCACTTTCAGAATTCACTTACACAAAGGAACCCGGAGAACTTCCACAGTATGTGCAAAGCCCCGCGCAGTTTATGGATTTCTTCTTATTAGATAGTAAGAAAGGTTATTGTACCTATTTTGCAACGGCTATGGTTATGTTGGCAAGAAGTGAAGGATATCCGGCCAGAATTTCACAGGGCTTTGCCATTCCGTATGAAGGGGAAGCGGAAATAAAGGTATATGGCGACAGGGCACATGCATGGCCTGAGATTTATTTTGAAGGTGTAGGCTGGATTCCTTTTGAACCAACACCGGGATATGCTGCAGGCAGATACCAGCCATGGAAGGTGAGCAGGGAATTTTATGATGATAACGACTACACGGATTCCTCTGTTATAGATAAGAATCATGATCCTAGACCGGAGCAGGTAGGGGAAAAGCAAGAGGAAAAGGTGGCCACGGTCTCAATGCAGGAAAAAATGCAAAAAGTTTTATCCTATTTCATCAGAGGAATAATTGCTGTCATAATTCTGATCCTTTTTGTAGCTTTGGTGATGTTGATATACCTTCGTATCACTGTTTATCGTTTTAGGAAAAAGGGGATAGAGGAGCAGTTTTCTATGATCTTCAATAAAAATATATCTATGCTGGAGAAGCTTGGATATAAGAGAGAAGAAGCTGAAACCATAGCAGAATTTGCCACAAGAATGAAAATGGAAGGCGAGGTAGTGTTATCAAAAACCTTTCTCTATCAGGAAGAGGTATCCTATGGGGAAAAAGAGATAACGAGAGATATGACAAGAGCCCTTTGGGAGGAGCAGAAAGGACTTCTATCCATGCTGCAAAATAAGGAACAGAAAAAAATATTTCTGCTTTTTGAAAAAATACTAGTTGCAAGTTTGAACGAATACGTTTAAGATAGAGTTATCTAAAGGAAAACCTTTTCCAAGATGAGGGTTCTAATAATGTATATGGAGGATTTTAAAGATGAAGTATGGTTATTTTGATGAAGTGAACAAAGAATATGTCATTACAAAGCCTAACACACCGGCTCCTTGGGCAAACTACCTTGGTTCCCCTGCGTATGGCGCTATTATTTCTAATAATGCAGGTGGATATAGCTTTGTTCAGAGTGGTGCAAACGGAAGAATTATTCGTTATCACTTTAATGCAGACGATACTCCCGGCAGATATGTTTATTTAAGAGATGATGATAAGAAGGATTTCTGGTCTGCTACCTGGCAGCCTGTTGCAAAGAGTCTTGATGTATACAAGAGTGAATGTCATCATGGTACTGCATATTCAAACATGATTGCAGAGTATGACGGAATTCGTTCAGAAGTTCTTTATTATGTACCTATGGGCAAGGTATATGAAGTATGGAGAGCAAAGATTACAAACACAACTGATAAGGTTCGTAACATTTCCGTATTTGGTTATGCAGAATTTACCAATGACAGCAACTACGAGCAGGATCAGGTAAACCTTCAGTATACTCAGTTCATTACACGTACTTTCTTTGAAAATAATAAGATTTATCAGACCATCAATGCCAATACCGGTAAGGATGAGACAGGTTCAAACCATAGAGAAAGATTCTTTGGTATGGCTGGTCAGACAGTAAAGAGCTATAACGGTGACAAGCAGGCATTCCTTGGTAACTACCATGGTTATGGTAATCCTATCGCAGTTGAAAACGGTGCTTGTGATAATGTCCTTAACTATAACTCAAATGGTTGTGGTGCATTACATACAGCAATTACCCTTCAGCCCGGTGAAACCAAAGAGGTTGCATTTATCTTAGGTCAGGCTGAGCCTTGGGTAGCAGATGAGATTTTAAAGAGCTATGCAGATCTTTCAGTTGTAGAGAAGGAAAAGCAGGCACTTATTGATTACTGGCATGCAAAGCTTATGAATTTCCAGGTTAACACTCCGGATCCGGCATTTAACAGCATGATTAATACATGGAATGCATATCAGTGTTTCATTACCTTTACCTGGTCAAGAGCAGCTTCCTTCAGCTACTGCGGACAGCGTAATGGATATGGATATCGTGATACTGTACAGGATATTCAGGGTATCATTCATTTGGATCCTGAAATGGCAAAGAAGCAGATTGACTTCATGCTTTCAGCACAGGTTGACAATGGTGGCGGACTTCCTCTTGTATTGTTTGATTTCGTACCCGGCAACTCAGGAACACCTGATGATCCTGAATGGGTAAAGATGACAGGACATCCTGCATATCGTGCAGACGATGCACTCTGGTTATTCCCTACAGTTTGGAAGTATGTAGCAGAGTCAGGAAACAAGGATTACATCAAGGAAGTGATTCCTTATGCAAACAATGGTGATAAGGGAACTGTTTACGATCATTTAAAGAGAGCAATTAACTTCTCAATGGAGAGACTTGGTAACCATAATATGCCGGCTGGTCTTCATGCAGACTGGAATGACTGCTTACGTCTTGGTAAGAAGGGTGAATCTACTTTCGTTGCAATGCAGCTTTATTATGCATTTACCGTTATGAAGGGATTTGCAACAGATTTAAATGATACAGAGTACATGGCATATCTTGAAAAGACCCAGAAGGAACTTGGTGATATTATCAACAAGGAATGTTGGGAGGATGACAGATTTGTTCGTGGTTTCAAGGAAGATGGTCAGGTGATTGGTTCTAAGCATGATCCTGAAGCAAATATGTGGTTAAATCCACAGTCCTGGTCTGTTATTTCAGGACTTGCAACTAAGGATCAGGCTGAAAAGGCATTGGAAAGTGTACATCGTGAACTGAATACTAAGTATGGTGTTCGTTTGATGGCTCCTTCTTATGTTGATCATGCATTTGATGGTGCACTTGCACTTTTATTCAACCCTTCTACCAAGGAAAATGGTGGTATCTTCTCACAGCCTCAGGGATGGATTATTCTCGCAGAGTCCTTGATGGGACATGGTAACAGAGCACATGAATACTTTACAGAGTGTTCACCTGCTTCTCAGAATGAAGATGCTGATACCAGAAGACTTGAGCCATATGTACATGGTCAGTTTACTGAAAGTAGCGATTCACCTTTTGAAGGCCGTAGCCATGTTCACTGGCTTACAGGTACAGCTTCTACATGTATGGTAGGTTGTGTAGAGGGTATCTGTGGTATGAGACCTGACTTAAACGGTCTCTGGGTATGTCCTTCTATTCCAAGTGATTGGAAGGAAATGACCATGGACAAGAAGTTCCGTGGTAAGAAGCTTCACATCGTTGTAAAGAACGAGAGTGGCGCAGAAAGCGGATACAAAGAGTTCTACTTAAATGGCACAAAGTTAGACAAGCCATACGTACCTGCTGATCAGATGAAAGATGAAAACGAAGTAATCGTTGTTATGTAAGACGCCATGACGCCATGACGCCATGGGGACGTCTCTTCTGGCCTACTTTTAGGCCAGAAGAAACGTCCCCGTGGCTTTTTCTAGGCCAGAAGAAACGTCCCCGTGGCTTTTTCTAGGCCAGAAGAAACGTCCCCGTGGCTTTTTTATTTTCCACTTGCCAATTGAAATAAAACGTATTACACTAGAAATAAGTATAGGTAGTCGAGACTTCCAGGAGGGAAGTCTTAGTAACAGGGATTGTTGTGCACATATTGTGCTTTAGAGAGGATGAGCGTTATGGGAATTAAGATTAATGTTCAGACAAGAAATGATTATTCATACTTGTTTAATTCGATGAATCAGAAGAATGGTCTTGCCAATTCTAATTTTCTTTCAGATTATTCATCCATTAAGAATGGAAGCTATGGAAAGCTTATGAAAGCATATTATTCCAATAGTAACATTTCGGATGAGTTGAAGGGAATGGCCAAGAATAAGGTGGCAGCTGTTAGTAAGGATGACAGTGCAACTTTGACCAAGGTACAGAAGGGTGCTTCAGATTTGAAGGCCAGTGTAGACAAATTGTCTGCAAACGGTAAGGATTCTGTTTATGAGAGTGAAGATGAGGAAGCAGCTTACAAGGCGGTTTCACAGTTTGTAGGTCAGTACAATTCATTGGTTCGTACCGGTGAAGGTGCATTTTCAAGTTCTATTAACAGTAGAACCCAGATGATGGAAAGTACTACGAATGTAAGTGTAAAGAATCTTGCCAAGATTGGTATTACCGTAAATATGGATAAGTCATTATCCATTGATAAAGATGCTTTCATGAAAGCATCCACAGAGGATGTGCAGAAGCTCTTTTCCGGAAGCAATTCATTCGGAAGCAGAGTGGCTTCTCAGGCAGATTTTGTGGCAAAGGCAGCGGAGAATGAGGCAGCAAAGGCCAATACATATTCCGCCGGGGGAGTTTATGCAAATGCCTATAATACCGGCAATTTGTTTAATTCTAAGTTTTAAATTATTGCTTGACTTTTCTGACAATTCGATATAATATATTGGATGTCTGCAGGAGTGGCGGAATTGGCAGACGCGCACGGTTCAGGTCCGTGTGGTGGTAACACCTTGTGGGTTCAAGTCCCATCTCCTGCACTAATAGGCTATAAAGCTCTGGATGAAAATTCAGAGCTTTTTTTAAGTCAATACATATAGCGATATCGCTTAGAAAGGAAATGTCATGTTTAAAGTAATGACTGCAGATGAAGCTATTGGCATCATCAATGATGGAGATGTCATCTGTTTAAATTCTTTTTTGGGAATCGACAATCCCGTAGAATTACATGAAACTTTATATGAGAGATATAAAAAGACCGGTTCGCCCAAACATCTTACGATGATTTCCAGTGCCGGATTTGGTGCCTGGGATGAAGATCGCGCTGCAGAAGGATATATCAGAGAAGGCGCAGTAGATAAAATTATATGTGGACATTTTGGTGCTATGTACAGTACCAAGAAGCTGGTATTAGAGGATCGCTTTGAAGCATACAATTTACCACTTGGTTGTATTTCTCACGCCATTCGTGCGCAGGCAGGAGGTCTGCCGGGGGCTTTATCCAAGGTAGGTTTGGATATATTTGTAGACCCAAGGCATGAAGGTCCTGGCGTGAATAACATTTCAAAGGATGATTCTCTGGTAAAGCATGTTGAACTTGATGGGGATGAGTTTTTGTATTACAAATTGCCTCTGATTAATGTTGCAATTATCAAGGGTACCGCAGCTGACAGAAAGGGTAATATTTCCTTTGAAGATATGTATACAGCAGGAGATGCACTTTCTATTTGCCAGGCAGTTAAAGCCAATGGAGGAAAAGTCATTGTTCAGGTAGACAGATTGGTTGTAAGAACTTCAAGACCCCACAGTACGATTATTCCTGGTTGTCTTGTGGATGCAATTGTTGAAATTAAACCACAGCCAAGACATGCCGCATATGAATCCTTAACAGGTAGTTTTGAAATTCCCTATTCTCAGTGGCAGGACTGGGCAGAAATGCTGGAAAAACGTACCTCTACCAAGAGCATTGTAAATACCAGCGCAGAAATAATCGGAAGAAGAGCAGCTAAGGAATTAACAGAAGATGATATTGTAAATATTGGTGTTGGTATTCCGGAAATGGTTTCAAAATATGCCAGAGAAAATGGAATTCTTGATAAGATTACATTAACTGTTGAGGCCGGAGGTGTAGGTGGATTCCCCGCATCGGGAAAAGTTTTTGGCGCTGTTATCGGAGCAGATTCCATTTACGATATGGCCAATCAGTTTGACTTATATAATAATGGCGGTCTTGATATTTGTTTTATGGGAGCCATAGAGGTTGATCAGTATGGTAATGTTAATGCACATAGAGGAAGTGGCGCGTATGCCGGAGTAGGTGGATTTGCCAATATTACAGCCAAGACAGGAAAGGTGGTATTTTGCCTTACATTTAACACCAAAGGGCTCGTAGTTGAAGACACTGAGGGTAAAGTTAGTGTGAAACAAAATGGTTCCATTAATAAGTTTGTGGATCAGGTTGCAAGTATCAGCTTCTCCGCTAAGAGAGCACATGTAAATCATCAGCAGGTTTTATATGTTACAGAACGTTGCGTATTTGAACTTGCTAAGAAGGGATTAAAGCTGATTGAAGTTTATCCAGGTATAGATTTACAAAAAGATATTTTGGATTTCCTTCCTTTTGATGTGGAAATCGCAGATGATTTATTAAGATAGTGAAAAAGGAGAGCAGGAATTTATCTTGCAAAGAAGATGGAAGACAATGATTTTGAAGAAAATGAACGTGTTTTAGTAGCAATATGTGATGGCAATATCGCCGGATTTTGTACATATGCCAATAAAGATGAATTGCCTTCAGAATATGAATTCACACCATTTGTTGGATTTATGTTTGTTGATGAAATATATAGGGGAAATCGTATATCTGAAAAACTGATAAATTGTGCATGTGGCTTGGCTCTTAAACAAGGATTTTCAAAGATGTATATTATGAGTGGTGAAATTGGTTTGTATGAAAAATATGGTTTTACTAAAATTGGAGATTATAAAACGATATATGATTCCATAGACCAGCTTTTTTATAAACATATCAGAAATGGAAATCAATATGAGAATGTTTTTCATATTGACTTTTTTTATTATTGTGCTAGAATTGAAAATGGTTTTCATATTGAGGAGGGGCAATGCAAAAGGGAAGATACAACACAAGGCAGAGAGAAGTGTTGCTTGAGTATTTACGTAAGATGCAAGGGGAACA
>JAZLGY010000068.1:0-2389 GCA_045616525.1 Acetatifactor sp. | reverse complement strand
TTCTTCCAATCTGAACAACCACCTCATAAAATGGCTTTTCGTTGTTGCCAGAATTTTTAATATCACTCAGATAATCAGTTACCCACCTGCTTTTTCGCTTTTGCTTTGAGTTATAATCCTCAATAGCCGAAGTAAAAAGTAAAGCATATGCCTCCTTAAGTGATTGCTGGATATAATATATATTCCAATCCATCCTATCCATATCTACATTATCTGCGACAAAATCTCTGTTATTATGTGATAAACTTCCTTTGCCCTTTACAAAAGAAATTGTTTTTCCCATAGGCAATTCATCTCCTTTATAATCATTTTTCTTGCTATGTCCCGCCTAAGCGGGCTCCCGGTGTATTCACCGGGTTCTGTTACTCTTTCCAAGAGTAACTCCTTATTACTTTTGACACTGCGTATCAAAAGCCCAGTCGCTCCTTCCGAGGGACTCTTGCAGAGAGCTTCCTGCCTACCAAAAACCGTAGGCAGGTTTTCAGGTCATATTTCGAACAGAAGATACTGCAATCTGTTTCTCAATACGACCTAGTCGATTCCCTCGAATATGGCACCAAAGTGGCACCATTTATGTTTGTATGGTGGCATCATTATGATGCCTAACCAAACATATCGAGCAAATCGACGGCATCCTCACCAAGAACAACCGGTTCGTCTGCCTGGGACACAAGCACAGATTCTACTGTATCGTCGTATTTTTCTGTGCTTGTTGTCCCCCTTGCTTCGCACTGAATCATTGCCCCACTTAGTTTCGTTGCAACCAATTCAGCTATATGCTCAGCAAGCGCATCATTAGAATTCTCATGTTCAAGCATTATTAGTAAAAGCTCTATCACAATAGAATTCTTTGATGCGTTTTTATCCCTGGCAGCTTCTTCAAGAAGCTGCCATACTTTCATATCCTGTGCATTGTCCGTCCGAAAACGAAGACTGATTCTTTTCTCTTTCATAGACATTTACCTCAGCGGTTGCTTATGCTCCCTTTTTCATTCTGGACTCTGTCAAATATAAGCTTTCATATCCCTTTGCAGTCGCACAGATATCTGTAATGATTTCAACATTTTCGGAATTGTAAGCACCAAAGTTTCTTATCAGACATCCGCCTCCTCCTATGATATGGAGCTTTACTAACTCTGGATCATATTCATATTCGCTGAGTTTATCAAAGATTTCTGCCGTATATTTCTCAGCTTCCATCTGCATGATAGATAAGATTCGATGTGATGTATCTGCAGTTCCCTTTCTAAGGAAATCTTCTATAAGACTTTCGTCAGGTAACTTTCCACATTCCGCTTGAAGTGCGTTGTAAATTCTTTTTACACACTGGTGAACTCCCAGTTTGTCAGTAAAAATTTTGTCTGATATCGGTCTACCGTTTGTAATCACTATAGTATTCATGGTTCCATTACCAATATCTGCCAACATATTTACACCTGTGTAACTTGGTAAGGATGCCACTATTCCGGCATAGCCCTGTGGATATACTTTTACATCACAGATTTTTATATGATAACTATCCTTGCAGAATACAAAATCAACTTCCTTCTTTCTCATGATGTATTCCGCAAATTCCTTCTTCTGATTAGCCATCCAGTTAACCGGAAGCCCTACTGCAAGAACCACATCTGCAGTATTCATTCCTCTGAAAGATAATTCCTTTGCAATGGCTGCAAGCGTAAGGATATAGTAATCATCATCCTCATTCTTGTTTGCTATAAATACCTTGTGACTCTCACCGATAACATAGTATTTTCCATCGTATTCAAGAACGTTTGAAGCGATTGCTGGCTCAGATGCATAGCACTTTACACCGCTTTTAAATACAGCGTGACGTGTCTTCATGTTTCCATATCCGTGATCAATTCCAATTAATAATTTTCCATTAATGTTAAAACTTTCCATTCTATTTTTTCTCCTTTTCTAAAATCGCAATGTCGAATGACAAAGCAAAATGACATTTTTCTAATAAAACTCTTTTTACCAAAAACGAAATGACATCGATGACAAAGGTTGCAAATCCCATAAATAGGGCGTTTGTTTGTCATTTTGTTAAATGACACTTTCTATGACATCCCTTTGTCATCGAATATTGTCATTTCGCTCTAAAAAACTTTTTAATCAAACGGTAACTGTGCATCCTCCGGTAATTGGACAAATCCATTTGAATCTGAAATGCGTTTCCAGCTAGCTTGCCTACCATAATCCTTGAAGCGATGCTGAGGCGCTTTCTCGCATCCGGTAATGCTGTTATTCATGATGCTGTTGATATCTCTAAGCTCATACTGCTTAGGTTCTTCATATTCATGATGTAAAGCCTTACTATAGAGCATCAAACTACATACATAATCTTCATTACAGTTATCAAGCCAGTCCTGAATAATTCCAA
>JAZLGY010000067.1:0-4314 GCA_045616525.1 Acetatifactor sp. | reverse complement strand
GTCTTTCACTAAATAATCAACAGTAACATTGAATATATTGCTGATTTGAATAAGATTGTTGATATCCGGATATACTTGTCCTGATTCCCATTTTGCAACAGCTTGTCTAGATACTTCTAACTTTTCCGCCAGTTCCTCTTGTGTGAATCCTTTACTTTTACGAATCAATTGCAGTTTCTCTGAAAAAATCATTTCTTATCACCTCCACAACCATCGTACTTCATCCATTCAAAATAAGACATAAACCATTAATTGCTTTTTTGCTACTTATGTTATCTATCAGTTCCTTACCATATCCTTTATGTTGAAACTTTGGTAACACAAATAGTCTCCATATTTATGACGTGTCATTTGAGTTTATCGCTCGAATTTAAAGTTTATCCGTATATACAGCCACAGTCAGGAATCTCTTCTTCAGAGGAATATTTCTTACGATTTTCCTGTAAAATAAAGCGATCCAAATCCTCTATATCCAGAAGTTTAAAACCATTTTGTGAAAGTAACCGGGCACAGATTCCCATCCCTTTGATTCTGGTGCCGCTGAAGGTTCCGTCATAGATTTCCTTCCCCCCGCAGCTGGGACTTCTGGACTGCAAAATCACAAGCTCCGGCTTTTCCTTTAAAGCAAGCTCTAATGCTTTTTGGGCACCTGTTCGAAACTCTGTATCTACAACTACACCTTCTTTATTTGTTACCACTCCATTCACTATTTCAGAGGGTACTCTGGGAGTGGGAAGTCCCCCAAAAACCTCCGGGCAAATGGGAATCACCGTGTGTCCCTGTAAGAATTGAAGAAGCCCTTCATTCTTATTGTTGCCACCGTTATATTTCACATTTTCTCCTAATAAGCATGCGCTTACCATAATTTTCATGGAATACATCCTCCAAACATGCGCTTAACCTATCACTCATTAATTACGTTGCTATTGCAGGCACACCATAATCCCTATTATTAACTCTATCAAAAGCCCAACTACAACAATCATTTTCTCCCGAGTGCCTTCATTCAATAAAATCTTTACCTCGAAAAATAATGCTTGCAGAATAGGAAACATAATGCAAATTTTTCCCATTTTTTGATAAATTAAAATATAGCAGCTTAGTAGGCAAAAGGCGGAAACCAATTCATTAGTTATCGCTGCATCCACCCTTTCAGAATTACCCACAAATCTCTCATAAAAAATACGCCACGACAGTACTGCATATTTACGATAATAAACTAAGGTTGAAAAACCAAATAATACATACATAAGCTGCTTCTTTTCAAAAAAACTGACTCCCAACCCCATTGCATTCAGTATAAGACACACCATAGCTTCTTTATCTCTCATCTTCTGAAATTTTCAAAGCATAATCGCTTCTTGTAAGCGTAAAGTTAGGATTGAAATAAGGATCTCCTTTTTGAAGAACACTCGCCCATTTTTCTCTGAAGTGTGCAGATTCCTTATCATATCTCTCTGCATTTGCCCCCTTGTCATCACTTCCTCTGGAAACAGATTCAAAGTGGTAGAGTTCTGCAAAAGGTGTAAAGATATTTAAAAGCTTCTTCTCTCTTAATCTCAAGCAGAAATCTACATCATTTAAGGATACCTCAAAGCTTTCATCCAGTCCGCCCACAGAGTCATAAAGAGATTTTTTAACCATAAGGCAGGCACCGGTGACGGCTGATACGTTCTGTGCATAGCAAAGACGTCCCATGTATCCAAGGTCCTGATAGTAATGCTTATAATGTGTATGTCCTGCTGTCCCATGGGCCCCCATACCAATCACAATACCGGCATGCTGAATAGTCTTATCAGGATAATAAAGCTTACAGCCTACCGCTCCTACATCCTCACGCTGGGCATACATTAAAAGTTCTTCCATCCAGCTTGGAGTAATCACCTGTGTATCATTATTCAAAAGTAAAAGGTACTCACCCTTGGCATTTTGTGCACCGAAATTATTGACTGCAGAATAGTTAAAGGCGCCTTCATAGGTTACAACTTTTACCGTATCACCGTGCTCTTTTGTAAGAAGCTCATAATACTCCTTGATTTCTTTGGTTGTACTGTTATTCTCGATTACAATAATCTCATAGTTCTGATACAAGGTCTTTTCCAAAATAGAGGAAATACATCTCTGCAAATCTTCTACATGATCCTTGTTAGGAATCAGTACAGAAATTAGTGGCTCCCTATCAAGCTGATATCTGATTCTGAATATCGTAGGGAACGCTCTGGTAGAGGAAATCTGAAAATGAGAAAATCCATGATGTGTAAGATGATCTCCTACTGCCTTCTTGGCTGCCTCAATAGCATAGGGCTTTGCAGAAATATCCGCTGCAACACTGGCCTGGTGACTTCTCCAATAATATAAAAGCTGTGGAATATGAACGACCTTCCCTGCTCTGTCTGTTAGTCTTAGAATCATATCGTGGTCCTGGCTACCGTCAAAGCTGGTTCTGAAAAGCTCTGTTCCTTCCAAAAGTTCTCTGGAAAATACACTGAAATGGCAAATATAGTTATTTGCTCTAAGGTTATCCGGTGCATAATCCGGTTTAAAATGCATATTAATCAGGTTGTTAATACTACTGCCTTCAAAGGTAGTTTCATCACAGTATAAAAAGTCTGCGCCGGTTTCATTAATCGCCTTGCAATACTCAAAGAGTGCACAGGGATGAAGAATATCATCATGATCAAACAAACCGATATAATCACCGGTAGCCATCTTATAACACTCATTGGTATTTCCGGCAATACCATAATTCTTCTCCAGTCTGTGATATACGACTCTTCCACTGGATTTCTCTACATACTCCTTGCAGATAGTTTCCACATAGGAATGCTCTCCGTCTGATCCGTCTGCAAGACAAAGTTCCCAATTTTCATAGGTCTGATTCATTACAGAATCAATCATTTCATGCAGGAAATTTTCAGGTGTATTCCACAAAGGAACCAGAATACTGAACTTTACCTTCTTTTCAAAGACGGTTGCCTTCTCCTTGGCTATTCTTTCCTTGGATGGAAAACTGGCCGTACCAAAACGAAGACTGGCCTGCTTTTCTCTCTTTTTATATTTCAGTTTTTTGATCAGATCTCTTGGATGAATTACACGTCTGACTCTTGCCATCTGCTTAATAAAGAAATGTATCATTGCTCTTGCAGGCTTACTCATTTTCCAGAAAGCACTGTTGTGAATAAAATCCAGTTTACTCTGAAGTTCATCCCTCTCCCACTCTACTCTGATGAGCTGATCTGCAAGATCTGCACACTTTTCTTTCTCTTTTTCATAAGCCTCTTTATAATCAATCTCTGTCATATCTTCCCTCTTATGATTCCTCTTCTATCCATTGGAAGAAGTATTTTCTGCCCAGTTTATGCTTGGCTAAATATCCGATGCGATAATCATTTTCCCCAAGACTATCCATAGCCTTCTTTACATCAAAGCCACACAATGCACAGTTTGGCTGCTCCTGCTTCCAAAAAGCGGTTTCCTCACAGTACTGAGGGGTAAGCTTTAGCTTATAGAAACGACCGCCGCTCTTGGGTGTCAGAATTAAAAATCTGTTAAACAATGCGTTATTTTCAAAGGTTACTACCCCATAACCGGTTTTCTCCTTGGGATCAAAGAAGCACTCCAGCCCTTTTGTAGGTACAAGCTCCAGCTTTTCTAAAATAGCAAATGCATTCTTTTGCACATTTTTTTCTGTCACAAAAAATCTGGGTTTTGTATCCGCATCTCCAAGTTCATGGCTTAACTGCCTAGGGTAATAGGGATCATAGCCCCGATACTCAGGGAAGCTATCGTAGAGTCTGTTCCGCTCTCCCTTGAGCCTTTCAAGCTTTTCTCTTGTTAAATCATTGCCACGGCTTAGGGACTCATGATGGAATAGATATTCCTCTCCCAAAACCACATTTTTATATCCCAGGCGATGAAGTCCCATACAAAGGGCCACATCATTGTAAGCAACGGTTAAGCCTTCATCGAAACCACCGGCCTCATAAAAGGCACCTTTTCGAACCATAAGGCAGGCACCGGTAACCGCCAGTACATTTTTCATTCCGGGTACAAATGGCTTCTCTCCCTCTTCCATAAACTGATATTTATGAACAGGTCCACCTAACAGATTCTGAACACCTACATGCTGAATCTTCTTACTGTTCGGATAATAAAGCTTACAGCCTACCGCACCGATATGGGAAACCTGCACCAGTTTCCACATAGCCTCCAGCCAGCTCTCTGTAACGCTTTCCATATCATCGTTTAAAAATAAATACACATCCCCGGTAGCTAATCCGGCGCCAATATTACACATATGAGAAAAGTTGAAGG
>JAZLGY010000066.1:0-10186 GCA_045616525.1 Acetatifactor sp. | reverse complement strand
ATCTGGCGTCTATGGATTAGTAATGCGGCCGCACATTTTGAAGTGTTTGTCAACACTTTTTGCAAAAAAGAACTATCCATTTGGATAGTCCTATAAAAACAATATAAGGTTATGGGGAATGGCTTAACTAAACGCTATTGGGACGTTTCTTGTGGCACAAAATAGGGCCAGAAGAAACGTCCCCCTGGTCTATTTTTGTGCCAGAAGAAACGTCCCCCTGGCCCCTCTGGCTCTATTTCCAGATTTATGGTATAATTTACGATAAAATAAGCCCCCGGCACGTTAAGTATGCTTTATGTGTATCTTTTTTATCTTTTTGAGGGAGAAGGATAAGGGTAAAATAAGCATATATTGATGAATTATGCATGGGGAGGCATGGAGTATATGTGGAGAATTAATTTTTATCATTTGGCAGCAGTGTTGTATTTTGTCATGGCGGTAATTGAGAGAAGAAGCGAAACTAGCACAGGAAGCGGTATTCCATGGATCGTGCTTGGCGTTCTGATGACAGGTGTTGCAACCTATGTTTATGGTAAAGAGAAGGAAAAGAGAAAAAACCTGAAGGAGAAGAGTGCTCATGGAAACGTATACTTATTCTTGTCCCGGTTGTGGGGCAGCGTTAGAGTATGATGTTGCATCAAAAAAGATGTTCTGCAAGTATTGTATGGAGTATTACATTCCGGAACTGTTGCAGCCGGTAGAAATTAAGCTAGGCGGAAGTCAGGACGGGATACAGGCTCAGTCCCGGGAGCCAAACTATGGGGTATACAGTTCCCTGGCGAATGAGAGTGTGAATAAAGGTAGTTCGGTTGAAGGCACCGGCAATCAAGGTGATGAAAATACCATGGAAATTCGTATTTATTCCTGCGGAAACTGTGGCGCCGAAATCATGACTAATGATGTGGAGGTTTCAACCTTCTGTTCTTACTGTGCATCGCCTGCACTTATGTTTGACCGTATTTCCAGAGAGCAGAAGCCGGACAAGATTATTCCTTTTGCTTTTTCCAAGATGGAGGCCCTTACAAAAGCCAGGGAAAAGTTTAGCAGGGCGCAGTTTGTGGGAGATGCCCTCGATGATTTAACGGTTGACTCTGTATATGGAATTTATATGCCCTTCTGGAATTTTCATACCGTTGTGGGAATGGACATGGAAGTTAGGCTGAAGTACGCTACCAAGTACAGCACTACGGAGCCAAGATATTTTACTGAAACCATGGAAAGAGATGTGTTAGTGGATGCTTCCAGAAGCTTTAGTGATGATGTGGCAGCCTGTCTGTTGCCATATAAAATGAATGAGGCTCGTCCCTTTAGCAGTACCTATCTTTCCGGTTCCTATGGGGACCGCAAGGATGACAATCAGAAGATTAAGGAAGATGATGCGAAGAATAAGTTAGAGGATCTTTTAGTCGATGTCATCCTGGATAAAAATTCTGATATTCCCAAGGCAGAAGTTCGCAAACAGTATGAGTTAAACGCAAGGTCGTACATGCTTAATTATACATATGACATCACAAGAGAGGTAGGCAGCGTAACAGCTTCAGAGTATCTGTTCCTTCCTGTTTACTTTATCACCTTTAAGATTATGGGAGAGAGGGTGATCGTTCTGGTAAATGGTCAGACCGGAAAAGTAGTTGGTAATATTCCAATCAATCAGGAGCTTTTCAAGAAAAAGCAAATGAAGGATACCATTGTCTGTGCTATAATCTTTGGGGTCATCGGATTCTTTATTTTTGGATTTTTGGATGTTATCTGGGGTGTATTTTTCCTGGGAATTCTTGGTGGAACCACTGTGCTTAGTGGTAGAAAAGAAAATAAGGATTACAAGACCAGATATGCCCAAACCAATGCAGATAGTATGTTTGCATTGACCAAGAGAAAGGGGTACTAGGATGAACATTGCAGGTGGAATTTTAGGCTTGGTTTTTGGCGCCGTTATTGGTGCTTTGGTAGGAAGATATAAAATATATCATTCTTTAAATAAGACGAATCTGATTGGTATGGACACCTTTGGAAATCATGAATTGAAGCAAAAGACATCGCTTGGTTCTGCTATATTTACAGGTTTCGTAGGTACGATATTTGCTGTGATTGGTTCTTTACTTACGATATATGCTTCAAGTATTATGAATGCAGCAAACAATCCGGATCCCAACAGCAATGTGACAGTTAGGGTTTACACTAGCGAAGGTGGACTTATGGTATTTGGCGCTCTTATGGCGGCAATGGGACTTGTCGTAATCTTTGGAAGTGTTCAGTCATACAGAGAAACCAAGGCAAGAGAACTGGAAGAATACGAGGAGTAAGCTTCATGGAAAGCATAACATACATCTGTCCCGAGTGTAGCGAGATCTGGAATATGATGAAGCCCTGAATCAGCATTTGTGTAAGTACTGCAGAGAATACTATGATTTTGCACAATTGGTAAACTATAGAAAAGAAGATGAATCTCAGAATGAGACAGAGATTGTTGAAGATCCGCACAAAACCATGAAGGTGCGTATGTATATCTGCAGAAACTGTAAGGTGGAGATGTTAACGCTTAATGAGGCGGAGACGGCGACTTGTCCGTACTGCGGTTCCAAGGATCTTGTCTTTATAGAAGAGGCGGAAGAGTTAATGCCTGACCAGATCATTCCTTTTGCAAAAACAAAAGAAGAAGCCCTGGAGTATATGAAAAAGGTATTCAGAAAAGCAGCATTTATTGGGGATGGCCTAAAGAATATGCAGGTAGATGCAATTCAGGCTACATTTATCCCCACTTTTTTCGCTGATTATGCTAATCTTTTCCTTCGCTATCCTTCATACGACAAAAACGAAAGAGAGCGGATTAAAAACGAGTGAATCAACTATGAAGAATTTTGCAAGGCGTGGAGGAAGATAAATATGGGAATTGAGGATGACAAGGAAGACAATACAAAGTAAAGGTTTATATGATGAGTTATATTATAAAAAGAATTGATGAAGCAGATTTCGGCTGCGAGGAGCGTATGCCGGGGGAACCCTTGATGGTTTTGGTTACCTTAGAAAATGAAGACGGTGATGAAATACAGATTCAGGCAGCAGATGCGTGGTTAATATCCCAGGATCTTAACGAAGGCGATGAGTGGCCGGAGGCAGAGCCAGGGGGACGTTTCTTCTGGCCTGAAAATAAGCCGGAGGGAACGTCCCTGTGGCCTGAAAATAGGCCAGAAGAAACGTCCCCCTGGCACCCCTGGCAGGCCCAGGAAGCATTCATGGCCAATTATATGGATGCATTGGAAGAGATGGATGAGGAATAGAAATAATATATTGTGAAAACGGAGGACAAAATGGAAAAGGCAAAAGTTTATTTCACAGATTTTAGAACAGCAAATGGTGTAGGATTACCGGAGAAGCTTAGCAAGCTTTGTAGAAAAGCAGGAATCCTCAACATGGATTTGGACAAGAAGTTTGTAGCCATTAAGATGCATTTTGGTGAGCTTGGAAATATTGCATATCTTAGACCAAACTATGCAAAGGCAGTGGCAGATCTTGTAAAGGAAGGCGGCGGAATTCCGTTCCTTACAGACTGTAATACTTTGTATCCCGGTTCCAGAAAAAATGCATTAGAGCATATCAGCTGTGCACAGGAAAATGGATTTAATGAGATTACAACAGGATGTCACATTATTATCGGTGATGGTTTAAAGGGTACCGATGATGTGGTGATTCCGATTGAAGGTGGTGAGTACTGCAAGGAAGCTTACATCGGAAGAGCAGTTATGGATGCCGATGTATTTATTTCTTTGAATCATTTTAAAGGCCATGAAGCAACCGGCTTTGGCGGCGCTTTGAAGAATATCGGTATGGGTTGTGGCAGCCGTGCAGGCAAGATGCATCAGCACAATCAGGGTAAGCCTGTTGTAAATGAAGATCTTTGTAAGAATTGTAAGCGTTGTATCAAGGAGTGTGGTTCAAACGCAATTCATTATGAAACCGGCAAGGCAATTATTAATCAGGAAGAGTGTAAGGGTTGCGGCCGTTGTATCGGTGCTTGTGCTTTTGATGCAATCTACAATCCTAATGGTAATGCCAATGAAGTTCTTGGCTGTAAGATCGCTGAGTATACCAAGGCAGTTGTAGACGGAAGACCTTGTTTCCACATCAGCCTAATTGTAGACGTTTCACCAAACTGTGACTGTCATTCAGAAAACGATGCACCTATTTTACCTAACATTGGTATGTTTGCATCCTTCGATCCTGTAGCTTTGGATCAGGCTTGTGTAGATGCCTGCCAGGCAGCAGATCCTATCAGAAATTCTCAGCTGGGTGATAACCTTGCAAAACCTGACTGGCATCATCACCATGATCACTTCAAGGATTCTAATCCTAATGTAGCATGGGAAGATACTTTGATTCATGCTGAGAAGCTTGGCATCGGTACCAGAGAGTATGAATTAATTAAGATGTAATTCTGAGGTATAGAAATGTATTTTACAGAAAAAAGTGAGTATAACTGCATACGCGAAAAATCCTTAGAGCAGTGGCTAGGGGAGATGGCAGAGCACCCAGATGTAGCAGTTCGTGGCGGTGTGAAACTGACCAGAGAATATGTGCAGTACTTAGAAGATCAGGTGGAGAAGTTAAAGGAAGAAAATAAGTTGAAGGCTGAGTATTTAAAGAAGATGAAGCAGGACAAAAGTACTCGTATGTGTTAATTTTCAAAAAACTAAAGTTTTGAACTTGCAATCCGATAAAAATGTGGTATGATATGGGGACCAGAGGGACGTTTCTTCTGGCCTGAAAATGAGCCAAAAGAAACGTCCCCCTGGTCTAAAAGTGAGCCAGAAGAAACGTCCCTGTGGCTAGATTGGAGGAGAAAGATGAATAGACCGCATTTTGATATTGTGGCCAGCGGCGAGCGAATGAAGAACATTCGTAAAGCAAGAAATATTTCTGTAAAGCAGGTCATGGAGTACATGGGTTTTGAATCCACACAGGCCATCTACAAGTGGGAAGCAGGAAAGTGTTATCCCCAGGCCGACAATTTAGTAGCTTTAGCAATCTTGTATAATGTAAGCCCAATGGAGCTTTTAGTTGAAGAGAAGCCGGGGGGACGTTTCTTGTGGCCTGAAAGTGAGCCAAAAGAAACGTCCCCCTGGCTTCTTTGTGAACCACTGGTTGCATGACAAATGGAATTTTCAGCGTTATCATAAATCCAGAACACGAGAACAGTATTTTGATTTGGCCGGCGTTAGAAGAAGCCGGTATGGAGGAAATGATTATGATGAAAATGACATCAGCACTGGCAAATAAACTTTTGAAACAGCTTGATGAAGACAAGATGTTTCATTTAAACAGAGAAAACGCATCGTCCACTTATGTGGCCGCTGTGGGTGAGGAACCGGTGATTCCGGAATACAACTACAGCGAAACACAGGCGGAGCTTGTAAGAATCGATGAAAAGATTCAGGCAATCAAGCATGCCGTCAACCTGGCGAATGTTACAAGCAAGGTGGATGTCCTTGGTAAAGAATATACCGTGGACACAGTGCTTGTTCGTATGGCCCAGATGAGCAGACGAAAAGCGACCCTGGACTACATGCGTAAGCTTCTTCCCAAGGAAAGAAAGGAAGCGCAGCGTTATGTTTCCAATCGCAGCAATGTACCTGAGTACAGATACATTAATTACGACTTGGACCTGGTAAAGGCTGAGTACGAAAAAATCTCAGAGGAGATTATGGCAATGCAGATTGCATTGGATAAACATAATCAAACCTTTGAATTTGAGGTGGCAATTTAATTTGTCACCTTAAGATAAAATTCCATACAGGTCTATTTTATTTGATCAAATTATGTTTGAGAAAGTGAAATGTGAAAGTTTGTTTTGTTATTTCTTATTTTGTTATTTGTGAATGTGTATTGATAGGAGAGGGAAAAGACTTTTGTTTTCTACATGGATCTGTAAAAAACTTGAATCGTAAGATTCACCGGAGCAGCGAAGTAAGGTTATAGCTGCTCCTTTTTTTATTGGGAGAGCCAAGAGCCAGGGGGACGTTTCTTCTGGCCCGCTTTTAAGCCAAAAGAAACGTCCCCCTGGCCTGAAAGTGAGCCAAAAGAAACGTCCCCCTGGCTTGCACCCCTGGCTTGCAAAAATTCAAGGTTGCAATAAATTTATATTTTTGCGATAATGTATGCATAAATGGGCATGTGTGCCCAGACTACAGAAATAAGGAAGCAATGAGAAAGGAGATTTAAGGATGACATACGAAAATTTAGTTAAGGCTGCAAAGAAAGCAATTAAGGCCGTAGATGCAAAGGTGATCAAGGAGCATTTGGCAGTAGAGTTTGATATCGAGGGAAAAGCAGAAGGTGCTTTTTATGTTGAGTTTACAGAGAAGAAGGTGGAGCTTGAGCCTTATGAGTATTATGATCATGACTTCAGAGTAAGAACCGATGCAGATACTGCAATCGCCATTTTAAATGGAGAGAAGTCTCCTAAGGCTGCTGCAGCAGACGGAACACTCAGAGTAGAAGGTAATGATTATAAGCTCGGTCTTTTAGAGGAATATTTAAAAGCAGAAGTAAAGGAAAAGAAAACTGCAGCTAAGAAGCCGGCAGCCAAGAAGGAAGCAACTGCAAAGACTACAACAAAGACAACAACCAAGAAGACCACAGCAAAGAAAACTGCTGCAAAATAAAGATTTTAAAACGACCATTCGTTTTACCGTAAGGGGAGGGATGGTCGTTTTTAGATAAGGTGGATTAGAAATGGGCGCAGAAAACACCAAGGAATTGGAACTGGAAAAAGAAGAGGAAAAAACAGTTCATGATAAACAAGAGGAAGTAAAAGAGGAACAGAAAACTGCCATCAGGAAAACTGCCATCAAGACAAACTTAAATGATTTTGTTGAGTTACTTCGTACCATTGTTACAAGAGATGAAAAGTATTGGAGATTAGTTTACAGACTTTCCACGGCAGAGCATATTGGCAATTTCATGTTCGATTTTGAAAAGGCCGAGGCACAGTTTAGCGGTTGCTGTGCCCAATTGAAGTACAGCAATAAGGATGATGTCTACAGATGTCTGGCGGAGACAATGGTAGACAACTATTATAAAAGTAATCCCAATGGATTTGCATATTATCGTATGTTTAATACCCTTTCCCTGGATAATCCCAAGGTAATGTTAGCGAAAAGGTGTGATGCTTGTACGGATAATAGTCTGATACCTGCCTGTCCCTACAGAGTCAACGCATTGATTCTTTTTACCTGTGGGAAAAATAATATTAATGCAGAAGAGGTGTATGCAAGACTACAGGGAAAGCTGTATAAAAAACTGGATTCCCTTCGTATGCCGGCAACGCTTGTGGAACTGAAGCCGGAGGAGTACGAATTCTTAGATATGATGGCTGTGTTTGCGGCAGTGATTATGTTAAAGGAAAAGTTTATTACCTATGAAACGGGAATTATGCACTTTACATACACTTATGCAGATCTGTTAAAGTCCAAGGCGAAATCCAACCTGAAACAGATTTTGGATATCTATGATGGCATAGGTGAAAAGGTGAAGCTGTCGCCTACCGAGTTTAAAGCGCATGTAACGGAAAAGATGGTAGGAAGTCATATTTTATTTAGACAGTACCCGGAGAGAGTGGCAGCGTATATTGGTTATCTTGCTTCCAAGCATCATGCCAATGCGGTGGAAACTGCCCTTACCGTTTTAAAGAAGGTTTGTAATTCCAAGTACGATATTCGTAATAATTTTTATATGCAGCTTTACAGGGATCGTTTGCTATACCTGCCCTTAAATGAGGAATCCAGAAAGTTGGCATTCAGAATTTTTGATTATTCAATTAATCATTATTTCAATTCTTCCATTCCGTTTATGCCAATCAATATGGTTATTTATTCTGACGACGAACAGGAGACCAGGGCATTAATAGATGTGTTTAAATGGGTTACCAGATTCTTTGCGTACTTCCGTAAAGACTATTATTCTATGTATTACAGGGAGGTCAGTCTGGTGGATACCAATCCGGATTATTTGACCAAGGTTATTTATAGTCTGAGTGCCGACAGTAAAGAAGAGAACAGTAAAACACCGATGTTTTTGCATATCAAGGATTTTGATTTGTTCCCGGAGATGGAACAGAGAGCCGGAGATAATCTTTTGGCAATTACCAAGCTGCAGCATGCCATTGAGGAAAAGCAGAATGAACTTTGCGTAGTAATCAGTGGTGAAAGAGAAAAGCTTGAGGGTGTGTTAGAAAAGTATACTGAATTTTACAATGTGGTTATGGACCGACATTTTGTCCTTGGAGACATGAATGTTGGACAGATGGTGTTTGAAATCATTTCCAGATTGGAGGTTGATTTTTCACTGGAGGATGGCTTTGAAAAAGTCTTAAGAGAATATGTAACACTTGCCCATCAGGAAAGTAAGTTAAAAAGTAAGGCCTTTATTGACAAGGTAATCAGAGATATTACCTTCAGTCATTTTGACAAGGATATCAATACCAAGACACTTTTGTGCAAGGATATTCCACGTACAGAGGGCAAAAAGAGTGATGGAGAGATTTGGGAAGAAATCAATTCACTGGAAGGCTTGCAGAATATTAAGGACGAAATGAAGAAGCTGCAGAACCTCTTGAACTTCCGTAGAAAAACTGTGGGAAGAGGAATTAATTTAAGTGAAAAGCCGAACCTTCACATGGTATTTAAGGGGAATCCCGGAACCGGTAAAACAACGGTAGCCAGAATGCTTGGAAGTCTTCTTTACAGCTTCGGTTATCTTCGTGAAAACAAGCTGATAGAAACCAGCCCCAAGGATTTGATTGCACAGTGGGTAGGTCAGACAGCGCCCAAGACAGCCCAGGTTTGTCAGTCGGCGTATGGTGGAATCCTGTTTATTGATGAAGCCTATGAGCTTGCCAGTGAAGGAATGAACGGTGCTCAGGCAGGCTACCGTAACGAGTGTATTACAGAGTTAATCAAACAGATGGAAGACCATAGAGACAATCTGGTCGTTATCTTTGCAGGATATAGCAATGATATGGAAAAACTTCTTAAGAGTAATGCAGGTTTGGAATCCAGAATTGGAAATATTTTAGTATTTCAGGATTATTCAGAAAAAGAACTGATGAGTATGTATCAGAAGATGATGGATAAGTCAGGCTTTTATTTGGAAGAACCGGCCAAGGAACTGGTTAAGGAACGTATTAAGGATGCCAAGACCATTGAAGACTTTGGAAACGGTCGTTATATTCGTAACCTTTTTGAAAAGACCGTTGCACAGCATGCTTCCAATACTTATGATGTAGACGATGAGAAGGAACTGTGTACCATAACGGTATCAGACATTCCGGATGTGGATACTTCCCGTCGTGCAAACCGAAAGAACAGAATCGGTTTCTAATAGGAGAGTGCAATGAAAAATAAGTTTAAGAAAAGTATGGTGATCATCGTGTCAGCCATGACATTATGTATGGCAAACCCTGTTATGACCTATGCGGGGGAAAGTACAGAAGCTTCAACAGAAGAGAGGACCATTATTACAACAGAGGATGGACAGCAGATAGAGATTGTTGATGTTCCCAATCCTTTGTGGGCACTTCTTGGTGGTGTGATTGTAGGAGGAATCGGTACAGCTGTACTTGCAATTAAATCAAACAGAAAGAATAAGTAACATTATGGATGTGAAAAAGGAAAATTCAGAACAGAAAGAATGGCGATATGATGCCTTTATCAGCTATCGACACCTGCAGCCCGATGATTATGTGGCAAGTACGGTGCACAGGCTGTTGGAATCGTATAAAACGCCCAAGATTCTGCTCAAGGAGCAAGGAGATAAACTAAAGAAGACTACCATCAAGAAGGTGTTTCGAGATGCGGAAGAGCTTCCCTTAACTGCAGATTTGAACGATACCATTATGGATGCTTTGAGTAACTCTCAGTATCTTATTGTGATTTGTTCGCCTTCCTTTAAGGAATCTATGTGGTGTAAGAAGGAAGTGGAAACCTTTATTTCCATGCGTGGAAAAGAGAATGTATTCACGGTTTTGGTGGATGGCGAGCCGGAGGAATCCTTCCCACCGGAGCTAATGTATCGGGATGTGGAAATACAAAAACCGGATGGCAGTATAGAAATTGTAAGACAGGAAATTGAACCCCTTGCTGCCAATGCAAGAGGAGCCAATAACAAAGAAAGACTTAAAAATTTAAAGGTA
>JAZLGY010000065.1:0-35186 GCA_045616525.1 Acetatifactor sp. | reverse complement strand
TGGATGTAAATGGTAATAGTACCAAGATGAGTCTTACCCTTTATAAGGGAAATAAGAGTGCACTCGTTGCAGATGAGGAAACACCTGTTAGTAGTGCAAAGGAAAAGAGCGTCGTAGAGAAGTTCTTGCCTCTTATCATTTCAGGAATTGCCAGTGTTATTATTATCATCCTTGCGCTGATCTTCATGAAGAAGAAAGAAGACAAGAAGTTCAGCATTAGTCCTGTTCCATTCATAATCTTAGGCATTTTGTCTGCAGGCGTTACTGTATATACCTTCATTGAAAAGAGTAAGCTTGCGAACTTTATGAAGTCCTTAGACTTCCTGGAGCTTGCTGAAAAGTCAGCAGGTAAGGCAGTAGAGTATATGGACAAGAAGGTAATGTTTGACAGATTCTTTATGATTGGATTGATTGCAACAGTCATCTGCGTTGCAGTCACAGTTGTTATTATTGTGATTAAGTCCTTATTAAAGAAAAGTAGGAACACAAAATCCGTAGAGAAACCTGCAGAAAAGCCGACGGAAAAACCAGCAGAAAAGACAGTTGAGAAGCCTGCAGAGAAAACGGAAGCAGAAAAAATAGTTGAAAAACCGGTAGAAAAACCGGCAGAAACAACTACAGAAACAGCTTCGCAAAAGACGGAAGAAGACACTTCAGAAGAAAAGTAATATTGCAGAAACTTAATAGAAAATAAAAGTATGACAAGGGCGCGTATTTCCCTATATTTCAAGGAATATAAGGGGTATGTGCCCTTGACAAATGTGGGGACAAAATTTATACTTAATAAAGTTTTGAAAGAACAAAAAAATCGGAGGAAAAAAGATGAGCGAACGCGTTTATATTAAAGATGTCCGTGAAAAAATCGGAACCAAAGTGTTGGTTCAGGGTTTTGTTGAAAATATCAGAAACTCAAAGGCAATGGTTTTCATTGTTTTGAAGGATATTACAGGTAAGGTTCAGGTTACCTTAGAGAAGGAAAAGAATCCGGAGCTTGGAGAGAAGCTTGAGCTTGTTACCGGAGATTCCGTAATCAGTGTTTACGGTGAAGTAATTGAAAATGAATATGTTAAGATGGGTGGTATCGAAATCATCCCTGATGATGTAATCGTTGAGAGTATCGCAGACGCGCTTCCAATCGTTAGAAAGGATATCCCTGCAACCAAGAAGAAGCAGGCAGTTGAGCGTTCCAGCATCGATCAGAGAATTGATTACAGATGGATTGATCTTAGAACCGATGAGAATCAGATGATGTTCAAGGTACAGACGACCTTGGTGAATGCCATGAGAAATTATCTTCTCTCAGAGAACTTTATGGAAATCCATACACCAAAGTTAATTGGTACTGCAAGTGAAAGTGGTTCTGATGTATTCGAAGTAAAGTACTTCGACAGAAATGCATATCTTGCACAGAGCCCTCAGTTCTATAAGCAGATGGCTATGGCTTCCGGTTTTGAAAGAATTTTCGAGGTAGGACCTGTATTCAGAGCAGAGAAGTCTTTCACTTCAAAGCACACAACAGAGTTTACCGGTTTTGACTTAGAGTTTAGTTATATCGAGTCCTTTAAGGATGTTATGAAGATGGAAGAGAATCTTTTAAGAGCAGGCTTAAAGGCAGTAAAGGAAAGCTACGGCGATGATATCAAGGAATTGTTCGGTATGGACTTAGAAGTACCTGAAACTCCTTTCCCTGTAGTTTCTTTGAAGGATTTATATGATGGTCTTGAGAAGGAATTCGGATATACTGTTCCCGAATCTGAAAAAGGTGATCTTACTACAGATGCAGAGAAGTTAAGCTATGAGTGGGTTAAGAAGCATTACAACCACGAGTTCTTATTTGTAACAGATTTCGATGCTGAAAAGAGAGCCTTCTATCATATGCGTAATGAAGAGGGTGTTCCTCAGGGTTATGACTTAATCTGGAGAGGTGTAGAGATTACTACCGGTGCACAGCGTGAGCACAGATATGAAGTACTGAAGAAGCAGGCTGAGGAAAAGGGACTTGATAATGATGTTAAATTCTATCTTGAGTTCTTCAAGTATGGATGTCCTCCTCATGGTGGATTTGGTATCGGTATCGACCGCTTGACTATGCTTTTACTTGGTTTACACATTAAGGAAGCAATGTTTATCTTCCGTGGACCAAACCGTTTAACACCATAATTTTGAAACGTAAAGCGAGCTTTGCCCCGGCGGTACCAACCAGCCGGCAGGGCTCGTTATTTTTGTGAAACGTTTTCTGATAAAACTTATGAGAAAAGAGGGATTTATATGGCAGGATTTTTAATCGCCGAAACAACAAGAGAAGAGAGAGAACAAATCGTTAACGAAGCGTTGGGAATTACTCCCGGCTGTGATGATGTTCCTCAGAGTATGATTGATATGTACCAGCCGTATATTGATGGTGAAGTAGAACTGAAGGATATCAATATGAGATATAAAGCAAATTATATTTCCGGAGAAGAAATGCCGGGTTCAAGCAGACCGGGTTGTGGATTTATGACCAGATAAGCAACATAGATAAAATAAGGAGAATCAAATGGAAGATTTTATTACACTAACCATAGAAAAGAAAAAGAATATTGCATTGATTGCACATGACAGCAAGAAGCATACCATGCTTGACTGGTGTGCCAAGAATAAGAGCATTTTGGAAAAACACAATCTTTGCGGAACAGGTACAACTGCAAAGATGATTACAGATTATACAGGATTAACAGTAAGAGGATATAACAGTGGTCCTTTAGGCGGAGACCAGCAGATTGGTGCCAAGATTGTAGAGGGAAGAGTAGATATGGTTATTTTCTTTTCAGATCCTTTAACAGCGCAGCCTCATGATCCTGATGTAAAGGCACTTCTTCGTATTGCCCAGGTTTATGATGTACCTATTGCAAACAATGTATCTACTGCTGACTTTTTGATGCATTCTAAATATATGGATGAAGAATATGATCATAAGGTCATCAACTTTAAGAAGAACATTCAGGAACGTTCTGAGACTTTGTAAGTAGAAAGGGTAATTTATGAAATACGATTATTTGGTGGTTGGTGCCGGTTTGTTTGGTGCAATTTTCGCACATGAAGCAAGTAAAATGGGTAAGAAGGTTTTAGTAGTGGACAAGCGTGCTCAGATTGCCGGAAATGTTTATACGGAGGATGTGGAAGGCATTCACGTTCATAAGTATGGCGCACATATTTTCCATACCAATAACAAAAAGGTCTGGAATTATATTACACAGTTTGCAGAGTTTAATCGCTTTACCAATTCACCGGTGGCAAATTATAACGGAGAATTGTATTCTTTACCTTTTAATATGTATACCTTCAATAAGATGTGGGGCGTGGTAACGCCTGAAGAAGCAGCTCAAAAAATCGAGGAGCAGAAAAAAGCGGCAGGTATTACGGAGCCCAAAAATCTTGAGGAGCAGGCTATTTCATTAGTTGGTACAGATATTTATGAAAAGCTGATTAAGGGATATACAGAGAAGCAGTGGGGCAGACCTTGCAGGGAACTTCCATCCTTTATTATTAAGAGACTTCCTGTAAGACTTACCTTTGATAATAATTATTTTAACGCGTTATATCAGGGGATTCCTATGGGTGGATACACAAAGATGGTAGCCAATATTTTAGGGGACGTTGAGGTGCGCCTTAACACAGATTACCTTGAAAACAAGGAAGAACTGGATGCTTTGGCTGACAAAGTAGTATATACCGGTGCCATTGATGCTTATTTTGATTATCAGCTTGGAACCTTGGAATACCGCAGTGTACGCTTTGAAACAATAACCTTAGATCAGCCCAATTTCCAAGGAAATGCAGCTGTGAACTACACTGACAGCAAGACCCCTTATACCAGAATTATTGAGCACAAGTGGTTTGAGTTTGGCAAGGATGATGAAGGTAGAGACTTACCTAAAACTGTTATTTCCAAGGAATATAGTTCAGAGTGGAAAAAGGGGGATGAACCCTACTATCCTGTAAATGATGAAAAGAATGGTGCTCTTTATATGGAGTACAAAAAGCTCGCAGACCTGGAAGAAAAAGTAATCTTCGGCGGTCGATTGGGTGAATATAAATATTATGATATGGATGCGGTAATCGCTTCAGCTTTAGAGTGCTGTGAGAGAGAATTGCATTAGTATAAATTACAACGAAGTGTTACAAAAAAGAGGAGAAAAGTATGAAAAAGAAATTATTGGTTTTATTGATGGGAATGATGATGAGCATGACAATGCTTACTGCCTGCGGTGATGGAGAAAAGGCTTCCAATGATACCAAGAAGGAGCAGACAGAAAAGAAAAATCAGGATGCTGATGAAGACGAAGATGAAGATGAAGACGAAGATGAGGAAAGAAGAACCAAGTCTGATAAGGGTTATGAAACACCAGATGAACTCGTTGAGGATTTCCAGAACTGGATAGCAGGAAAAGTGAGCGATGAAGAGTGGGCACTTGGCTATGATCCTATTATGGAGGCTTCTTTCAGAATCGGATTTGGTCAGATTGGTGGCGGAGATATTCCTAGCTGTACAGAATGTATTCCCGAATTACAGAAAGATGATTCCGAGATGGATGATTATATTCGCGAAAAGAGAGATCAATATCTGGACTACGATTTGATGGAAAGAATTGCAGAAAAGAAGCAGGAGTTCCAGTCATATGGAGATAACTTTAAGAAGTTTAATGTGAACTATTCTATGTATAACTACATCAGTGTAACCTACAAAATGAAGGACCAGGATGTAAAGGAAGTAACTCTTTATATCCTTGAGTACGACGACATGTATTACTGGGTAGCAATGGAATCTAAGTAAAGGATTGCGCTATCAGATTAAAAAACTTATATAAGCAAAAATGCATTAGTATTATTCATAACGAAGATGTCTTTAATAACGCCCATTATCTTTTGAGCTGATTTATGCTTAAAGGATAGTGGGAGTTTTTGTAATATACCGTATTCCAGTCCGTATTTCGGGCAGGTTTTGGTCCATATTTCGGGCAGATTTTGGTCCATATTTCGGGTTGAAAATGGTATATTGCGTATAAATTTATTATTTAAATAAAATTATATGTAGGTATTAATATGATAAAAATGGATTGGACGTATAATATTAGATATTCTTAAAAATTATATGTATAAAAATAGAAATTTGTATTTATGATAAGCGGTTTATTGCAGAATATAGCATATAAAATAAAGATAATAGCAATTCTTATACGTAATTACCTCTGTAGGAGCAAAAATGACTACGTATAATTATTTCATAAGATAAAAAATTATATGTAAAATACAAAAATTATATGTAAATACAAAAAAATACCAAGAATTATCGCGTCAAGTAATAATTCTTGGTAGATAGAATAAAGTTACATTCCTTTTTTCCAGGTGCTTCTGGAGAAAAGAATCAGGATAGGGAAGATTTCCAATCTTCCGGCCAGCATATCAATGATTAATATAATCTTACTGAAATTACTGAAGCCTCCAAAGTTACAGGTAGGACCTACGGCTTCAAGGCCGGGGCCGATGTTGTTGAAGCAGGAAACTACAGCAGTAATATTGGTGGTAGGCGAGAAGTTATCAATACTGATTAACAATACACTACCTAGAATAATAATGACATAGGCTGCCAGGTATGCATTGGTGTTGGCAAGAACCTTTTCGTCTACGGGATGCTTGTTAACACGAACACACTGAATTTTTTGTGGATGAATGACCTGGTGAATACTTCTCTTTAAGCTTTTGATTACCAGAATCAATCGTCCAACCTTAAATCCGCCACCGGTACTACCGGCGCTGGCACCGACAAACATCAGCATGAACAGTATGGTTCGTGAGAAGGTAGGCCATAGGTCAAAGTCTGTGGTAGCAAAACCTGTAGTAGTTACAATAGCAGCTACCTGGAAGGCTGCATGACGAATGGTTTCCTCCAAGGTAGAATAAATCCCCTGAATGTTCAAGGTGATTAAGATGATACTTCCAACGATGATACCGATGTAGCATCGAAGTTCTTCATCACAAAATACACTTTTAAACTGCTTGATCAACAATAAATAGTAACAGCTGAAGTTGACACCAAAGAGTAACATAAATACGGTACAAACATTTTGTATGTAGGGACTATAGCCTGCGATACTGTCATTTCTCACACCAAAACCTCCGGTTCCGGCTGTACCATAGGCGGTACATATGGCTTCGAAGAAATTCATGCCTCCTAGCAGAAGGAAAATCAAACAAAGTAATGTAAGAACGATGTATAAAAAGTACAAAATGGCTGCGGTACTTTTCATCTTGGGTACCAGCTTACCTACGCTGGGGCCGGGGCTTTCTGCTCGAAGAAGATGCATGGTAAAACCATTGTCACTTCCGCTGACAGAGGAGATGGCCAGGAGAAAAACCAGAACACCCATACCGCCTAGCCAGTGACTGAAGCTTCGCCAGTAGAGAATTCCCTTGGGAAGACATTCAATATCGGCAAGGATGGTAGAACCGGTTGTGGTAAATCCGGATACAATCTCGAAGAATGCATCTACAAAGCTTGGTATGGAGCCGGAGATGACAAAGGGGACACACCCGATTAAACTCATGACAATCCAGCTGATACCTACGCAGGTTAATCCGTCTTTGGCGTAAAATTTATTTTTGGAGCCTCTGGTTAAAAACATCAGAAGTCCGGATACAATCAGAATTGTAATAATCGTAAATAAAAAGGATAGTATGGAAGCAACTTCTTTGTAAAACAAACTGACAAGTATTGCGGGAATCATAAAGATTCCTTCTACCAGCAGGATTTTACTTAAGAATCTTCCGATCATTTTATAATTCATAAAGTATAACCTTTCAAATGATTTTTAGGAGCGGACGTTATTCAAAAATATCATTGAGCTGGTATATAAAGTTGCCGGCAGAGGATACGGTAATAACAGTATCACCTTCGTAAAAGCAGGTATCACCATTGGGGATAATCTGAGAACCCTGATGAGTGATGCAGGCAATTAAGACACCGGATTTTACATGAAGCTGTTTTAATGGAATGCCACAGTTCTTTACGGTAGAGTCAACCAAAAATTCAGTTGCTTCTGCCTGACCATCAGCTATGCTGTGAATGGTTAATGCGGCACCGGCCTGGTTTTTCATGGCACGTACATAACGAACGATGGTGTTACTACACAGTTCCTTGGGACTGATGATACTGCCAAGCGGCATGTTTCCAAGCATGTTTGTATTGTCCATACGACCAATCTTGGTGATAATCTGTGGAATACCAACATTGTGTCCGTAGAGGGATACAACCATGTTTAGCTCATCAAGACCTGTCATGGTGATTAATGCATCACATTCCGAGATTCCAACGCTGTCCAATAGGAACTGATTGCTGATATCGCCATATACTATGGAAGCATTGGGCAGAGTCTGTGAGAGCTGAACACAACGGGCTTCGTTATTATCAATAATCATAACCTCGATACCACGGCTTTCCAGCTGCTTTGCAAGATAATAGCTGACGCCGCCACCACCTGCCAGGATGACACGTTTTACCTTGTGGGTAATGATTCCTAGGTTCTTTAATAAAAGTGTTAAGGTATCGGTAGGCGCAGTAACAAAGATACGGTCATCCTCCTGTAAGACGAAATTACCGTCAGGAGTAATGGCATGACCATCGCGCAAAACAGAACAAATCAGAACACGACATTTCACAATGTTTGATACGTTGCTTAATTGAACACTGCAAAGGGGACTTCCCTTTTCAATCTTGAGTTCTACGATTTCGACTCTTCCCTTGGCAAAGGTATCGCGCTTTAAGAAACCGGGATAGCGAAGAAGACGCTCGATTTCCAAGGCAGTCTGCTTTTCGGGGTTTACAGTAAGAGAAAGATTGAACATATTTCTCATAGAGTAAATCTGGTCAATGTATTCCGGATTTCGCATTCTTGCAATTGTATGTATTTGAGCATTGAGACCATGGGCAGTCATACAGCAAAGAAGGTTGATTTCATCGGCACCTGTGAGGGCAATCAGCAAATCAGCTTCCTTGACACCAGCAGAAAGAAGGGTATTCATGGAAGCACAGTTTCCCTGTACAACCATAACATCATATCTTTCCTCACTGGATTCCAGTACCTTGGGGTTGGAATCGATAATTGTTAAATCGTATCCTTCCTGAGACAACTGTCTAATCAGAGTGGAGCCCATTTTTCCGTCTCCGGCAATTATGATTTTCAAGTTTTTTCCTCCAAAAAGATAATCTTTTTATTTCCCAATATTATACCACGGATTAAGGGAAAGGCAAGGTTGCGTACAAAATAAAGGTGTGTTATAATGAGCGATAGCATTTTGATTTAGAATAGCGAATCGAAAGGAAGTAGATTATGTTAAATAATAAATCCATTTTGATTACCGGAGGTACCGGTAGTTTTGGAAAAGCTTTTACCAAATATGTTTTAGAGAACTATGATCCTAAGAAAATCATTATTTATTCACGTGATGAGTTTAAACAGTTCATTATGCAGAATGAGTTTAAAGAATATGCTTCAAAGCTTCGTTTCTTTATCGGTGATGTAAGAGACAAGGAAAGACTTACCAGAGCCTTTGAGGGTGTGGATTATGTAGTACATGCAGCAGCATTAAAGCAGGTTCCTGCCTGTGAGTACAACCCTGCAGAAGCAATCAAGACCAATATCAATGGTGCGCAGAATATTATTGATGCGGCACTGGATACCGGTGTAAAGAAGGTAGTGGCCCTTTCTACAGACAAGGCAGTGAATCCTGTAAACCTTTATGGTGGTACCAAGCTTGTCAGCGATAAGCTTTTTATTGCAGCCAATGCATATGCAGGAGATAAGGATGTATGCTTCTCTATTGTTCGATATGGTAACGTAGCAGGTAGCCGTGGCTCGGTTATTCCTTTCTTCCATAATATTATTAAGAATGGTGGCACAGAGCTTCCTATTACAGACTATCGTATGACTCGTTTCTGGATCAGCCTTCGTCAGGGTGTTGAACTTGTCATCAAGGCATTGGAAGAGGCTAAGGGTGGTGAAACCTTTATCTCCAAGATTCCTTCCTTCAAGATTACAGATCTTGCACAGGCAATGCTTCCGGGATGCAAGATGCCAGAGGTTGGTATTCGTGAAGGCGAAAAGCTTCATGAGATTATGGTGACTGTAGAAGATTCTATGAATACCTATGAGTATGACAAGCACTATATTGTATATCCTCAGATGGTATGGAGTGAGAAAAAGAAGGCAGTTCCTACCGGCAAGAGAGTAGAGGAGGGCTTCTCATATAGCTCAGGAAATAACACAGAGTGGTTAAGTGTGGAAGAGATTAAAGAATTAATCAAGACAGTAGATCTTGAGAAATAAAAGTACCGCAGCTTTTAAGGCTGCGGTTTTTTTATTCCCAGTTATGAATTTTGTTTAGAATAGCAGTGATTCCTCTGGCACAGTAGGGAATCAGCAGGAAACTATATAAGAGTAGGTATCTGGAGTTGGCTTCCCACAGCATGTGGAAGAAGAATCCGCCCAGTACACCAATCAGGCACAGGTAGTAGGAAAGAGAATTTTCCTTTTTGCCCAGTGCCTGTTTTTGCAGGATTCCATAGAGAATCCCAACAAAGGCACCGGCATATAAGAGTAGCTGATAGCCATTACAATAGTTCATAAACAGTGGAGAAAGCTTTCCGTCATAAAGCTCCTTGAAAAAAGAACTTCTGCCGTCATAGCAGCTTAAGGTAGCTTCACGACAAAAGTAACTGCCATCTGTCCACTGGGTTAGAAATTTTTCCCTGTAGAAGGAAGAAGCACTGCCGGGAGTGTTTTTAAAGTAATCCAATCGTTCTCTGATTGCTGCTTTGCTGACCTCGTTTGCTACCTTGGAATCCATTCCGGATTCTAAGTAGGTGTTAAAGTTAAAGCCGTTGTACCAGCCGTTTCCACGGGTGGATTCCTGCATACCCATGGCAAAGTAGGAGGTGGCTGTAACACCTGATCTTAATGTATTGCCTGCTTTGACCTCGTAAATCTTTTGGACTATGGGAAGAACATTCAAACATAGAATGAGAAGTACAACTCCGTAAAGAGCATAGGTGCCACTTTTTCGAAAAAGACCTTCCAATAGTAAAACAAGTAGGACTGCAATCAAAATGACCAATGAGTTCTTACGAAGAAGAACAGAAAGGGCAAAGAACAGCAGGCTGATTCCCTTTGAAAAATAGGAGGCACCGGGGCCTTCCTTTAAATAGCATAAAAAGTAGTAAATTCCGATGCTTAAGCAGGCAAAGGAAGGTAATTCACTGTATACAAAGGAGGTATAAAACAGTAGTGGCATGTTGAACACCAGAAGAAGCATAGAGCAGATGGTGGTAAGCCTACTGTTGAAAAGCAATTCACAGGTTTTACTTAAGAATATTATGATTACGAAAGCACAGAGTATATTGCACAGCTTAATCAGGTGAACCGGTACGATTTTTACAGGAGACAGCTTAAAAAGTCGAATCAAAATATCATAAAAGGAGGCAAGTCCAATCTGCTGCGGATAAAAGGAAAGATAAGAATCCGTAGGGTGGATGGCACTGTAGTCGGAGGAAGCAAAGCTCTCGCCGATGGCATAGACGCTGTAAGCATCTGCAGAAGGAACTGTTTTTCCAAAGATAATCAAAAAGGAACCTAAAACAAACAGGCATCCCAGGGAACCATAGAGGTAAAACCTTGAAGCATCCTTTCCACGAAATCTGGAAATACGAAGTAAGAGACTAAGGATGGCCACTATAACAATCGAAAGTCCCAGATTAATAAAAGGATGATGGTGGGCAATTCGTGCCTGTGAACCTAAATCATCCGCAAAGTAGTTGACGAACAGTGTGGAAAGGGTGGCAAAAATAAGAAGTACAAGACATAAAGCCTGTACAACAAGCATTCCTAAACGATATATGAAGATGTTTGGTTTGGAAAACCCTTGTTTTTTCATAAATAATCCCTTTCCCTTTATGATTCTATTTTGAGATTATATCATTATTAACGGGGAAAATCTACCTGTAAGACGGCGAAGGAGGGGACTATGAAATATTGACAGTGCCCATGCAATATGGGATAATGTTTTTATCTATGGAAAAGTGAGGAAACTTATGGATAAGATAGCGGTTTTAATCCCATGTTATAATGAAGAAAAGACAATTGTAAAGGTGGTTTCGGATGTAAAAAAGGCACTTCCGGATGCAATCATTTATGTATATAACAATAATTCCAGTGACAGAACGGCAGAGCTTGCCTTAAAAGCAGGAGCTATTGTCAGAAATGAATATAAACAGGGTAAGGGAAATGTTATCCGCAGAATGTTCCGTGAAATCGAAGCAGAATGCTACCTTATGATTGATGGTGACGATACCTATCCTTTGGAGTCCGCAAGAGAAATGGTGGACAAGGTACTGGTGAATCATGCAGATATGGTAGTTGGAGACAGACTTTCCTCTACTTATTTTACGGAAAATAAGCGTCCCTTTCATAATTTTGGAAACAGTCTTATGAGAAGCTGTATCAATAAGCTTTTTCAGTCAGATATCAAGGATATTATGACAGGATACAGAGCCTTTTCCTATGAGTTTGTTAAGACCTTCCCTGTATTTTCCAAGGGCTTTGAGATTGAAACAGAGATGACAATCCATGCTGTAAACTATGATATGCAGGTGGAGAATGTTATTGTGGAATATCGTGACAGACCGGAGGGCAGTGTTTCTAAGTTGAATACCTTTAGTGACGGTATGAAGGTTATTCGTAAGATGATTAATCTTTACAGAAACTATAAGCCCATGAAGTGTTTTGGTATTATGGCAATTATGCTTGCGATTCTGTCGTTAGTGTTATTTACACCGGTTTTTGCAGAGTATGTTGTAACCGGACTGGTTCCAAGGATCCCTACTCTGATTGTGGCAGGTTTCTGTGCATTAGCTGCAATTCAAGCCTTCTTCTCAGGCCTTATGCTGGATGTATTAACTGCTAAGGACAAGAGAGATTTTGAGTACAGACTGAACAGAATCAGCATGGAAAAGATTTTGAAGTTAGATTTAATGGAGAAGGAAGAGGCGTAGTTCGTTCTCTCAAGGCGCATGACAAATAGAAATAAAACGGAAAAGTTTACAACAAAATATAGGGGATATGGAATTTTATGGATCATATCATTTCTGTTTTTTACAGTAGTACTTGCATCCGCTAAGCTTCAGGCAGAGAAGAATATTCACTGGACAGGCGTTTTTGTGTGTAAGCTTTTGACTTTGAGCTTGGGACTTGCCTGTTGCAACGCTTTATTGACAGCTCTTTATGTAAAATATGTGAGCCCTAAGTTAAAGCCATATTGTGAAAAAATGCTTGGTAAGGAGTGGCAGGGAGAACGAAAGGTTTCCTGGCTCTACAGATTTATATGGATTGTCCTTGCCTATCTTCCCGCATATTTGGCATATTATCCGGGAATCTGCAGCTATGATATTACAATTCAGGAGGAGCAGATCTTATCCCATCAATACATTGAACACCACCCTCTGGCCCATACTTTGTTGGTAGAGGGATTTTTGCGTTTTGGAAAGGTACTTGGAAGTGCCAATCTGGGAATGGGGCTATATACTCTGTTTCAGATGCTTTTGCTTGCCTTTGCCCTTGCTTATGGAATCAGTGTGGTAGGTAAGTTTTGTAAGAGAAAGGGAACACTTCTTGTGCTGCAGCTTTATGCCATGTTTTTTCCATATCACTGGTACATGGCCTTAAGTACAACCAAGGATACGCTGTTTGCGGCATTTTGTTTGCTTTACTTGGTTCTGTTTTTTGAACTGTTGGAGGAGAAGTCACATTCCGTAAAGAAATATATTAGTTTGGTTGTTTCCACGGTTGGAATGATTCTATATAGAAATAATGCCAAGTTTGCAGTGTTGCCGGTAGTTTTTCTGTTGTTTATGACGCTTGTTTTTGCCAAGAACAGAAAGCCTTTTGCAAAGCTTTTTGCTTTGCATACCTTGGGATTTATTATGGGGGCGTTGGTGTTAGTTCTTCTGTCCAAGTCAGTGCATGCTACGGCCGGAGATAAGAGAGAGATGCTGAGTATTCCTATTCAGCAGCTATCCCGTGTTATGGTCTATCATGAGGAGGAAATAGGGGAAAAGGATAAAGCCTTAATCAACGATTTTCTTTTGGATGAAGCCTATCGTATGTATCGCCCGGAGATTGCAGATCCTGTAAAGAAACACACCTATACCTATGTGTTCAGATATCGTTTTAAGGAATTTATGGGTACTTATTTAGGCCTAATGGGAAAGTATCCCGGTGACTATATCAATGCAGTTCTTGCCGTGGATGCGGGCTATTTGTATCCCTTTGATGAAAGTCATGCCTGGATTAATGTCAATGGTAAGGATGTTGGTCTTGGGTTTATACAAACCAGGTTTTTGGATGATGAGCTTTATAAGCTTTCAGTATACAAGGATAGTAAGATGCCGGGACTGCGCCATCTGTTAGAGGTGTTTGCAGATCGGAATATGTATTTGCAGCTTCCCATTTTGAAGTATTTATTTATGCCCGGCTGTTATTTATGGGCCTGGGTATTTGTATTTGGATATTTGTGGTGGAAGAGAAGGTTCGTAAGAATGCTTCCGGTAATCTTTGTTTTAGCCTATCTTGGAACCCTGTTACTGGGTCCCACAGTACAGCTTCGATATTTATATCCGTTTATGATTGCCCTTCCCTTTGGTATGGGCTTTGCTGGAAAGAGAGATTAGAGTTTGGAAAATGTGAAAGAGAATAAAAACAATAGAATACTGATTGACAGACTCTTGTTTCCTCTGATGCTCATTGCTTACGGAGTTATGATTTTTTACGATTTCCATTTGCAGACCTTGGGTGGCAAGGATACAGATATGGCTGCCTATATTGAGGAGATGCTGGGGACCAATGAAAAGTATCCATTTCCTTATCCTCTGTATTTTAAGTTGGGAGCCCTGATTCATGTTTTTGTTAAGGATCCGGCGCTGTGTATGGTGCTTGGAGTTACGATTCTGGCAATATTAACGGCGGCAGTGTTAAAGTGGTGTCTTACAGGAAAAGAAAAGGAGAAGGGGCTATGGTATACCTTACTAACCCTTGCGTTACTTACGGTATCCATGCTTTATGTGCCTACAGGCTTTCGTTTCCCCGGAATTAAGTTTGCCTACGCAGGAGTCTTTACACCCAATCCTCTGCAAAATGCAACCTATAATGCGGCAAGACCTTTTGCTATATTCAGCTTTTTCTGGTTTGCAAGGATATTAAAAAGCTATGAGAAAGAAAGTAATATTAGGGATTTTGTGGTCTTTTCACTTTCCCTGTTTTTGACGACTTTAACCAAGCCAAGCTTTACTTTTGTGCTGGTTCCGACAGCGGGACTGATTATGCTGTATCGTCTGGTTATGGCAAGGGGGAAGAATATCATCCCTTCTATTAAACTTGGAGTGACCTTTATTCCTACCTTTGGGCTGTTACTTTATCAGTTCTTCGGTGTCTTTGGACCGGTGGAGGAAGGAGAGAGAGGGATTGGTTTCGGCTTTTTAAAGGTTTGGGAGCAATATTGCGGCAATGTTCCGCTGGCAATTGTACTGGCAGGAGCCTTTCCTTTATTTTTTCTGTGTCTTCATGTGGCAGATATGAAAAGACAGGGAAAAGAAAAGTATGGCATATTTTTCTTTGCACTGCAGTGCTATCTGATGAGCCTTGTTCAGTTTATGTTCCTGTATGAAAAGGGATTTCGTATGGCGGATGCCAACTTTTCCTGGGGATACATGTATGGACTGTTCTTTATGTATGTGGCAGCGGCGAAGATTTTGTTAGAAGAAACCTTGGAAAAGAAGAGTAAGCTATGGCTGCTGGTTCTTCAGTGGGGCTTATTCCTTGGACATTTCATTTGTGGTATATGTTATTACCTTGGCTACATGGGTGGCAAGGGATATTATTAGAGGTGCGTATGGAAAAAAAGGATTATTACGGTTACGGCGAGGGTAAGGTGTATCTTCGTCCCATGACCCTGGAGGATACAGATTTAATCGTAACCTGGAGAAACAAGGATGCAGTAAGAAAGAGATTTATTTATCAGAAGCCATTTACCAGGGAAAGTCACTTATCCTGGGTGGAAAATAAAGTAAATACCGGCGAAGTAGTACAAATGATGATTGTGGAAAGTGAGTCAAATCTGCCGGTTGGTTCTGTGTATATCAGAGATATTGATAAAACGCACAATAAGGGAGAATATGGGATCTTTATTGGTGAGGACCATGCAAGAGGCAAGGGGTATGGTACCATGGCGGCAAAGCTCATGGTAAGATATGCCTTTGAAGAAATGGGACTGCATCGTTTATTCCTTCGTTTGTTTGCAGACAATATGCAGGCCAAAAAGAGCTATGAAAACGCCGGCTTTGTACAGGAAGCACTCCTTAGGGATGATGTTTGTATTGATGGCGTGTATAAGGATATGATTCTTATGGGAATCATAAATGAATAGAAGTTTGGAAGGTAAATGCAAATGAAAACAGTAAGTTTTGTGATTCCATGTTATCGTTCAGAGAAAACATTGGAGCATGTAACAACAGAGATTCAACAGACAATGGAAAAGCTTTCAGCCTATGATTATGAGGTTATTTTAGTAAATGACTGTTCACCGGATCATACCTTGGATGTGATTCGTAAGCTTTGTGAAAGTGATAAAAGATTTGTGGGAATCGGTTTTGCCAGAAACTTTGGACAGCATGCAGCCCTGATGGCTGGACTTCGTCACAGTAAGGGGGATTACGTCGTATGTCTCGATGATGACGGACAGACACCGGCTGATGAAGTGAATAAGCTTCTTGACAAGCTGGAAGAGGGATATGATGCGGTATACGCAAGCTACGAGCATAAAAAGCATTCCTCCTTCCGAAATCTTGGTAGTAAGTTAAATGATATTATGACCAGAGTTATGTTGGAAAAGCCGGCAGATTTGATTGTGTCCAGCTATTTTGCAGTAAAGAGATTTGTAGTAGATGATATGATTCGTTACGAGAACTCTTATCCCTATGTAATCGGTCTGGTTCTGCGTGCAACCAAAAATATCTGTAATGTACCTGTAAATCACAGAGAGCGAGAAGAGGGAACCAGCGGCTATAATCTCCGCAAGCTGATTGCACTTTGGTCCAATGGCTTTACCGCCTTTTCTGTAAAGCCGCTTCGTTTGGCAACAGGAATCGGTTGTATCAGTGCTTTAGCCGGATTCTTATATGGTATTTATACCATTATTAAGCGTTTTATTCTTCCCGATGTACCTATGGGATTCAGTTCTCTTATGGCTGCCCAGGTTTTCTTTGGCGGTATGATTATGATTATGCTGGGACTCATCGGTGAGTATATTGGAAGAATTTATATCTGTCTTAACAATTCACCTCAGTATGTGATTCGCGAAAAGATTAATGTTGTAGAAGGAAACAATAAGAATGAAGGAAAAACTGAAAAAAATCAGTAAGGAGCAGGTATCGCTGCTGTTGAAGTGTCTTCTATTGGGATTGTTGCCGTTACTGGTCAGCTGGATTACCTGTGTATCCCAAGGGTATTCTATTCGTCAGGTATCTTTGCCGGTTTCTGAATGGAATGATGAATTATTTTACTTTAAACAGGTGGAAGCCATTCTTTCTCATGGCTACCCACAGGGATATTTTGGTTTCAATGAAAGTCATGCCTTAAAGTATTCCTTTGCAGCCTGGAGCCCGGTACTTGTCTGGCCATGGCTATTGTATGGTGTTATTTTTGGGTGGAACCTGTTAAGCCCTATTATTTGTAATATTGCGCTATTATGTATCACTATGGTATTGGTAGTGCTTTTAGTAAGACCTACCTGGAAACAGTGTGGTATTTTCTCACTTTTGTTCGTGACCTTTACCCCTTTTTCCAGATATATGCTGTGTGGTATGCCGGAGATTATCTGCTTTTGCATGGTTATGGCCTACTTTGCACTCCTGTACAGTGAACTTGAGAAGCATAAGAGGGGAAAACTAATCCTGTTATTTATCATGGCAGTGGTAATGACCTGGATGAGACCCTATCTGATTTTATTTTTACTGCTTCCTGCCTATTTGTGGTTTCGTAAGAATAAAATGGTTGCTATCTGCGGATCGGTATGTATCTTTGGTGTTACAGGTGTTGTTTACTATTTAATCAATCATTATTTGGGAGCAGAATATTTTACTCCGCTCTTTAAAACCGAGTGGATTGATCCCTTCCTTCAGGGGCATATTCTTACCGGAATCAGAGGAATACTGGTTCGAATTTATTACGAAGGCAAAAACTTCTTTGCGATTACAAAGCAAGGATTCATCAGTGGTTTGGCAGAAGGATCGTTCTTTATCTGTTTCCTTGTAATCATGCTGATTTTGTTTGGACAGGCTTTTCTGGATTTCATGGAAAGCAGAAGAAATAAGGACGAACAAAAGGGAAAGCTGGCGTTATTAAATGGTTACCTAGCACTTTGCTTCTTTGCCATGTGGATGGCACTTCTTCTTATGTACAAGATGAAGGAAGGCAGTAAGCATCTCTTAACCTTTATGGTTATGGGTATTTTGGCAATTAGCTTGATGAAAACCAAGTTCTTTAAAAAGGCCGTTGTGTTGGCTGCAACCTTTGTCCTCTTATTCTGGGTGAAGGGAGATCAGCCTTATGATTATCAGGTTCCTTTTGAAACAGTGGAGAGAAATGCCCAGATGGAATATTGGGAGAAGGTTTTTGATGAAAAACTGACCCTTTCTTCAGAGAATGTTCCGAACTATGATAATGTGGTAATCTGGACCTTCGCAGATGAAAATGTATTAACTGACTGGCAGGTGCTTTATGCACTTCCTTCCGGATTTGGCATCAGCTGTTGCTACAGTGATTATGTCATGGATCATCTGGGGGATTTACAGAGTAAATATTTGTTGATTCCCAGTGGTGGTAAAATGCAGAAGGCCTGTGAAGATGCAGGAATGGAGCTTGTGGGGGATGATGGCAGAGCCTGTATGTATCACACCCGAAACGCCTATGCAAGGTTGAAAGAGATTTACGGAAAAGAAAAGGAAGCTTTTTTACAGGGAGAATATGAAGCTTTGTATCTTTCCATGGATCCCACAGAGTATGTGAATGATGAAATCTTTAGCGTATATCGTGGCGTAAATACTTATGTTTTGAAAAATCCCATGGATAACGAAGGAAAAATTCACTGGGTGATGGAGGACTGGTTTCAGGAATCCTTGGGAATTTCGACGATTTATCTTGAGTACAATCCACTCCTTAGTATGGAAACAGATCCCAATGAGATGATAGAGAAGCTTCGTGCCAATCATCCCGGTGTAGTGATCGAGGTGATTCTGGCATCTCCTTCTGTGAATACCTGGAGAGCGTGTGAGAATAGGGATGAAGCATTAAAGAAGTATGAAGATGTAGCGCAGGCTTTTTTGTATGCTGAAAACACCTTTGTATTCTTTCCGGGAAATCAGTCCTGGCTTATAGCAAATGAAGATAACTATGAAAAGGGAACACAGCCACTCTCCTGTATATACAATCCTTCAGTTACACGTAACCTGTGGATTTCCATGGTATGTGACAGAAGATTTTTATTGGATAGTGTAGACAGCTTTTCAGCAGATGGAATGAATGCTTTGGTACAAAGCACAGGCTCTTCCTTAGATGCATCATTTGCAGATGTAAAAGGAAATGAAAAGGCAAAGCAGTGGATTTTTATCGGAGACAGTGTCATCGGTAATTATACAGATTCCACATCTGTACCGGAGGTTATCAGCTCCTTTGGAGAATGCGAAGCAGTGAACTGTGGTTATGGCGGATTAAGTATGGCGCAGGGAGAAGAGAATGGTGCCTGGGCAATGGATGTGATTTATGGCATAACCAGAGAAGATGGTAGTAGACTTCCCGAGGTTCCGGCCAAATCGGGGGTAGTGAAGGTAGCGAATAGTGAGAATCCTGTCATTTTTATTAGCTTTGGCATTAATGATTATATTAGTGGTAAGCCCATGGAGAATTCGGACAATCCATATGACCAGAAAACATATATGGGAGCTCTTCGATGCGTGATAGAGGAACTGAAGGGTTCAGACTTAAATGCGGAGATTGTTCTTTGTACACCAACCTATATTGATACCTTTTCACAGGGTACCGAAGACATGAGCGGGTATGCTTTAGAGTTGGCCGATTATGTAAATGGCGTAAAAATGGTGGGGGCAGAGTATGATTTACAGGTCCTGGATCTGTATTCGGAATTGCCCTTTTCAGAAAATCCGGAAGTTTACCTTGCAGATGGTGTTCATCCAAGCGAGATGGGAAGATACTTAATGGCACTAAAGATTCTTGAATTAATGAAATAGTATGAGAAACTGAAAAGGTGAGTCAGTAGTAATTTTACCTAAATACAGTAAGTGAAGGTAAAAAGGTAACTCTTAAAAAGATATTTGGTGGAAAAGTTATCTAAACACCGTAATTGACGATAAAAAGGTAATTTTTAGAAGATGTTCAGTGGAAAAGTTATCTAAATGCTGTAATTGATGATAAAAAGGTAATTTTTAAGAAGATGTTTGGTGGAAAAGTTATCTAAACACTATAAATATAGAAATAAAGATAACAAAAAGAATAGGCGTGTGAAAAATGAGCTCTCATTTTTCATGCGCCTATTTTGTTTAAACACTGATTTACTTTTTATAATAGTCCACGACCTTTGAAACGGCTTTAATCACATCTTCCACATCCTCATCGGTTAGGTTGTAATGAAGAGGAAGACTCATGGATTCCTGATAATAGCTTTCCGCATTGGGGCATAGACCCTTTGGATAGCCTAAGCTTTCGTAATGTGAGTGCCAGTATACAGGTAAGTAATGTACCTGACAATGAACACCCTCTGCCCACAAAGCATCAAAGAATTCACGGCGATTACATTTCATCATATCACTACGGAAACGTAAAATATAAAGGTGTCTTGTGGTATCAGACTTTTCGATTTCTTCCTGTACCTGAAGCTGTGGAAGCTTTAAGAAGACCTCATCATACTTCTTTACAATGGCCTTTCTCTTATCGGAGAAAAGGGGAAGTTTATCTAACTGACTAATGAATAGTGCTGCCTGAAATTCTGTAATACGATAGTTGTATCCAAGTCCTACCTGTTCATTATACCAAGGGTCATCGGTAGGATGTACCATCTGATTTGGGTCGCGGGTAATACCATGGGTATGGGCAAGCACCAGCTTGTCATAGAGCTCCTTACTGTTGGTTGTAACGGCACCGCCTTCACCGGCAGTTACGGTTTTTACCGGATGGAAACTGAAGGTAGTCATATCTGCAATACTTCCGACGGCCTTGCCATCATATTTGGTTCCCATAGAATGGGCGGCATCCTCGATGAATACAAGGTTATGTTTCCTACAGATTTCACGGATGGCATCAAGCTCAACAGCCTGTCCGGTAAAGTCAACGGCAACGACAGCCTTGGTTTTATCGGTAATACATTTTTCAATGGACGCAGGATCGATGTTATAGGTCTTTGGATTGATGTCTGCAAATACGGGTTTTGCTCCGCAGTATAAAGCGCAGTTGGCGCTGGCGGCAAAGGTGATGGGAGTTGTGATTATTTCATCTCCGGGACAAATGCCTGCTGCCATGGCTGCAATGTGGAGGGCAGCAGTTCCATTGGAAACAGCTACGCAGTACTTCGCACCGGTTACCTCACAGATTTTTGCTTCCATTTCTTTTGTTTTGGGACCACAGGTTAAGTAGTCACTTTTCAAGGTATCTACCACAGCCTGAATGTCCGCATCGTCAATATATTGTCTTCCATAGTTCAAGGGAGTCTCTCTTACAGGAGTGCCCCCGAAAATTGCCAAGTTTTCCATGTTTGTACCTCTCATTTGGAAATATAATTCATCTGCTATTATATCACAACTATGCAAGATGGAAACCATATTTTATTCCTGGGGAACGATAAAGGGGTTAACGTGTATGGGATTATCTTTTGTATAATAAAAAAATATGGTAATCTATCCTTTGTAGTTGAAACAGATTTTCCTTATGGAGGGTAAAAAATGAAAAGAAAATGTTTAGAGGGACTTTGCTTGCTTTTGACAGTGGGAATGTTGGAGGGCTGTGCAGCCGGTGGTGAGAATGCTCAGAGTGGTGAAAATACGAACACTACAGTAGAGAGTATGGAACAGAGCACAGAAAGTAACAGTGAAGGTATTCAGGCATCCAATGAAACTACTACAGAAAGCACCGAAGAAGAAATGCCCGTTGTGGCAGCAACCTTTGATGAGTTCACAGAGGATGTGGAAATTCCCGAAGGAGTTGTAGAATTAACCTTTAGCGGGAAGCAGAAGGACAAGGTAAAAAGCGAAGATTACAGTATTTACGTGTCTGATAAGTATATCCTTTTAGTGGATAAGGGGTTGGAGCTTCCGGGGGACTACCCACAGGCACTGGACGACATTGTTGACGAAATAGAAGAAAATACCGGATTCTCCTTTCGGACAGAAAAAAAGGATTTTAATCAGAATATGGAAAAGACCTTTGAGGGAGAAACGCCTTGGAAGGGATTAAAGTCCGGGGATAAATTCATTATTCAGCTGAATAATAAAAAGAGTGCAGGAGACGGAAACGTCAACTCATATGCTATTGATCCACCTATTTTGCACAGAGGATATATGGTAGCTTACGATTGTGCACTTGGAACCATGCCAAATTCTTCATTTGAAGAAGCGGATTATTACAGAACAATTGATTGCTTACTTTCAGGTATTTACGCTCAGTATTACCCTCAGTTTGATGCAGAGGATGATGGATGGGAGTATGTAGAGGAAGTGATCATTAAGGATATGACTGACAAGTATCCCGATTTTAAACGTGTTGGAAATGTAACAGAGTATGTAGATCTTCCGGTCTATACAGAGGGTAGTGAGGTAGAAGATAAGTGGAATGCTAATCATAATGCGCTGGACTGGTCAGAAAGAAGATCCTTGGAGATTTATTTCTACAAGTATATGATGGAAACACAGGGCAAGGACTTCCTTACAAAGATTTTTGATGAAGAAGATACCTACAGAAATGCTTCCAGAGACAGAATTACCCGCCGTATGACAGAGGTGTTCGGAGAGGATCTCTTTGATAATTTCGTTGTTTGGCTTGGTGGTGGAGAGGTTGAGGTAGAAAAGGCACAGGCGCTTACCCTGGATTCTTCCAAGTCTGGGTTCTTTGAGGCTGACCAATATTATTACGTAGAAGGTAAGTATTGCTTTGTTTATATTGAAAAAGGGGCATATGTTCCTTATGACTATGTAGAAAATGCAGATGCGATTGTTGAAGAACTTGGAAAAGACATGTGGGATTTACAGAAAGCTACTACATTTGAGGAAAGCAATATCAGCATCTATAAGAACTTTTATGGGATATCAAACAATGGAAAGCTTGCGATTTACATTGGAGTTGATGAAGACAACCTGGGGCTGATTTCAAATTATGACGGCTCTGCTGTAGTCATTTATGATTTGGGTATGGAGAAAAAGGAGCTTAAGGATATCGAATATGATACACTTGCGCATGAAAGCTCTCATGCTATGATGGATAATTGTGGGGCAATGGATGCCATCGGACGTATTATGACAGAAGGAACTGCAGACTTCTATGCAAAGCAGGCAATTCAGGAAGCCGGAATTGAAACAAGCTTTGGAGAACAGTTCTATAATTATGATGTGCCTATCAATGCAGAAACAGCGGAAGAGTTATTCTTTAAGGATTATGCAGATGTTTCCCATGCGGATCGTGGTGCAGAATATCATTACGGATATTATTTTTCTATTTATTTAAATGAAACCTACGGACCTAACTTCTTAAAAGATGTTACAGATGTTTTAAGAGTTGCAGGAATCTCTGATCAGGGTACCGAAGAGGATTGCACAAAGCGTGTAGCCATCTTCAAGCAAGTTTTCGGAGAGGATGTATTCACCTTGTTCGGTGAGTGGTATGTAAATACTAGCAAATAATAGGGAGCCAGGGGGACGTTTCTTGTGGCATGTGTTTTCCAACATGCCAGAAGAAACGTCCCCCTGGCTATTTTCCATGCCAGAAGAAACGTCCCCCTGGCTATTAGGTTGACGTTACTATGCTTTGGGGGTATACTAAACGATGGATGATTGGGTTTTTCTGCCCATATAGAAATCCAAGGGAAAGGAATGTGGCATATGAAGGACAGAATCTATTTTTGTCATACCTATTATCATGTATATGTGACATTTTTAAAGGAGCTGGCATTGCCTGTAGAGAAAAGAGGACAGGCAACATTGGTGCTTTCAAGTTTATCGATTCATTTTGAAAATTTGAAGGAGAGAGTAGAAAGCACGGGGCTTTTTGAAAAGGTTGTAGAGTTTGATGAAAAGAGAGATACTGCTTTTCCGGAGCTTCAAAAATACAGACAGAATCAGGGGAATCTTATTAAGAATCTGATTCAAAGAGTCATCTTTACCAAGAAGTTTGCAAAGCTTTTAGCTCCTACAATTCCTGTAAATGTGAAGGAATATGGAGAGGTATATGTATATTGTGATTCCGATCCTATTGGCTATTACTTAAATGGCTATCACATTTATTACCATGCCCTAGAGGATGGATTAAACTGTTTAAAGAATTATGACTCTGCAAGATACGATAACAGAGGACATTTTGGACTGAAGGCCTTTATGTCGGAGAGACTCAATTTAATCTTTATTCAGAATGGCTACGGCAGGTATTGTAAGGATATGGAGGTAAATGATATCTCTCTTTTAAAGTATCCTTACAGAAAATATATTGAACAAAAGAGACAGGAGTTGGTAGACCGTCTCACCCAGGAGGATAAGGATATTATTCTTCAGGCTTTCATTCGTGACAGAGAGGGTCTTGAAAAGCAGATTTATGGAATGGATGGCGTGAAGGACAAGATTCTGATTCTGACAGATCCTTTATGTACCTTGGAAATCAGAGAACAGATTTTCAGAGATATTATTGAGACTTATGAAAAGGAAGGAACGATTTTTCTTAAGCCCCATCCCAGAGATGAATTAAACTATCGTGAGATCTTTAAGGAGTATCCGCAGTTTGATGCAACAGTTCCCATGGAAATGTTGAACTTCTTTCCGGGACTTAAATTCAAAAAGGTAGTTGGTGTTCTCACAGAGATTAAGGCACTTCAGTTTGCAGAGGAGACTGTGCGACTGGGGGAAGACTTTATGGATAAATATGAAAATCCCTTAGTTCACAGACAGAACGAGCAGATTTAGAAAAGGAAGACAGATTAGTGATTAAGATTTTAAAGAAGTTGTCGGTTTTACTGGATAAAAAACAGAAAAAGACTATGGGCTTTTTGGTGGTACTGATGATCATCGGTGCAGCGCTGCAGACCCTGGGTGTCAGTATGATTTTACCGGTAATGACCATCGTGATGGATAAGGAAGCTATCGCAAAGCCCGGAAAACTCCATGATATATATGAACTTACCGGGGTAGGCAGTGAACTAAACTTTACCATACTGGTTATGGTGGGGCTGATTCTTGCATTTGTATTAAAGAATTTATTCCTGTATTATCAGCAGAAAGCAACCTTAGCTTTTATTTACACCAATCAGTTCAGAACCTCAGAACGTATGATGAAGAATTATCTGAGAAGAGGCTATGAGTTTTATTTAAATGCCGATACAGCAGTCATTCAGAGAAGCATTACCTCTGACGTAAACAATATGTATGCCTTGATTTTGGCAATCCTGCAGCTGTTGTCAGATGGAATTGTATTTGTATTTTTGGTAGGCTTTTGCTTTTTGCAGGACCCCTTGATGACGGTGATTATAGCATCGGTTCTGGTGCTTCTTTTAGTTGTGATTAAAAAGGTGTTAAAGCCTGTACTTCATAAGGCAGGAGAAGACAATCAGAACTATTACAGTGGTTTATTTAAGTGGATTTCTCAGACAGTACAGGGAATCAAGGAGGTTAAGATTACCTGTAAGGAGCAGTACTTTGTTTCGGAGTATGTAAAGTGTGGTAATGGTTATGTTAATGCGGTACAGAAGTACAGTCTTTACAATCAGGTTCCCAAGCTTTTGATAGAAACGGTCTGCGTTATGGTTATGGTAGGCTATATGCTTTATATGACTCTGACCGGGGTTGGCAGTGAGTCCATGATGGCTACCATTACAGCCTTTGCGGCAGCAGCCCTTGTGTTACTTCCCTGTGTCAATCGTGTAAACAATCAGGTCAACAATATCTCCTATTTTGAACCCTTCTTTATGGGGGTCAGTGATAACTTGCAGGATGAAATCAGCAATGAAAATGTAGATATGACCTTTGCCAAGGAAAGTGAAGAAAAGCTTCCTGTTAAAGAGAAGATTGAAATAAAGGATATCGTATATGCTTATCCGCAGTCAGAGAAAAAGATATTTGATCATGCAAGTCTATCCATTCCGGTTGGAAAGAGCGTTGGTATTGTAGGTACCAGTGGTGCGGGAAAGAGTACCGTGGTTGATATTCTCCTTGGACTTTTAAAGGTTTCCGAAGGTGAGATTTTGGCAGACGGTGTCAATGTTGAAGACAACTACAGAGCATTCCTTAAGAATGTTGGTTATATTCCCCAGATGATTTTCATGCTGGATGATACCATTAAAAAGAATGTATGCTTCGGTATTCCGGAGGATAAAATAGATGAAGAAAGACTGTGGCAGGTTTTGAAGGAAGCCCAGTTAGATGAGTTTATTAAGACACTTCCCGAGGGCCTTGATACCGGTATTGGTGAAAGAGGTATTCGTTTATCCGGCGGACAGAGACAGAGAATCGGTATTGCCAGAGCCTTGTACCATGATCCGGAGGTACTGATTTTGGATGAAGCAACCTCGGCTCTTGATAATGATACAGAGGCTGCAATTATGGAGAGCATTAACAGACTCCACGGAAAGAAGACCTTGATTATTATTGCACATAGATTACAGACCATTGAGAAGTGTGACCTGGTATATCGCGTGCAGGATGGCAAGGCAGTTGTAGAGAGAGGAAGCTTATGAAACTAAGCATTATTGTGCCGGTTTACAATATGGCCGAAGACAACCGTCTATCCTTTTGCCTTAACAGTCTGTTAAACCAGACGATGCAGGATTTGGAGATTATTGCTGTTGATGATGCTTCTACAGACAATTCGGCAGAGATTTTAAGGGAATATGAAAAGAAGTTTCCGGACAAAATCAAGGTGGCTTTTCATGAGAAAAACAAGAAGCAGGGTGGTGCTAAAAACACCGGACTTAAGATAGCCACCGGAGAATATGTAGGCTTTGTGGACTCCGATGACTGGGTAAGCCTGGAATTTGCAGAAAAGCTTTTAAAGAAAGCCGCAGATACCGGAGCAGATGTGGTTGGCTGTGATTATAATCTGGTAACGGAGCATACCTTTACCGTTGGTAAAGTCGTTCAGAACAATAGCCTTGAGCAGACCGGAAGACTCAATGAAGAAAAGCATAAGCTACTGGCAATGCGTCCGGGTAGTATGGTCATCAAGATCTATTTACGCAGTGTGATTACAGAAAATAAGCTGAATTTTCCGGAGAATATTTTCTATGAAGATAACTGTGCCGGAACAGTATGGAGCTTCTATTTCAAGCATTTTGAAAAGGTGGAAGAGCCTCTTTATTATTACTATCAGAGGGAGTCTTCAACGGTTCATGTGGTTACGGAGGAAAAGTGCAGACACCGTATGATAGCAGGTATGGAGCTTCTTAGAGAATGTAAAGAACGAGGCTTTATGGAGCAGTACAGGGAAGAAATCCAGTATCGTTTTACCGAGCTTTATTATCATATTACTTTGTTCTCTTATATGATTGGTGCCAAAAGGAAAAAGCTTTCCTTTGTGGCAGAACTAAAGAAGGGTATTTTAAGAGAAGTACCGGATTTCAGAAGCAATGTCTATTATAAAGAAGCGGGCAATGCTGAAGAAAAGCAGATGATTGATTTGCAGATGAAGAACAATTTCTTCTTTTTTATGTATTATGGCTTAAAGGTTTTTGTCAGAAAACAGAAGGCCAAAGGAAAATAAAAAAGAAATGAAAAATAAGGACAATATGTGATTACTATGAAAAAGATTGCAATTATAACTGCCAGAGGGGGCAGCAAGCGGATCCCTCATAAAAACATCAAGGAGTTTTGTGGTAAGCCAATCCTAGCTTATTCTATTGAGGCTGCCATAAAGAGTAAGGCCTTCGATACGGTTATGGTTTCCACAGACGATGAGGAAATCGCTCGTATTGCCAGGGAATATGGCGCAGAGGTTCCGTTCTACAGAAGCGAGAAGACCTCCGGTGACTTTGCTACTACCAATGACGTATTGCTTGAGGTAATCGCAGAGTACGAGAAAAGAGGGGAAAGCTTCGATATTGGATGCTGTATTTATCCCACAGCCCCTTTTGTTACAGAAGGAAAAATATTGGATGCTTTAAAGAAGTTTGAAGAAAGTGATGCAGATTCCCTGATTCCTGTTGTCAGCTTTTCTTATCCACCTCAGAGAGCATTGATTGTAGAAAATGAAAGACTTATTTTTGAGTATCCGCAGTATCTGGATGCCAGAAGTCAGGATTTAACACCCCATTATCATGATGTGGGACAGTTTTATCTTTTCCGTGTAGAGAACTACAAGAAGAATGAAAAGCTTATGGTAGGTAACATTCTTCCCTACATCGTATCTGAGATGGAGGTACAGGATATCGACAATCAGACGGACTGGGAAATTGCGGAATTAAAGTATCAGGTAATGAAGAATAAAGAAAAGGACAAGTAAGATAGGACATGGACAAGATTGCTCTTCTTTCCAATATAAATTTGAATTTTGTCATCAGAAAATTGAAGAAAAGCTTTGAAATCTACGAAACCGAAGGCTATGGAAATGAATTGGGACACCTTTTAAACCCGCTATCCGGTTACTTTGGGTTTGCACCTAAGATTACATTTATGGTGATGGATTTGGCAGAACTTGTGCAGCATAACTTTACAAGGGAGAGTATGGAAGAAATCCTATCCTCCTGGTTTGGCACTGTAGAGAGTGCTGCAAAAAAGGGTGGTATCTTCTATATTTCGGATGCTTATTTGTATTGCCCGGAAAGAGATGCTTTACCGGAGTCCTTGGATGCTTTTGAAATTGAGAGCTTATATAATAGCTTTTTAAAAGAATTAGTAACGAATTGTACGAATGTAAGAGTTTTCCCTTACGGAAAGCTGGTTCGAGGTATGGGAGAAGCAAATGTATTCTCCGAAAAAATGTGGTACCTTGGAAAAATCATGCACAGCAATGAATTCCAAAATCTGCTGGCGGAGACAATAGAAAAAAAGGTTGCCTTGGAAAACAGAATCCCCCAAAAAGTACTGGTACTTGATTTGGACAATACCTTGTGGGGAGGACTAGCAGGTGATTATCCGGAAACGGACATTGTATTATCAGATGACCATCAGGGTCTTGCTTACAAAAATGCGCAGAGAGTTATCAAGCTTATGAAGGAGGCAGGGGTAATCCTGGCAATTGCTTCTAAGAATAATGAAAAGGATGCAATGGAAGTCATAGAAAAACATCCCCACATGGTTCTTGCAAGGGATGATTTTGCAGCAAGTCAGATTCACTGGAAGCCAAAGAGCGAAAGCTTAAAAGCGCTTCAGCAGGAACTGAATGTAGGATTGGATTCCTTTGTGTTCTGGGATGATCAGAGCGCAGAGAGAGAACTGATTATGCAAAGCTTTCCTGAAGTGATTGTTCCGGAATTTCCACAAAAGCCGGAGGAGTTAGCCGGTGCACTGACAAAGGTTTACGAGGAATACTTTAAAAAGCCCAGAATCACAGCAGAGGACCAGGAAAAAACAAAACAGTACCTTCAAAACAGGCAGCGCAAGGAATTGGAAAATAAGTCCATAGACTTTGGTGAATATCTAAAAAGTCTTGAGATCAAAATAGAGAAGGTTGACTCCAAAAATAATTTGGACCGTCTTCATCAGCTGGTAAATAAAACCAACCAGTTTAATTTAACTACCAAACGCTACGAGCTTTCAGAGCTTCAAAGTATTTTGGAAGATGTAAATAAAAGGGTATACCTTTACAGAATTAGTGACCGTTTTGGCGATTACGGTATTGTATCAGCTCTAATAGTGGACTGTAAGGACACCCCTTCTATCGAAGAATTTGTCTTAAGCTGTCGCGTTATGGGGAAACGTGTAGAACATGCCATTATCACAGATGTGGAACAGGACTTAAAAGCGTTGGGCTTTGAAAAGCTGAATGCGACTTACCTAAAGTCCCCAAAGAACATGCCGGTTGAAAACCTCTTCGAGGACCTTTCCTACACCGTATTAGAGAAGGAACCTTCCGGCAACAAAACCTACGAGATCTCTCTAGATCATACTTTTGAGAGAGAGTACTATGTGACATTTGTGTAGTCTATAGAGTAGATTACAAAAACAGAGATAAACATTTAACTCTCGAATTCAAAGGTTTGGGAGAAGATATATTATTTGTTTTGCTGACCTTTATTTCACGTTGGTACTTCAAATTTTCAAGCGCAGTGCAGAAAATTTGTTAGTATCCGTTACGTGAAATGTAGAGCGAAAGCGTGTCAACAAAATAAATGATATATCGATTACCATAACCTTGAATTCGAGGTGGATCATCCCAAGGAGGGAATATGAAAGAGAAGATTATAGAGATTATTACTGAAATTTTACAGGTAGAGCCCGGTGTGGTTACAGAGGATACCTTGACCAGTGATTTGGAGGAGTGGGACTCTCTGGCACAGGTTATGATTATTGGTGAGTTGGAGGCAAAGCTTTCCATCAGTATTTCATTGGATGAAGCTATGGAAATTCAGGGTGTCAGAGATCTTTTGAAGCTTTGTAATGCATAAAGGAGAATTAACATGGGCGTAACCCTTCGAAGAATTCGGGAGGAAGACCTTTCTGTGATTATGGAATGGCGTATGGATCCCGAGATTACAAAATATATGAATACCAATCCAAAGCTTACCCTGGAAGGCCAGAAGAAATGGTTTCAAAAGGTAAGTGGGGACAGTGATGTATCCTACTACATGATCCTGGTGGATGGACAAAGAGCCGGTGTTTTAAACCTAACAGGACTTGACAGGGAAGATGGTATCCTTGGCTGGGCCTACTATGTAGGAGAGAAGAAGCTTAGAAGCCTAAAGACAGCCATAACCTTAGAGCTTGGAGTTTATGATTATATTTTTGATACACTGCATAAAAAGGCCCTGATTAGTGATGTGTTTACACTGAATAAGGGTGTGATACAGCTGCATTTAATGTGTGGTGCCGAGATTATGGAAGAAAAAAAGAATCATGTGGAAAAGGAAGGGGTTTCTTATGACGTAACCTTCATGGTTATGACCAGTGAACACTGGGAGAAGGTGAAGGAAACCAAGAAGCATGAAACATTAGAATTCCCGTTGTAGGGAAATAGATTTGGAGGAATATATGGAAAAGGAAATATGGATAGGCAATCGAAAAATCAGCGAAGATTCCCCTACCTTTATTATTGCGGAAATGAGCGGAAATCATAATATGGATTTCGACAGAGCAGTGAAGATTATGGAAGAGGCAAAAAAGGCCGGAGCAGATGCAATCAAGATCCAGACCTACACAGCAGATACCATTACCTTGGACTGTGATGACCCTTGTTTCCAAATCACCCAGGGAACTCTTTGGGATGGAACCACACTTCATAAATTGTATCAGACAGCTTATACCCCTTGGGAATGGCAGCCTAAACTACAGAAAATTGCAGAGGAAATGGGACTTATTTTCTTCTCCTCTCCATTTGATTTAACAAGTGTGGATTTTTTGGAAGAGATGAACGTTCCGGCATACAAGATTGCCAGCTTCGAGATTAATGATATTCCTTTTATTAAAAAGATTGCAAAGCTTGGAAAACCTATTATTATTTCAACCGGCATTGCATATCAGGCGGATATTGAACTGGCACTTCGTACCTGTAGGGAAGCAGGCAATGAGAAGGTGATTCTTTTGAAGTGCTGTTCGGCTTATCCCACCCCTTATGAAGATATTAATTTAAAGACCATTCCCAATATCCGAGAAACCTATGACTGTATCACAGGCTTGTCCGATCATACCATGGGCTCTATCGTTTCAAGTACTGCGGTTGCCTTTGGCGCCAAGGTAATTGAAAAGCATATGACTTTAAAAAGAAGCGATGGCGGTCCTGACGCGGCATTCTCTATGGAACCACAGGAATTTAAGGAAATGGTAGACAATATTCGTATTGTTGAAAAGGCAATTGGCAAGGTAACCTATGACTTAACAGAAAAGCAGGTAAGAGAAAGAGAACATTCCAGATCCTTATTTGTTGCCAAGGATATGAAGAAGGGCGATATTTTCACTCCTGAAAACCTTCGTTCCGTTCGTCCTGCCAATGGTTTACATACCAAGTATTATGAGGACATCCTTGGCAAAAAGGTAACAAAGGACGTAAAACTTGGAACACCTATGAGCTTTGGACTGGTTGATTTTGAAAGCTAATTTCCATTTGGGAGAAAATAAATGAGCATAGAAAAGACACTGTATGTACGCGGTGATGGAGGGGCCACAATGGGGGCCGGTCATTTAATGCGACTTATGACAATCACAGATACCATACGGAAACAATGTAAAATTATATATCTATGCGCAGATGAAGCTTCTGCAGGGCTACCGAGAGACAAGGGATATGAGGCGATTGTGCTCAAAACCGATTATCGGAACATGGAGGAGGAAATCCCTTTGTTTCAGACCTTGTTTAAAGAAAAAGCAATGTTTCTGGTGGACAGCTATTATGTGACGGACAGCTATCTAAAGGCGCTGGGAAGCTTTGGAAGAGTATATCTTCTGGATGACTATGGCCTAAAAGCCCACCCCGTGGATGGCGTGATTAACTACAATGCCTTTGCATCGAAGGCGCGTTATGAAGAGCTGTGTCCCATGGGAAAGTGCTTTGTTGGACCGTGCTATGTACCCCTGCGTGAACAGTTTTCAAAGGATTATGCAGTAGAAAAGGATGAAAAAGCAATCCTGATTACCACCGGTGGTGGAGACAGGGACAATATTGCAGGACAGATTTTAGAAGCAATCTATGAGAAGGATAAAAACTATCATTTGATTGTAGGCAGATTTTCTCCAAATCTTGAGAAAATCAAGGCATATGCTGCGGATAAGCCCAATGTGATTTACCATCACAATGTAGAAAATATGGCGAAGCTTATGCAGGAATGCTACTTTGGAATTACGGCGGGGGGAACAACGATTTACGAAATGTGTGCATCTGCGCTACCCTTTGTTTGTTTTTCCTATGCAGAGAATCAGAGATTATTAACCGAGTACGTGGGTAAAAATCAGATTGGTTTTTTTGCAGGAAGCTTTGAAGATGATAAACAACAGGTGCTACTTGGAATCAGGGAAGCTGTAAATATTGCTTTTACGGATGAAAAGTGTATCAGAACCTATATAGAAGAAGGAAAGAAGCTTGTAGATGGAAAAGGTGCCAACAGATTAGGCCATGCCATCTTACAGGAGCTTATTTAAAGAAAGGAGCCCGGAATGAAAAAGAATATATTAAACTACCTATTGTCCATTCTGGGTTTATTGGTAATTCTTATTATTGTTTGGATAGCAAATATCCAAAAGCATGGAAAAATCCAGGCACCGGTAGTATTAATTGGAGACAGTATTTTTGGAATGTACAGAGAGGATGCATCGGTTTCCTATTTCCTTCAGGAAGAAACGAAGGATGCAGTGTTTAACGGAGCTTTTGGTGGAAGTACTATGGCTATGGTTAATGGTGAAGGACGAGAAGCATACTACCTGGATGCATTCAGTTTTGTACAAATTTCACTGGCAATGATGAATGGAGACTTCGGAGTACAGCAAACGGTTCGTACGAAGGATTATCCGATTTCACATTTTGCAGATGAAGTAGATGAGTTTGATCTGATTGATTTAAAAAGTATGGAGACCCTGATTATGTGTTATGGTCTCAATGATTATATGGCAGGGGTACCTATAGAAAATCCGGAGGATCCATATGATCCCTATACTTTTACCGGAGCACTTCGCGTAGGTGTAGCAAACCTTAGAAAAGGATATCCAAGGCTGCGAATAGTTGTGGTAAGCCCTACCTTTTGCTGGTTTTTGAATTCCACAGGAGATAGTGAAAGTAATAATTATGGCGGTGGCAATTTAGATGCCTATGTTGACGCAGAGAAGAGTGTTTGTGAGGAACTTGGAGTAGAGTTTGTTGACTGGTATCATGGTGTTTACGAGCATGATAGCGTAGAACAATGGGAACTGTATACCGAAGACGGTATGCATCCTAACATGGAAACCAGATATTGGATGGCTCAGTATTTGGCAGATATCATCAGAAAATAATCCTGTGTAACGGGACAGAAAAATGAGGTGAACAATGGTTAGCCCTACAGAAGTTTATAATTGGATGAAAAATAAAATAAAACCCATATACCGCGTAAGTTTTTTGAGTACCGTGATTCTGGGACTTCTGATTCACTTACCGATTATGGTTCGTGATATTCCCAACCACGATGGTCTTGACAGCATGTATTTTGACCAGAATATGATTACCTCCGGCAGATGGTTCCTTACCATTGCCTGTGGTTTTTCGTCGTATTTTACCATTCCCTGGTTGATTTCTCTTTTGGGAATTTTCTTTTTGGGAATTACAGCAGCCTTCTTGGTTGCATTCTTTCGGGTAGAAAGGTTTTGGGCAGGTGTACTGATTGGTGGTCTTTTGGTGGGATTTCCCTCTCTTGCATCGACCTTTTGTTATGTATTTACCTTAGATGGTTATATGATGGCACTACTATTTGCAGTGCTGTCCGCTTACCTGGTGGAAAAGGGGAAATATGGTTTCCTCTTGGGGGCAGTCTTTTTATCCTTAAGTCTTGGAACCTACCAGGCTTATTTGCCATTTGCCATGCTCTTGTGCTTGTTTGGAGTATATCGTTTCCTTGGCCTTAAGGATAAGAGCTTTAAAGAGAAAGCGGTAGTTACCGGTAAGTATGTAGCCATGGGAGGCCTTGGACTTGGTTTATATTATGGTTTATTACAGCTTCTTTTGATGGTACAGGGAAAGCAGCTTTCCAATTATCAGGGAATCAATGGTATGGGAAGCGTTGAGAAGCAGTCCATTGTGGGAATTATGAAAGAAATGTATCGTAATTTCTTTGCATTTACTCTCAAAGGGAATGTGTTTACGGGGAATGCCTTTTCTAAGATTGCTATGGTTCTTGCTATTTTGTTTTCGCTATATTTACTTGGAAAGAAGGCCCTAAAGGAGAAATGGATATTCTCTGTGTGGTTTTATGTATTCGGAGTACTGGCCCTTTGCTTACTTCCCATCATCAGTAACATTATGTTATTGATTTCACCGGGTGTAAACTATCATATTTTGATGCGTTATCACTATGTTTTATATCCGATTGTGGCAGTTGCAGTGCTAGGAAACAGCGAGAGCAAAAGGGGGGGCGAAAATAAGCTTTTGTCTTGGATTGGCCTTTTGACAGGAGTGAGCCTTACCTTTACTTATGTGGTAACGGATCAGATTGCATACAGTAACCTTGAGAAAAAATATGAAAAAACCTATGCCTATTGCAACAGACTTTTGACCCGGATCGAAGAGACCCCCGGTTATTATCAGGGAATTCCCATTGCTATGGTTGGAGTTGTTGGAAATGAAGCTTATCCTGTAACGGATTTAACCGGCTTTGTGACGGATGGAATGATTGGTATGGATGGTGATTACCTGTTGTACACCGGTCAAAACTATCAGGCTTTTATAGAAAATTATTTGGGAGCAAGCCTGAATATTCTTCCGGCAGATGCAATGAAGGATGCCTATTACATGGATTTTTATATGGAAATGGAGAGCTTTCCGGGAGAGAGTTCTATTCGTATTGTAGATGGCATTATGTATATAAAAACGGAAAATAAAAATCGTTAATTGTAAAACCAGAATGGAGAAAACAATGTCAAAGCTTTCGATTGTACTTCCTGCGTATAATGAGGAACAGAATATTGCCAATACAGTAAAGGTACTCAGTACCCTGCTTGAGGAAAAAGAGATTGATTATGA
>JAZLGY010000064.1:0-2802 GCA_045616525.1 Acetatifactor sp. | reverse complement strand
ATTTGAAAGCAGCCCGTGCGGCAAAGGATATGTCCCAGGATGATTTGGCAAAGCTTTGCGGTGTGTCCAGACAGACGATTAACGCAATTGAAAAAGGAGATTATAATCCCACCATTAAGCTGTGCAGAAGTATTTGCAGGGCTTTGGGAAAGAGCTTGGATGAATTGTTTTGGGAAGATGATGAAGAATAAAAAAGAGGGGCCTGGTAGAATAATTACCAAGAGATGTTGATGAATAAAGATGGTAGCTTTTGTAAAAATAAGAAATGCATAATAAATTCGTGATGAGAGTAAAAATACTATGGAAATCTATAGTGATTTGGGGTATAATAACTTGTCATAGTTTGTAAATTCATAGATTTATATAAAGAGGTACCAATGGAAAACAACGAAAAAGAAAAGATGGAAAACCAGAATATTGAAAATTCTTCAGAGAATGCATCGGTAGAGAATTCTTCAGATGTTACTACAGAGGATATTTCAGGGGAAACTTCGCAGGAGAAGACTGTTGTAGAGGAACAGGAAGAGGAGTTTGAAATCGCTGCTAACGGAATCGGCTCTGAACCGAAGAGTGAGGAAGCTAAGAAGGAAGAAGAGCCAGAAGAAGAGATGGAAGGCTTTACTTCCAGCTTTATTAGTCAGAACGTTGGAAAGGCTCCGGAAGATCCAAGTGATCCTGAGGTTGAAAAAAGAGAAACAAGAAAGAGCCGCCGTGTCAGAAACCAGGTAATCTGTTATGCCGCATTAATGGCAATGATGGTTGTTGGTGGTGTTGTGGTTTCTTGGACTTTTGAAAACTATGTGGAAAGTAAGAGAGAAGCCCAGCAGATTGCAGAAGAAAGCCTATTGCAGCAGCAGGCTGCTATGGAGCAGTTAGTTCAGAATGAAGAAGAACTTGTGCCTCCTACTCCCGCACCTACTCCGGAAGCAACAGAGGACCCCAGTCCTGAACCTGTAGAAACCGTGGCCCCTGATGAACCGACGGAGGAACCATCGCAGACTCCTGAAGAAATTCAGATTATTTCTAAGCCTGCAAATCCTGAGATGGATGCTTATATTGATGAGATGATTGCTAAGATGCCTTTAGAGGATAAGGTTGCAGGTCTTTTCATTATTACACCGGAAGCTTTGACAAAGAATAATACAGTTACCAAGGCAGCAGGTGGTACTAAAAGTGCATTAAATAAGTATGCTGTTGGTGGATTGATTTATGCAAAGAAAAATTTAAAGAGTGATGCTCAGGTTATGGATTTGATTAAAAATACCAACGAGTTCGCAAGATATCCATTATTCATGATGGTTCAGGAGGAAGGTGGCTCAGTTGCGCCTCTTGCAGACGCAAAGCTTTGTGAAAAGGTATTGACTCCTGAACAGATTGGACAGTCAGGTGATCCTGAAACTGCACATCAGGCAGGTGTACAGATTGGTACATCTATGAGCAAGTACGGATTGAATGTAAATTATCTTCCAATCGGAGACCTGGCAAATGCCAATAATTCTATTATGAAAAACAGAGTATATGGTAGTGACGCGGATACAGTAATTCCTTACGTAGAAGCCGTGATTCAGGGACTTGATGAACAGCAGGTTTACGTTTGTATCGGCCATTTCCCCGGAAATGGCGGTGTGGAAGCCGGCAGCAGTGTTTTGGTAAACAATCGTTCTAGGGAAGAGTTGGAAGCAGAAGAGTTTAAGGTGATGAAAGCCGCAGTTATGGGTGGTGCAGATATGGTTTGTATCAGTAATGTTGCTGTTCCTGCATATACCGGTGATAATACACCTGCAGTATTCTCAGATGCTATTGTTACAGATTTAATCAGAAAAGAATATGGTTACGATGGACTTATTATTTCTGCACCTTTAAATGAAGCAGGTGTGAAGGATTATTATGATTCGGATGAAGCAGCAATTAAGGCACTTCGTGCAGGTTGTGATATGATTTTATTGCCTGAAAACTTTGAAAAAGCATACAATGGTGTACTTAGTGCAGTTGCAGATGGAACTATTTCCGAAGAGAGAATCAATGATGCTTTAAAGAGAATTTACAGAGTGAAATTGGAAACAATGACAGTAAATGCAGAGGTTCAGTAACATATAGTAAAAAACATAAAACAGAAACTTAAAAAGTTATTGCAGAAATAAATGTGCAATAACTTTTTTCACAAGGTGAAAAGTAAGGAAACAGACTAAGGGATTGGTGTGACAGGGATGAAAAAAATTAAAGCAGTTGTGTTTGATATGGATGGTGTAATCTTTGATTCAGAAAGATTTGTAATCGAATGCTGGAAAAAGGTGGCAGAGAATAACCATTTTGACGGAATAGAAGAAGCTTGCATAGCATGTATCGGAACCAACTACAACAGAACAAGGGAAATTATGTTTGAAACATATGGAGAGGATTTTCCATATGATAGGTACCGCATGGAAGCCAGAGAGATTGAAGATCAATGGATTTTGGAACATGGCTTTCCACAGAAACCAGGTGTGTTAGAGCTTCTTACATTTTTAAAAGATAATAATATTAAGGTGGCGCTTGCATCATCTACAAGAACTGAAAAAGTAAAAGAGGAGCTGGGAGATGCAGGCTTTCTTCCCTACTTCCAGGTAGTAATTGGTGGAGATATGGTAACAAAGAGTAAGCCGGAACCGGATATTTTTCTAAGAGCATGTGAGGAATTAGGGGTATCTCCCAAAGAAACATATATTATTGAGGATTCATATAATGGAATCAGAGCAGCTTTTGCTGCCGGAGCCATGCCAATCATGGTGCCGGATATCCTAATGCCGGATGACGAAATGAAGG
>JAZLGY010000063.1:0-15354 GCA_045616525.1 Acetatifactor sp. | reverse complement strand
ATTTGGTTTCACCCGAGCGTACACGAAACAGAAACAGAAGTCGCAAAGCGACGGCTTTCACGAAGTGAAAGGTTTCTGTAAGTGAAAAGAGGAAGGAAACCAAGCGACTCCGAAGGAGGCATTTGGTTTCACCCGAGCGTACACGAAACAGAAACAGAAGTCGCAAAGCGACGGCTTTCACGAAGTGAAAGGTTTCTGTGAGTGAAAAGAGGAAGGAAACCAAGCAATTGGTTCTTTCAAGTAGAGAAGAGAGAGAATACGGAGAGGAGCTTACGATGGTTAAGTATGTTTTTGTAACAGGTGGTGTTGTTTCCGGGTTAGGAAAAGGTATTACAGCGGCATCCCTGGGAAGACTTTTAAAAGCAAGAGGTTATCACGTAACCATGCAGAAATTTGACCCATATATCAATATGGATCCGGGAACCATGAATCCCATTCAGCATGGCGAAGTCTTTGTAACAGAAGACGGAACTGAAACAGACTTGGATCTCGGTCATTATGAAAGATTTATTAATGAAAGTTTGGATAGTAATTCCAACGTAACCACCGGAAAGATTTACTGGTCCGTATTAAACAAGGAACGTCACGGAGATTACGGCGGAGGAACCGTTCAGGTAATTCCTCATATCACCAATGAAATCAAGGACCGTTTTTATAAGGCGAAGACAACAGATGAGGAAACCATTTCAATTATCGAAATCGGTGGAACCGTAGGTGATATTGAAAGCCAGCCATTTTTAGAGGCCTTCAGACAGTTCCAGGCAGAAGTAGGAAGAGAAAATGCCATTATGATTCAGGTAACATTGATTCCATACTTGAAAGCTTCGGGCGAGATGAAGACCAAGCCGACACAGATGAGTGTAAAGGCTTTGCAGAGTATGGGTATTTGGCCGGATATTTTGGTATGTAGATCGGATTATCCTGTAGATGAACATATGAGAGAAAAGATAGCGCTTTTCTGTAATGTAAAGAAGGAACATGTACTTCAGAATCTGGATGCCAAGTCCTTATATGAAGTACCATTGATGATGGAAGAAGAAAATCTTGCATCAGCAGTATGTGAGTGCTTGAAAATTCCTTGCCCTGAACCGGATTTGGCAGAGTGGAAGCAGATGGTTTGGGACTTCCAGAATCCAAAGGAAAAGGTAAGAATAGCACTGGTTGGTAAATACGTAGCACTTCATGATGCGTACTTAAGTGTTGTAGAAGCATTGAAGCACGGTGGAATAGCCAACAAGGCAGAGGTTGAAATTAAGTGGGTAGACTCGGAGGAATTAAATAAGGATACCGAAGAGAAACTCCTTGGAGATGTAGATGGTATTTTGGTTCCCGGAGGCTTTGGAACCAGAGGTACGGAAGGTAAGATTTTGGCAGTGGAATATGCCAGAACACACAAGATTCCATTCCTTGGTCTTTGCCTTGGAATGCAGCTTGCGATTGTAGAGTTTGCAAGAGGTGTTTGTGGATTAAAGGATGCACATAGTATTGAACTTGATCCTGAAACCACACATCCTGTCATTGCTCTTATGCCGGAACAAAACGGTGTAGAGAATCTGGGAGGAACCTTAAGACTTGGTGCTTATCCTTGTGTGTTAAAGGATGGTTCCAAGGCCATGAAGCTTTATGGTAAGAAGGATATTTCAGAAAGACATCGTCATAGATACGAAGTCAATAATGATTATGTAGATGTACTTGAAAAGGGCGGAATGGTTCTTTCAGGAAAGTCACCGGATGGAAGAATCGTTGAGATGGTTGAAATTGAAGAACATCCATTCTTTGTAGCAACCCAGGCACATCCGGAATTTAAGTCAAGACCGGATAGACCCCATCCTTTATTTAAGGGATTAATCGAAGCAGGACTTGAGAGAAGGAGGAATAAATAATGAGTGAATTAAGAAAATATACAGAACAGTTACAAAGTGGACAGGGATTATATGATCCTTCTTTTGAACATGATAACTGCGGTATCGGTGCAGTTGTAAATATTCATGGAGAAAAAAGCCACGGTATTGTAGATGATGCTTTAAAAATTGTAGAGAACTTAGAGCATCGTGCAGGTAAGGATGCAGAAGGAAAAACCGGTGATGGTGTTGGTATTTTAACACAGGTTCCTCACAAGTTCTTAAAGAAAATCTGTAAAGAACAGGGTATTACCTTGGGCGCTGAAAGAAGCTATGGTGTAGGTATGTTCTTCTTCCCTCAGGAAGAACTTCAGAGAAGCCAGGCTATGAAGATGTTTGAAGTTATCCTTAAAAAAGAAGGTCTTACTTTCCTTGGCTGGAGAGAAGTGGCAGTAGATAAGTCAGTACTTGGACAGAAGGCTTTGGAGTCATGTCCTGTAATTTATCAGGCTTTTATTAAGAGACCTGCAGATGCAGAAGATGATTTAGCTTTCGATCGTAAGCTTTATGTTGTACGTCGTGTATTTGAACAGAGTAATGAAAATACTTACGTACCTTCATTATCATGCAGAACTATCGTATATAAAGGTATGTTCCTTGTTGGTCAGCTTCGTCCTTTCTTCAAGGATTTAGAGGATCAGGATTATGAGTCATGCGTGGCACTTGTGCACTCAAGATTCTCAACCAATACAAATCCCAGCTGGCTTAGAGCACATCCTAACAGATTTGTAGTTCATAACGGTGAAATTAATACCATTAAAGGTAACGTAGATAAGATGCTTGCAAGAGAGGAGACCATCTACACAGATAAGTTCTCAGATGAAGATCTTGCAAAGGTATTCCCTATTATCTCTGCAGAGGGTTCTGACTCAGCAATGCTTGATAATGCGCTTGAGTTCATGATTATGGGTGGTATGGATCCTGCACTTGCAGCTATGATTCTTATTCCGGAACCTTGGGAAAACAATGATACTATTTCACAGACAGAAAGAGATTTCTATCAGTACTATGCAACCATGATGGAGCCTTGGGATGGACCTGCTTCTATCCTCTTCTCAGATGGTGATGTTATGGGAGCTATCCTTGACAGAAATGGTCTTCGCCCTTCCAGATATTATGTTATGGACGATGGCAGACTGATTCTTTCTTCAGAGGTTGGTGTTCTTCCTTTGGATGAGGCACATATTCTTCAGAAGGAAAGATTACATCCCGGAAAAATGCTTCTTGTTGATACCAAGCAGGGAAAGATTGTTTCAGATACTGAGTTAAAAGAGGTTTATGCATCAAGAGAGCCTTATGGTGAATGGCTTGATTCTAACCTTTTAACATTAAAAGAGTTAAAGATTCCTAATGAGCAGGTTCCAAGCTTTACTACTGAAGAACTTACACGTCAGCAGAAGGCATTTGGTTATGCTTATGAGGATTATAAGGATGAAATCTGTCACATGGCTTTGAACGGAAGTGAGCATATCGGAGCTATGGGTGTGGATACTCCGATTGCAGTTTTGTCAAAAGAGTATCAGCCTATGTTCTATTACTTCAAACAGCTTTTTGCACAGGTTACCAATCCTCCTATTGATGCAGCAAGAGAAAAAATCGTAACTGCAACAACTATTTATGTAGGTAAAAACGGAAACCTTTTAACAGAAAAGCCTGAAAACTGTAACATGTTAAAGATTACCAATCCTATTCTTACAGACCTTGACTTATTAAAGATTTCTCATTTAAAGAGTCGTGGTTTCAAGGTAGAAAAGGTTTCTATGCTGTACTATAAGAGCACTCCACTTGAGAGAGCGATTCAGCACTTATTTGTAGAAGTAGACAGAGCTTATAAGAATGGTGCAAACATCTTGATTCTTTCTGATAGAGGAGTAGATGAGAACCATGTAGCAATTCCTTCCCTTCTTGCTGTAGCAGCTGTACACAGACATTTGGTAGAAACCAAGAAATGTACTGCAATGAGCCTTATTTTGGAGTCTGCTGAGCCTAGAGAAGTACATCACTTTGCAACCTTACTTGGTTATGGTGCAAGTGCTGTGAACCCTTACCTTGCACATGCATCCATTGCGGAGCTTATTAAGGAAGGCTCTTTGAAGAAGGATTACTATGCAGCTGTAGATGATTATGATCATGCAGTAGCACAGGGAATTGTAAAGATTGCATCTAAGATGGGTATTTCTACGATTCAGTCCTACCTTGGCAGCCGTATCTTCGAAGCAATTGGTATTTCCAAGGAAGTGATTGATAAGTACTTTACCGGTACCGTATCACGTATTGGCGGTATTACCTTACAGGATATTGAAAAGAAAACAGATCGTCAGCACTCACTTGCATTTGACCCATTGGGACTTTCTACAGATATGAGTCTTGACTCATTGGGAAGACATAAGAGTCGTGCACAGGGCGAACAGCACAGATACAATCCACAGACCATTCATATGTTACAGATGTCAACCAGAGAGGGAGACTATGATAAGTTCAAACAGTACACAGAGATGGTTGATAAGGAAGAAACAGGTTATTTAAGATCATTACTTGATTTCAAATATAGCGATACACCGATTGATTTAAGTGAGGTTGAATCAGAGGAAGAAATCGTAAAGAGATTTAAGACCGGTGCTATGAGTTATGGTTCTATTTCTCAGGAAGCACATGAAGCTTTGGCAGTAGCTATGAACCACTTACATGGTAAGTCAAACAGTGGTGAGGGTGGTGAAAGTGATGAAAGACTTTTAACCGCAGGAACAGACAATGACAGAAGCTCTGCAATTAAGCAGGTAGCCAGCGGACGTTTTGGTGTTACCAGTAAATACCTCTGCTCTGCACAGGAAATCCAGATTAAGATGGCACAGGGAGCAAAGCCCGGTGAAGGTGGACATCTTCCCGGAAAGAAGGTTTATCCTTGGGTTGCCAAGACCAGACATTCAACTCCTGGTGTAAGCTTGATTTCTCCACCACCTCATCATGATATTTACTCTATTGAGGATTTGGCGCAGTTAATTTATGACTTAAAGAATGCAAATAAAGATGCAAGAATTTCTGTAAAGCTTGTATCAGAAGCCGGTGTTGGTACTATCGCAGCCGGTGTTGCTAAGGCTGGTGCAGGAGTTATCCTGATTTCCCGTTATGACGAAGGTACCGGTGCAGCACCTCTTAGTTCTATCCATAACGCAGGTCTTCCTTGGGAGCTTGGTCTTGCAGAAACACATCAGACCTTACTTATGAATGGCCTTCGTAAGCAGGTTAGAATCGAAACAGATGGTAAGCTTATGAGTGGTAGAGACGTTGCTATCGCAGCCATCCTTGGTGCAGAAGAATTTGGTTTTGCAACTGCTCCACTTGTAACCTTAGGTTGTGTAATGATGAGAGTATGTAACCTTGATACCTGTCCTATGGGTGTTGCTACACAGAACCCTGAACTTCGTAAGAAGTTCATCGGTAAGCCTGAGTATGTTGAGAACTTTATGATTTTCGTTGCAAGAGAATTACGTGAATATATGGCTAAGCTTGGTGTTCGTAGCATCGACGAATTAGTAGGTAGAACAGACTTACTTGTTCGTAAAGAAGGCTTAAGCGGTATGAGCGAGAAGATCGTATTAGATAGTGTATTATTACAGACCGGTCGTGAGGATTGCACCTTCAAACCTGAATGTGTATATGACTTCCAGCTTGAGAAGGAGCTTGATGAGACCCTTCTTCGTACAAACAAGAAGTTAAAGGAAGCAATTGCTAAGGGAACAGAAGCAGAGGTATCTGTAAATGTAACCAATATCAACAGAACCTTCGGTACCCTGATTGGTTCTCAGATTACCAAGGCCCATCCCGATGGACTTAGTGAGGATTCAATCAAGTTAAACTGCCAGGGTAGTGGTGGACAGAGCTTCGGTGCATTTATTCCTGAAGGTATGACCATGACCTTGGAAGGTGACTGTAACGATTACTTCGGAAAAGGTCTTTCCGGTGGTAAGTTAATCCTTAAGGCTCCTAAGAATGCAGCATATCCTGCAGAGGATAATATCATTGTTGGTAACGTAGCACTTTATGGTGCAACCAAGGGTGAAGCTTATATTGCAGGTATGGCAGGTGAGAGATTCTGTGTAAGAAACTCTGGTGCTAAGACTGTTGTTGAAGGCGTTGGTGAGCACGGATGTGAGTACATGACAGGTGGTGTAGCTGTAATTCTTGGTACTACAGGCAAGAACTTTGCAGCAGGTATGAGCGGTGGTATCGCTTACGTACTGGATGAGAACAACTGCTTATATCGTAACTTAAATAAAGAAATGGTTCTCATGGAAAAGATTGAGAACAAGAATGATAAAGAAATGCTGAAGAGCATGCTTGAAAAGCACCTCCAGTACACAGGTTCTTTGAAAGCCAAGAACGTACTGGATAACTTCGATGAGTATCTTCCTAAGTTCAAGAAGATTATTCCTGAAGATTACAAGAGAATGATGCAGCTTACCGCAGCTTTTGAAGAGCAGGGTATGGATTACGAGAAAGCACAGATTGAAGCTTTCTACGAGAGTTTTAAGTAAGGAGGAATAAGATTATGGGCAAAGCTACAGGCTTTTTAGAATTTGAGAGGAAAGATCCGGTAACTATTCCTCCTTTGGAAAGAATTAAAAATTTTGATGAGTTTCATGAGACTCTTCCTGAAAAGGAACAGGAGAGACAGGGTGGACGCTGTATGGCATGTGGCGTTCCTTTCTGTCAGGCAGGTACCATGATTGGTGGTATGGCTTCCGGTTGTCCTTTACAGAACCTGATTCCTGAAACCAATGATTTTGTATATCAGGGGAACTTTGAACAGGCTTATAAGAGACTTTCAAAGACACACAGCTTCCCTGAATTTACTTCCAGAGTTTGTCCCGCACTTTGTGAAGCAGCTTGTACCTGTTCTATTCACAGACCTGCAGTTGCAACCAAGGAAAATGAGAAGGCTATTATTGAGTATGCATATGAGCATGGCCTTGTTGTAGAAGAAGAGCCGAAGACTCGTACAGGAAAAACAGTAGCGATTATCGGAAGTGGTCCTTCCGGACTTGCTGCAGCGCAGCTTTTGAATAAGCGTGGTCACAAGGTAACTGTTTATGAGAGAAGCGACAGAGCAGGTGGTCTTCTTCGTTATGGTATCCCTAACATGAAGTTAGACAAAAAGGTGATTGATCGCAGAATCGAGCTTATGGAGAAGGCTGGAATTACATTCCTTTATAACCAGAATGTTGGTAAGGATGTAGATGCAAAAGAGCTCTTAGCGCAGTATGACAGAGTGATTCTCTGCTGTGGTGCTTCTAATCCAAGAGATATTAAGGCACCCGGAAGAGAAGCTGAGAATATTTACTTTGCAGTTGATTATTTGAAGGAAGTAACCAAGAAGTTAATTGATCTTGATTACGACGCAGAGCAGTTAATCAAGTCCAAGAACTTTAGCTTTGGCAGCCTTGCAGGCAAAGAGGTTGTTGTAATCGGTGGTGGTGATACCGGTAATGACTGTGTGGGAACCAGCATTCGTCTCGGTGCCAAGAAGGTAACACAGCTTGAAATGATGCCTAAGCCTTCAGAAGAGCGATTGGACAGCAATCCATGGCCTGAATGGCCTAAGGTTTTAAAGACTGATTACGGCCAGGAAGAAGCAATCGCATTATACGGAAGCGATCCTCGTTTGTTCCAGACAACCGTTACCGAATTCGTGAAGAACGAAAAGGGTAAGGTAAAGGCTGTGAAGACAGTTTCCTTAAAGCCTGAGAAGGATAAGAAGACAGGAAGAGTCAATATGGTTCCTGTTGCAGGCACAGAACAAGAAATAAAAGCAGATTTTGTATTAATTGCTGCAGGATTTTTAGGCGCAGAGGTTTACGTACCTGAAGGATTTGGAGTAAAATGTAATGAACGCACCAATGTGTGGACAGAAGCAGGTAAGTACCAGACCTCAAATGAAAAAGTCTTTACAGCAGGAGATATGCACAGAGGACAGTCTTTGGTTGTATGGGCAATCAAGGAAGGTAGAGAAGTTGCTCGTGCAGTTGATGAATCTCTTATGGGATATACAAACCTGTAATGTAAAATGTTTAGCTCACAGTTAAAAAATGATTGTGAGCTAAACGTGGTTTAAAACGAAGTGGTGCAATGAGAAGATAATTACAGATTTGTATAGGAGGGAGCTACAGAAATGAGAACAATTGAAGAGATTAAAGAACTAATCGAAGAAGAGGACGTAGAATTTTTACGACTTCAATTCGTAGATATGTTCGGTAATTTAAAAAATATTGCAGTAACGCCCGGACAGTTGGAAAGAGCAATGAAGGCAGAGTATTCCTTTGAAGGGTCTGCTATGTTTGATGACTTTTATCCTTTTGAGGATGATTTGTATTTGGTTCCGGATCTGGATACCTTTACCATTATTCCCTGGAGACCCCAGCAGGGTAAGGTTGCAAAATTAATATGCGATATTTGCACAGAGGATGGAACTCCGTTTAGATTAAGCCCAAGACATATTTTGAAGAAAGCTTTGGCGAAAGGAAAGGAACTGGGCTATACCGTTGTTGTGGATGCGGAATGTGAATTTTTCCTATTCCACACAGACGATAATGGTGTGCCTACAACCTTGACCCATGAAAAAGCTGGCTATCTTGATGTAGGACCTATGGACCTTGGTGAAAATGCCAGAAGAGAAATTGTGTTAAATCTTGAGGAAATGGGATTTGACATCGAATCCTCTCATCATGAAAAAGCGCCTGCACAGCATGAAATTGACTTTAGAGAGGGCGAAGGATTAAAGACTGCAGATGCCATTACTACATTAAAGTTTGCAGTAAGGTCTATTGCAAAGAGATTTGGTCTTTACGCAACATTTATGCCAAAGCCCAAGGCTGATGTAGCAGGAAGTGGTATGCATCTTAATTTCTCTTTATATAAAGATGGCGTGAATTTGTTTGACAACAAGGAGAGTATGGAGGCAAAATATTTCGTAGGCGGAATTTTGAAATATGCTGAGGAAATGTGTGCATTCACCAATCCTTTGGTAAATTCCTATAAGCGTCTTATTTCAGGATTTGAGGCGCCAAGCCTGATCAATTGGTCTACCAAGGGTGAAAATGCTATGGTGAAGCTTCATAAGAACTTTGGAGAAACCAAGGTAGAGCTTCGATTCCCGGATCCTTCTGCAAATCCTTACATTGCAGTTACAGTATGTATTCTTGCAGGTTTAAAAGGAATTCAGGAAAAGATCGATCCGGATGTATTGATGGAACAATATGAGAAGGAAAACAAGCATTTGCCGGAAGATTTAAAGGAAGCATTGGAAAAGCTTAAGACCAGCGCCTTTGTAAGAGAAGCACTTGGTGATGAATATGTAGATATCTATATTGATATCAAGGAAAAGGCTTGGAGAGAGTACATGATGCAGGTTTCTGAATGGGAACTCAACCGTTATCTGATGAAGATGTAGGGGGAAAGACATGGGTAGTGTATTGATTGCAATGCCCAAGGCCGAGGATGCCGGAAGAATCGCAGCTACCATCAGAAATCAAGGAATGCTGTTTGATATCAGTATTTGCAGTACGGGAGCAGAAGTTCTGCGTACAGCAAATGACCGAGACTATGGTGTTATCATATGTACGAAATCCCTAAAGGATATGCGGTACATGGAACTGGCGGAGATGATGCCGAATTATTTTGGCATGATAGTTCTAACGACAGATATGTCCCTAGAAATCACCTCAGATCAAATGGTAAAACTGATTATGCCATTCAAAACCAGGGATCTTTTGAATACCATCGATATGATTGCCCAAGGGTTCTATCGAAGCTTAAGAAAGAAAAAGAAGGCACCCCTAAAACGAACGGCAGAGGAACAGAAAGTAATAGATTCCGCAAAAGCACTTTTGATGGATAGAAACGGAATGAGCGAACCGGAGGCTTTCCGGTATATTCAAAAAAACAGTATGGATTCGGGCAGAAGCTTAGTGGAAGCTGCACAGATGATTCTGGTACTGCTTAGAGAATAGCACAAAGCACTAAGGCTTTGGGTGTAAAAGAAAAGGAAGAATGAAATGATTACAATTAATGACAATTATTTAAAATTACAGGGAAGTTATTTATTCTCAGAGATTGCAAGAAAGGTTAACGGATTTGCCCAGGAAAATCCCGAGGCAAAGATTATTCGTCTTGGAATCGGCGATGTAACTAAGCCATTGGCACCAAGCATTATCAGTGCACTTCACAAGGCTGTAGATGAAATGGGAGATGCTGCAGCTTTCCGTGGATATGCACCGGATCTTGGTTATGACTTTTTAAGAACTGCTATTGCAAAACATGATTATGAAAGACTTGGCTGTCAGATCGCAGCTGATGAAATCTTTGTTTCTGATGGTGCAAAGAGTGACTCCGGTAACATCCAGGAAATCTTTGGTCTTGATAACAAGGTTGCAGTTTGTGACCCGGTTTACCCGGTATATGTTGATACCAATGTAATGGCAGGTCGTACAGGCGAGTTTGATCCTGTAAGCGGCGGCTTTAAAAATGTTATTTATATGCCTTGTACAGCAGAGAATGGTTTCGCACCTGAATTCCCAAGTGAGACACCTGATTTAATCTATCTTTGCTTCCCTAACAATCCTACAGGTGCCACCATTACCAAGGCACAGCTTCAGGAGTGGGTTGACTATGCAAACAAGAATGGTGCCGTAATTATTTACGATGCTGCATATGAAGCATATATCAGCGAAAGTGATGTTCCTCATTCAATCTATGAATGTGAAGGTGCAAGAACCTGTGCTATCGAGTTACATTCCTTCTCCAAGAATGCAGGCTTTACCGGTCTTCGTTTGGGCTATACTGTCATTCCCAAGGATCTTGTAAGAGGCGGTGTAGCGCTTCATTCTCTTTGGGCAAGAAGACATGGAACCAAGTATAACGGAGCGCCATACATTGTACAGCGTGCAGGTGAAGCCGTTTATACAGAGCAGGGTCAGAAGGAAATCAAAGAGCAGGTAGCTTACTATATGAAGAACGCAGCGTATATCCTGAATGGATTAAAGGAAGCCGGTTACACTGTTTCCGGTGGTGTGAATGCTCCCTATATCTGGTTAAAGACGCCTGACGGACTTTCCAGCTGGGAATTCTTTGACAAGCTCCTTAAGGAAGCCAATGTTGTTGGTACTCCAGGTGTAGGCTTTGGTGCTCACGGTGAGGGCTACTTCAGATTAACAGCTTTCGGTAAGTACGAAGCTACTGTAGAAGCAATTGCAAGAATTAAAAATATGTAATGAAGCCATGGGAAGCCATGGGAAGCCATGGGGACGTTTCTTCTGGCCCAATTTTGGGCCAGAAGAAACGTCCCCGTGGCTTTTTTTGGGCCAGAAGAAACGTCCCCGTGGCTTTTTTTGCTTTTTGTGTTAAACTTACAACAGAACCTTGAATCGTAGGGAGGGTAAAATATGTTAGATATTATCATCGTTGAGGATAATAAGGAAATCAGTTCACTTTTGTGTGATTTTCTTCGAAAAGAAAACTATGTTGTAAGCATAGCGGAAACAGGAGAAAAGGCATTATCTCTTTTTGAAAAATATGGAGCCAAGATGATTCTTCTGGATATTAATCTGCCAGGGTTGGATGGATTTGCGGTGTGTTCTAAAATCAGGGAAACCTCCAATGCACATATTATGATTGCCAGTGCCAGAACAGAAAAGGATGATAAGTTAAAGGGGCTTTATTTAGGGGCAGATGATTATATTGAGAAGCCCTATGATATTGATATTTTGCTTGCCAAGATTAAGGGCGTCTTTATGAGAAAATATGCCACCAGTGAAATAGTATCGGATGGGATTAAAATCAATACAGTCACCGGAACAATATACGTTCATGAACAAAAGGTGGAAGCAACCATCAAGGAATATGAGCTTTTAAAATTTATGATGGAGAATAAAGGGGTTACCCTGAAAAAAGAGTACCTGTTTAATACCATCTGGGGAAGTGACAGTGAATCGGAATTTCAGACCCTGACCGTACACATTAAGTGGCTTCGTCAGAAAATAGAGGAAGATCCAAAGAATCCAAAACACATTATTACAGAGTGGGGAGTGGGATACAGATTTGAGTAGGTATAGAAGATTTGCCATTATTTTTATTTGCATAGAGCTTCTCCTTTTGGTGTGCGCTAATATTTTTATGCTTGGATTATCCTCGAAAACCAAGGATAAATACTATAAGGTGGATATCAGCCGAATTGCCGCGCGCATGGAGCAGGGAGAGAACATAGAAAGCATAGACCTCAAGGATTATGAATATGTCACATCGGTATCTAAATTTGATTCGAGTGTAAGTTATAAAGAGGAGTATGCACTTAGAGAAATCGATGGAATCCTGTACTGCTTTGAGTATATGGATGACCACAACGGACAGATTATCATTCTGGTGAATTCCATCATGGGAATCTGTATATTTTCCAATATTATTTTGCTTGTCTATCTGGATCAAAAGCTGCTTCACCCCTTCTTTAGAATGAATCATCTGACAACGGAGCTTGCCAAGGGCAATCTGTCGGTACCCATCCGGCAGGAAAAAAGCAAATTTTTCGGAAAGTTTTTATGGGGCATGGATATGCTTCGTGAAACCTTAGAGGGAGATAAGAAAAGAGAACTTGAGCTTTTAAAGGAAAAGAAAACCTTAATCCTTTCGCTCTCTCATGATATTAAAACGCCCCTCTCTGCCATTGATTTGTATAACAAGGCATTGAAGAAAGGTCTGTACACCGGTGATGAGGATAAAAATGCAGCCTTTGAAGGAATTGAAAAAAATATTGAAGAAATCAAACGTTATGTAAAGGAAATCACGAAAGCCTCCAGAGAGGATTTTCTATCATTGGATGTGAATATATCAGATTGTTATCTGTCACAGATTTTATCAGTTATCCGCGAGTACTATGAGGAGAAGATGAAGCGCTTACACATAGAATTTTCTGTGATGAATACAGACGATTGCATGATTCATGGAGACTATGACAGAATCGTGGAGGTGCTTCAGAATGTGATGGAAAATGCCATTAAGTATGGAGATGGAAAAAAGATTTCATTAAGTATTGAGGAAGAAGAAAACTGTAAGCTTTTGACCATTTGCAATGGTGGCTGTACCTTGGCAGAAGACGAGCTTCCTCATATCTTTGATTCCTTTTATCGTGGAAGCAACAGTGAAAAGCAGGAAGGAAGCGGCCTTGGCCTCTATATATGCAAAGAGCTGATGCACAAAATGGATGGTGAGATTTTTGCAAAGATTAAGGACGGCGATTTTTGTATAACAGTAGTATTACGAAAAGAATAGGGAAGGGGTCTGTAAACAGATTTAAGGATTATTTAATAATTGGCAAAGTATAGTAAGCATATCAAGAGGAGAAAGGAAGAAAAGAGATGTATTTTAATATCCTTAAAAAAGATTTTAAAAGAAAAAAGACAATGAATTGTATCCTGCTTATGTTTGCCATACTTGCAGCCATGTTTGTATCCTCAGGTGTCAGCAATGTCATCAATGTGATGAATGGTACAGAATACTTTCTTGACAAAGCGGAAATCGGTGACTTTATTGTGATTACCCAAAATGGGGACGGAGGCGTTCAAAAGAAACTGGATGCAGCACAGTATGTGGATTCTTATAAAATAGAAAAAGCATACTGGGGAGAGAAAAGTGATCTCTCTATTAATGGAAAGGACCTAAATGTAACAAGTAATACGGTAGTATTTGAGGAGATTAGTGAGAAGGGTATTACCTTTTTTAAAACCAATAATGAAGTGCTTACAAGTGATGAGATAAAAAAGGGCGAGGTGTATGTTACAGCCGGTCTTTTAAAACAAAATGATGCAAGCATCGGAGATACCATATCCATTCATTATCATGGCCTTGAGAAGGAGTTAATAATTGCAGGTGAGGTGAAGGATGCGCTGCTTGGCTCTGATATGATGGGAAACACAAGATTTCTTTTAAGTAAGGAGGATATAAAGGACTTTGACAGACCGGAGTTAAAACCTTACGAAGGAAGATTATTTAATATTAAAACAGAGCACATAAAAGAGTTAAAGGGTGACCTTTCCGATGCGCAGAACGTATTGTTTGCACAGGAAAGGGGAATTATCAAGATTTCCTATGTTATGGAGATGATCATCGCCATGATTGTGCTGGTGGTCAGTGTGTGTCTTTGCATTGTATCCTTTGTTCTTCTGAAGTTTGTAATTACTTTTACAATCAATGAGGACTACAGAGAAATCGGTGTGATGAAGGCAATCGGTATTCATAACTTTAAAATCCGAAGCATATATCTGACGAAATACTTTGTAATGTCAGTGGTTGGTGCAGTCATTGGTTTCATTGCAGGAATTCCCTTTGGCAAGGTGCTGATTACTTCAGTGTCTGAAAAGATGGTACTGAGCAATGACTTTGGAATCATTTTAAATATGCTGGGTGCATTTTTTGTGGCATTCATTATGACAGGATTTGCGTACCTATGTACCGGGAAAATTAAGAAATCCACACCAGTAGATGCCATACGAAATGGTGCAACCGGAGAGCGTTTTTCTAAGAAAAATAAGTGTTCAATGAAGCGCATGAAGGGTTCTAATGCATTCTTTATGGCGGTAAATGATTTTGTATGCGCACCAAAAAGATTTATGACCATTATACTTTCCTTTTTCCTATGTTCTATTTTGGTATTTGGAATTGTGGAGGTCACAGATACGATGTTAAGTGACAGACTGATTACTTCCTTTGGAAAAAAGAGTGATGTTTATATGTCAGGTTTAAATGACATGGGAGTGAACCTTTTTGTAGAGGATGGTGCCGAGAAGCTGGATGCCAATCTGAAAAAAATAGAAGAGGATTTGAAAAAGCTTGGAATGTCCGGAAAAGTGAGTATGGATGTTTGGTATCAATATAAATTTACCTTTGATGGCATCACCGGTGCTACCAACTTTTTACAGAATCAATATTTTAAAGCAACAGAGTTTGAATATACCAAGGGAAGCGCTCCCATGAAGGCAAATGAAATCGCCATTACGAAACAGGTTTCGGAAGAGACAGGGGCTGTGATTGGGGATACCATTACCATTGACTTTGGAAGTGAAACCTTGGATTGTATCGTGGTTGGTTATTTCCAAACCATGAATCAGATGGGAAACTGCATCAGACTTCATGAGGATGCGCCTACCAATATGATGTATGCCTGTGCCTTCACGGGAGTCCAGATTGATTTCGATGATCATCCAGGTGCTAAGACAATAGGTGAACGCATTGAAAAACTCAAGGATTTTTATCATACAGAGGATGTATTTGATGCGGCCGGATACTGCGATGACTGCATGAAAGTAGCATCTACCATGCAGAGTGTTCAGTATTTATTGTTATTGATTACAGGCTTAGTTGTAATGTTGGTATCTATTTTGATGGAGAGAAGCTTTATATCGGATGAAAC
>JAZLGY010000062.1:0-23790 GCA_045616525.1 Acetatifactor sp. | reverse complement strand
TAAAAATCGTAGTTAATCCTCGCCAGATAAATCTGGCTACCAAATTTAATTTGGATTTTACTGTTTTTAGGTTTGTTTCTTCTGAAACTTCTTTTTCGGAATCCTAAAATCCCGTTTAGAATTTTCAGGGTTGCATTGCTGTTTATTTGTCAAAGATCAATGAGCAAGGCACGAATCAAACGGATAAAATTTTCAAGTTTACTTGAAAACTTTTATTCTGTTTGAGGCGTATCATGCGATAGCATGCAGCGAGCAATTTCAATTGCGAGCTGGCCTTGATCTGTTTCGCTGTCTCACGCGACAGCTTATTCAATATATCACATCGTTTTGAGCTTGTCAACAAGAAATTTAACTTTTTTATTTTGTCATTTCTTGTCTGTCTCGCAACGACAAGTGCTATATTACATCATCGAATTATAAATGTCAACACCTTTTTGTATGAATTTTTAAAACAATTTATTTTGTTTATTTTAGGCCTACAATTAGTCCTTATGCTTCCTTTTTTGCTTTGGCAATTGCCACTGCTTCATCAATAGCATCAAGGTATCCCTGTAAACCTCTTCCGTAAATCTGTTTATCACATACAGGCGCTGTTACAGAAATCTTTCTAAACTCTTCTCTGCTGGAGATATCTGAAATGTGAATTTCAATTTTGGGCACAAACACACTTGCCAGTGCATCGCGAATTGCATAGCTGTAATGCGTAAATGCTCCCGGGTTAATAACAATTGCTTCTGTTTTATCAAAATATGCATCCTGCAATCTGTCAATGATTGCACCCTCATGATTACTCTGGAACACTTCGATCTCATGTCCGTCCTTTTCCCCCTTTTGAGCAATCATATTGAGCAAATAATCATAATCCTGATTTCCGTATACACTCTTCTCTCTGATTCCAAGGAAATTCAAATTTGGTCCGTTCACAACTAATATCTTCATAGTTTTCCCTCTCTTTAATTTCTTAATGTTTTTCTACGTATTCAAGAATTTCATTTACAATTTCATCTGTACTCTTGTCATCTACATCAATGATGACATCTGCTGCATCCTCATAGAAACTCTTTCTTTGTTCCATAAGAGTCTTTATTTTTTCCATAGGATTTTCTCCCTGAAGCAAGGGTCTGGAGGTATCATTCTGCAGTCTCTTGTAAACTGTTTCCGGTTTAATACGAAGGAATACAACATTACCAATCTTTTTAAGCAATGCTCTGTTCTCTTCTCGAATCGGGGTACCGCCACCTACAGAATAAATATTACCTGTTTTCTTTTCAGAAAGTTCTGTTAAGAGTTCTGTTTCCATATCTCTAAATGCACTTTCCCCTTGTGTTGCAAATATATCCGAAATTGACATATCCTTTTTACATTCAATCATCTTATCCGTATCTTCAACAACCATTCTCATCTTATAGGAAAGTTTAATTCCAACAGTTGTCTTTCCGCTTCCCATAAAGCCAATCAGTACAATGGCTTTCTTATGTCCGTCTTTCATCGGCCTTTCCTTTCCTTCTCTGAAAAATAACTACTTATTCATAGTTTCAACCATCAGATCATAAATATAGTCTGCTGTCTCATCTGATATCTTGCGTTCCGTCCACAATTCATAAGCAATGATTCCTTGATACAAAAGCATCTTTAATCCATTGTATGCTTTTTTACCCTGTTTTTTCAGAAGCTGCATAAACTTTGTATTGGCAGGATTATAAACCAAATCATACCCCTTAACTATTTTCTTATAAAAGCTTTCATCTTCAACCACTGCTTCATCTACCTTCGGAAACATTCCTACATTGGTTGCCTGGATTGCAATATAACCATCGCCTTCGAGTTTATCTATATCCTTAAGCGCAAGTACACTTGCCACCTCTCTGCCGGCATAGCCATTCAATTCATCTGCAATAATCTGTGCTTTCTCCACTGTTCTATTTACAAGTACAATCTTTTCCACATCTTTTTCAGCAAGCATAACACCCACTGCGCGTGCAACACCACCGGCTCCCAGAATAACAATCTTCTTTCCATCGAATTCAAAACCATCGGAAACCATTGCTCTGTAAAGTCCGGGCATATCCGTGTTATATCCCTTATAACCATTTTCGACGCGAACCAAAGTATTGACCGCACCAATCTTTTTTGCCAAGGGATCAATATCCTTCAAAAAGGGAATTACATCATTTTTATACGGAACTGTTACATTCATTCCCAATAAATTTAACGCAAATCCACCCCTTACCGCATCCTCCAGCATTCCTTCATTTACATGAAAGGGAACATATGTCAAATTAAAATCTGATTTTTCTGCAAGTGTGTTCTGAATCAAGGGTGAGATAGTATGTTCTACCGGATTACCAATCAGTCCACAGGTTCTTGTATATCCATCAATCATTTCTTCATCTCCTTATGATAAAAGTGAAGTACTATTTTTTCTAAGTATCTCTTTAGTACAATCTGAATCTCTTCCTTAGGGTGAATCGGTGTTGTCAGATAGCTTGGGATTCCCACTCTCTTTGCTCCCCATACATCCGTAAAAAGCTGATCCCCCATAAAGATTGTCTCTTCCTTTGTTGTTCCCATTTTTTCCATTGCATTCAGATAACCGTTTTTTCCGGGCTTTCCCGCTTTGTATATATAGTGGCTTCCCACCTGTTCACTGAAGCTTTTCACACGCGGTTCCTTATTATTCGATAAAAGTAAAGTCTTCATGCCCATGGCATGCAACTGTTTAAATAACTCTATTGCCTTGTCATCTGCAGGAAGTCCATGTGGCACCAAGGTATTATCAATATCAAATATCACACCTCTTACACCCTGATTATATGCCTTCTGAAAATCAAACGTATATACGCTTCCCACTTCATAATCCGGATAAAAAGTTTTAAACATCTTACTATTCCTTTCGTTTGTAACATAGAAAAAGCAGGGAACAAGAATTCCCTGCCACTCATTCTACGAAATTTTCAATTATTTTGCAATAACTCTTCCATCCATATTGTTCAAAGCATCATCATTGGGTGGAACAAAAAACTGATACTGCTTCAAAATCTGATCTCTCTTCATATCTGAAATTGCTTTCTGCACATCCAATCCTTCAATACCACTGTTCTGTGTGAAGACGCTCTCATTATCTTTCTTGCCAATGGATGCAGTTACATCTTCAATCGATGCATTATTTCTATGTATCGGTGTGATTTCCCGGGCATCCTTTACCACCTCTGATTCAGCCGGCTTCTCTTCAGTTACCGGAAGATTTTCCTGTTTCTTTACTTCCTCTGTCTGATCCACCTTCGGTTGCATCATCGAATAGTTGGAATAACTATTACCAAAATTGTAACTGTTAAAATGAATTCCCATGAAATCACCTCCTATTCTTTATTTCTTTCACATAGTATATCGAACAATTAGAAAAATCCCTTAGTCTTTCACGTAATTTTTTTAACAAAATTACTGTTTTAACACCTTTTTCAATTCGTCCATAAAAGTGTTAACATCCTTAAACTCTCTGTATACAGATGCAAATCTAACGTAGGCAACTGCGTCCAAATTTTTCAATTTGTCCATAACAAGTTCACCAATCATATCACTTGGAATTTCCTTCTCTTCAAGATTAGAAATCTCATTTTCCACCTGATCTACCAAATCTGTAATCTGCTTTGCACTAACCGGTCTCTTGTGACAAGCTCTTAATACACCTGCCTCAATCTTCGCTCTCTCATAAGTTTCACGATTATTATCTTTCTTAATAATAATCATCGGAATAGTTTCAACCTTCTCATATGTGGTAAAACGCTTACCACACTCATCGCACGCTCTACGACGACGAATGGAATTGTTATCCTCTGCCGGTCTTGAATCTATAACTCTTGTATTGTCATGGTTGCAAAAAGGACACTTCATATTAAGCCTTTCTATGTTACAAAAAGTAACAATATCTCTAAATTTTAACAAGAATATTATAAGAGTTTTAGCAATTTATGTCAACCAAAATGATATCCGGTCCCACTTGACATATATCTTTCCATAAAATAACTCGATCCGGCTCCACTTTAAAAAAATTAAATAAATGACAATGTTCAGAAACCATTAGCTTACATATGTTTCCACCACACTCATCAAACTCAAAATCAGAGATTCTTCCAAGCCTCTTACAATCCCGAACATTAATTACTTCTTTGTACTTAAAATCAGAGTACAGCATATCACGACTCCTTTTTACTACTATTATATGCAGTAGATTCTTTTTTTGAATAATTATTTTAATCCGGGAAATACTTTTAAAAACAGAACATACTAATTCTGAAAACAAAAAGGAATGGTGCATGATTATGGGAAAAGTCGAGATTTGCGGGGTAAATACCTCTAAGCTTCCACTACTAAAGAGTTCTGAAAAAACAAATCTGTTTTCCGAAATCAAAAAGGGAAATATGAATGCCAGGGAAAAATATATCGAAGGAAATCTTCGTCTGGTTTTAAGTGTAATGAAGCGTTTCTCCGGTAATACTGAGAATGCAGACGATTTATTTCAAATCGGCTGCATCGGATTAATAAAAGCCATTGATAATTTTGACGATACCTTAAATGTAAAATTTAGTACCTATGCAGTTCCAATGATTCTGGGGGAAATCCGTAGGTATTTGAGAGACAACATGTGTATTCGTGTCTCCCGTTCTCTAAAAGATATTGCCTACAAAGTCCTTCACACCAAAGAGGTTCTGACTCTGCAAAACCACAAAGAACCTAGTATAGAAGAGATCTCTGTTATAATTGATATTCCCAAGGAAGATATTATTTACGCACTGGATGCCATACAAAATCCCATGAGTTTATATGATCCTATTTATACAGATGGAAACGATACCATCTATGTCATGGATCAAATCAGTGACAAGAAAAACAAAGAAGAAAACTGGGTGGAACAATTAGCACTATCAGATGCCATCAAACATCTAAATGACCGTGAAAAAGAAATCATCCATCTACGTTTTTATCTTGGCAAAACGCAGATGGATGTTGCAAAGCTACTAAATATATCCCAAGCCCAGGTTTCCCGCTTAGAGAAAAATGCACTTCTTACACTGAGATCCTATCTAAGCGTCTAATACGGATTTTTCTGGCAACTTGGCGAACCAGTGCATACAAAGCAGCTCCCACAAATGCCCCCACAGTATTCGTCCAAATATCATCAAGCTGGCAACAGCCTCTGTGAGAAATCAATTGAATCAGTTCAATGCAGGCACTGGTGATTCCTCCCCATATCACAGTGCGCACAAGCTTTAACGAAACATTCTGATTTATCCGATCCAACATCATAGTAAAAAATCCATACGGAACAAACAGCAATATATTCTCAACAATATATGCATCATTTCTCAGATTAATCTTCAAGGTTGAAAATAGCTGTAAATCCAAAGCACGCCCTCTTCCCACTTCTCTAGAAAGCAAAGTAATCATGAGAATAACAACAAAATAGGCATAAAATGCACTGACCTGAAATGCCTTGATTTTTTCTTTTCCTTTTCTCTCCAAGGACCGATTGCTCAGAGTAAACAATAAAAACAGTACCACGCCCGTCCCTATGCCTATAGGAAAAAATCTCAAAGCACTTCTAAAATCACTGATTAAATATTTCAGCATAATGATCCCAATTTCCGCCACTTCCATCCCAAAGTGCCTTATCATAAAAAAGTCGGTCATTCATCCAGGCAATGGAATCTACAATTCCATCTTCGTCAAAAGAAAATTCCTGGCTCATTTTCTTTTCATCAGGTGTATTGAAAAAATTAAAGGGTTCCGGCCAAACAGTAACAAGCAAACTCTTCTCGTTAACTTCCTTGGTTTCATCCCCTTCCTTTACTTCTTTGGTTCTTACTATCTTTTCCATTCTATATCTCATGCCTTCATGAGATCCTGTATATTCGGTTTTTTCCAGGTAAGGAATAAACAAAATATCTTCACGTTTAATCATTTATATCAATCCTCAATATTATCTCTTATAGTGCCCCCTTATTATACCTTAAAACACCCACTTTTTGAAGTACAATTATTCATTATGACACATTTCTTTTTTCAGTCTTTTCATGATTTTTTTCTCTAACCTAGAAATATACGACTGCGATATTCCTAATAATTCTGCCACCTCTTTCTGTGTTAATTCCCTTTCTCTGTCATTACCGATTCCAAACCGCAAACCAATAATGGTTTTCTCCCGTTCCGACAGCTTTGACACCGCTTTTAACAGCTGTCGTCTTTCTATTTCATTTTCCATATCCTTATATATAATATCTTCATCCGTTCCTAATATATCCGATAAAAGAAGTTCATTTCCGTCCCAGTCAACATTCAATGGTTCATCAATAGATACCTCCAGCTTCGTTTTACTGTTACGTCGTAAATACATCAGGATCTCGTTTTCAATACACCTGGAGGCATATGTTGCAAGCTTAATGTTTTTTCCGGGATTAAAAGTATTTACGGATTTAATCAGCCCTATCGTCCCAATGGATATCAAATCCTCCACACCCACACCGGTGTTATCAAACTTCTTGGCAATATAAACCACAAGTCTCAGATTATGTTCAATCAATAAAGCCTTGGCTTCTTCGCTATCCTTGCTATTCAATTCCTCAATCGCCCTATTTTCTTCTTCATTTTCCAATGGTGGCGGCAACACTTCCGTTCCACCGATATAGTAAATTTCCTCTCCTCTTTGTAACCACATACTCTTCTTATTTCTCGGAAGCAAACATTCTAACAATATCGTCTTTAGAAACATTCTGATTCCCCCTTTAAAAATACAATTAGCTTATACTTTTTTTCACCGTCATTCCTCCAAAAGACATTTCGGCAAAATCATCTCATACTCTTCTTTTTTTATTTCCTCTGAAAGTGATGCTATATATAGCCTGTGCAACTCTCTTTTGATTCCCTGATATACCACCTCCATGTTTTCCAGATAATAACCCTTCATTATCCGCGTCTTTCCCTCTATCGTTTTATAAGGAATCATTCGATACCCCTTTCCCTTCTCCTGCCCTAATATTTGTGCAAGCACACTTCCACTTACTACACAAACAGGAGTTTTACTTATTGGTTCCTTCAAAAAATTACCGGAATCCACAATTGCCCGGCAATGAATCTTACTCCCTTCATTTCCATACAGGCTAACCTCACAATATCTTTCATCCGCCCTTACCTTTAGTCTTTTCTGGTGTACTGCTTCATACAAAACACTTACGCATACAAGAATCCATAGAGAATTTAAATGCAAGCCCATTTCTCTTCCGAATCGTCCCAATGCCTCCAGCCCCGCTCCCAGACAAACAGAAAAAACAAATACCTTTTCCATAACCCGTACCATCCCGGTTCCCCACCATTGCCGAAAGGAAACTGCCATCATCACATAAACAGAAACAATCCCCTGAATTCCCATTGCCCAAATTCCAAGCCCCTTTATTCGAACTGTAAATAAATACAAAATTGCAATATACAAAATCGTTCCGAGAATTGAAGCCAATATTCTATTTTTTCTTGAGAACGTCCCTCCAATATCTTCTTCTACCATTTTCAACGAAATCAGGTTTATTAAAAAATGCGTTATCATAAGTCTATCCAAACTTATTTCCACAACCATATTTTCCTGACCTCCTTGCTCACATTATAATCTCAACCAATCAATTTATTTGTCAGATTATGCGTTTAAAGCTGCCATCCTCTTTTACTCTTTTCGACATAAAAAAGTCGACTCCCTTTCGAGAATCGACTTCGCTTTTCGTATCTATATTTATTAATTGCCTCTCTTGCAGGAAGGAATAATCTCAGAAAGATTATCCTGTAATTCTTTTGCTGTCTGAGGCTTATTCATTGTATATACGTGAATATTATTAATACCACTTGCAATCAGATCAATAATCTGGTCTGTAGCATAAGCAAGGCCCGCCTGTCTCATTGCTGCCGGATTGTCAGCGAATTTATCAAGCAAAGCTACAAATCTATGTGGCAAATATGCCTGTGATAACTTATAAATACGTGTCATCTGCTTAGTATTGGTTACCGGCATAATACCAGCAACAATAGGAACAGAAATACCGGCATCACGAACCTTGTATAAATAGTTAAAGAAAATATTATTGTCAAAAAACATCTGGGTAGTTAAAAATTCACACCCCATATCCACTTTTCTTTTTAACATTTCAATATCAGACCAGCTGTTCAAAGCTTCCGGATGTTTCTCTGGATAGCAAGCTCCGCCAACACAAAAATCTCCTCTTTCCTTGATTACAGGAATCAAGTCACTTGCATGCTTATAAATCCAGTCATCTGTACTTTCCATGCCTTCCGGTAAATCTCCACGAAGGGCCAGTATATTCTGTACTCCCTTGGCTTTCAAACTATCAAGCTGTGCATTAATGCTGTCTTTCGTAGCGTTGACACAGGTTAAATGTGCAAGTGCTGTTACATTTTTCTTTTCCAAATCCTCAGCGATTTCTGCTGTAAACTTACTGGTACTTCCACCTGCTCCGTAGGTTACACTCATAAAATCCGGCTTTAAATCCGCAATTGCTTCTGTAGCTTCCTTTACAACCGAAAAGTTGTCACTGGTCTTAGGCGGAAACACTTCAAAAGACAGTGTAGGTTCTTTACTTTTTAAAATCTCTGAAATTTTCATTTTAATCCTCGCTTTAAATTTCAAAAAAAGAACCGCTTAGAAAGCAGTTCTTTTTGATAACTTTTCTATTCGACATTGAATAACTTACTTCTTGAAGAAGTCAGGAATCTTTAAACTCTTCTCTTGTACACTGCTTCTAAGGTCTGTAGGTCTTGATGGTGCAGGGAAAGGTCTTGCAGGCATAGGTGCAGGAGCTTCCTGGCTAGGAGCCTGTGCAACAGGAGCTACAGGTGCCATAGGTTCGGGAGCAGGAGCTACCGGACGCTTAATAACCGGTGTAGGAATATGTGCACTAGGAGTAGGTACACCCTTAAAAGGTAATCTATTAATATGATCTTCAATACCTGTTGCAATAACAGTGATTGTACAACAATCAGTCATAGTCTCATCGTACATTGCACCAAGGATGATATTGATATCTTCACCTGCAATCTCTTCGATGTAGCTTGAAGCATCTGCAGTATCATTCAATGTGATATCACCGGATACATTAATGATGATGTCGGTAGCACCATTAAGAGTTGTCTCAAGAAGAGGACTCTCAACTGCCTGTCTAACAGCTTCCATAGCCTTATCATCACCCTTACCAACACCAATACCGATGTGAGCGATACCCTTGTCCTTCATAACGGTCTGTACGTCTGCAAAGTCAAGGTTAATAACAGAAGGAATATTAATAAGGTCTGTAATACCCTGTACACCCTGCTGTAAAACTTCATCTGCCTTCTTCAAAGCTTCAGGCATTGTAGTTCTTCTGTCAACGATTTCCAATAACTTATCGTTAGGAATAATAATCAATGTATCTACGTTCTCTTTAATCTTCTCGATACCGCCTAAAGCATTGGTCATACGAGCCTTTGCTTCAAACTTAAAAGGTTTTGTAACTACACCAACAGTAAGGATTCCCAAATCCTTTGCAACCTTGGCAACAACCGGAGCTGCACCTGTACCAGTACCGCCACCCATACCACAGGTTACGAATACCATGTCAGCACCCTTAAGTGCGTTGGTAATCTCTTCGATGCTCTCTTCAGCAGCCTTCTCACCTACTTCAGGTTTTGCACCGGCACCCAATCCCTTGGTAAGCTTCTCACCAATCTGGATTAACTTAGGAGCTTTACATAACTGTAATGCCTGTTTATCGGTATTAACACCAACAAACTCAACACCATTAACTTTTTCATCAATCATTCTATTTACAGCATTATTTCCAGCGCCGCCTACACCTACAACAATAATTTTTGCGGCTGCCTCTGCTTCATTTGTCTTAATCTCTAACAAAGGTATATCCTCCTTCTATCACATATAAACTCATATATAAACTAATATATAATTATTTTTGAATATTTTCAACACATTTTTTTCATATTTCGGGATATTTTTATTCAGCTTTCGTAGGCTCTTCCAATTCAAAAGAAATGCTGTCATTATTACCGGTATATGCTTCCAGGTGCAGTACGCCGCTTTTGCCTTCCAATTTTTCCAAAAACTGAGAAAGATTCATTAATTTTTCTTCCATTCTGACGGGCTCTCCAATATATACATTAATCTTTCCAAAATACAAATTAATCTTACCGTCTCTTTGGAAAAGAATACGATCCGGCATCAGTTCATACTTATTGAGCAGGTTGGTCAAATTCATAATCTTTTCAAAAATCTCCGGCTGCTCTACCGGTAGTTTTTCTCCCAAAACACAGGAATCAAAAGAAAGACCAGCTATTTCCGGAATGCCTTTGGTAACAATCTGAGAGCTTTCAACAACGTATCCATCTTTATCAAAGTACATGTTACTGTTCATATATTTCACATATCCTGCCACAGCCTTTTCATACACACGAATCCTTATGGTATCCGGTGCAAGGATTGATACGCTCATGCTATCCACAAAAGGAACATTCTTAATCTCCTTGTTTTTATATTTCATGGATAAATATAAGGAATTGTTGCTTAAAGGTCCCTTCATAACCATTGCCTCGATATCTTCTCTGGAGTAATGGAGATTCCCTTCCACATATACAGTCTTTACAGTATATGTATTAACAACATAATATATTCCACTTCCAACTATTCCTGCAATCACCAAAATGATAATTACAGGAATCACAAACTTATTCAGTTTCTTTTCTTTTTTCTCTTTCTTTTCCGGCTTCTCTTTCTTTTCTCTTAGCGGAAACTTCCATTTGGGCAGGTTTATTTTCTTCACTACACAACCATCTCTTTCCATCATCGGTAACAGGATTACTCATGTAAACACAAGCTCCTAATTCTCTTAAATCACGACAGATATTTTCATATCCACGTTCAATCATTTCCACACCATAGACCTTCGTTTCTCCCATTGCCATAATTCCGGCTACCACCAGGGCTGCGCCTCCGCGTAACTCACCTGCTGTCACCGAACATCCTTGAAGTATGCTCCCTGATCTGATATATGCATTCCTCTGACCGCACATCACAATATCCGCACCCATCTTCTTTAATTCGCTGACTATGGTAAAACGATTTTCAAACAAATTCTCCTGTATCATACAATCTCCTTTCGCTCCTGTCAAAACAGTAGTGAAAACAGATTGCAAATCAGTTGGAAATCCGGGATATACTTCGGTTTCCAATCTGGATAAACTTTTTAATTCTTTGGGGCCCTGTATATAGAGTCCCTGTCTGTCGCACTGACAAACAGCCCCCATTTTACAAAGTGCATCCAGAACAGCCTTCAATTCCCCTACCGGTGCCCTCTCCAAATACCCTTCTGAACCCGTCGCTGCAATTGCTGCTGCATAGGTTCCCGCTACGATTCGATCGGTCGGAATTTCGAACTCACATCCATGTAACTCTTCCACGCCACATATCACAAGCTCCTTTTGTCCTATCCCTGAAATTCTGGCGCCACAGCAATTCAAAAATCTACACAGACTTACCACTTCCGGTTCTCTGGCAGCACCTCGAAGAATTGTTTCTCCCTTTGCCGTAACCGCTGCCAGTATAATATTCTGTGTTGCTCCGACACTTGGGATAGACAGCTTTACTTCTGCTCCCTTTAATCCACCCGGAGCCCAGGCACATAATACATCATTCTCGAATACAATATTGGCTCCCATCTTTTCCAATGCACATAGATGCAAATCAATGGGGCGTTTCCCAATCACACAGCCACCGGGATGATTCATTGAGACTCTGCCATTTCTTGCAAGCAAAGCACCAAGCAAGTACATACTGGAACGCATTGCACAAACCTGCAGCCTCGGCAAATCAGAAGATAGCTCTTTTGAACTGCAAAGAGTCACACCGTCTTTTCTCCAGTGTGACACTCCGCCAATTAATTCCATAATATCCAACATCTGATAAACGTCCCCTATGCGAGGACAATTTTTCAAAATGCATTCTTCTCTAGTCAATAAAGTAGCAGCCAGAATCGGTAGACCCGCATTTTTTGAACCCTGTATCTTCAAGGTACCTCCCAGTTTGTTTCCACCCTTTATCACAATGCATTTCCCGCGGTTTTGCATAGCAGAACCCATGAATACATTCTCCCTACGGACCTGTTACTTTTATCATATGACCTTTTCACAAAAAGGTTCTTACAGCCCAACCTCTTTATCCAGCGCCTTCATAGAATGATGACCTATATTTAATACAATTCCCATTTCCGAAAGAAGGAACAATACCGAAGTACCGCCATAACTTATGAACGGTAATGAAATACCTGTATTAGGAATTGTATTGGTAACTACGGCAATGTTCAAAATAACCTGTACTGCAATCTGTGCAATAACACCGGTTACAATCAATGCTCCATGTAAATCCTTCGTCTGTGTTGCAATAGATACCATTCTCCAAATCATAATGAGGAACAAAAGCATAATTGCCATTGCGCCGAAGAACCCCAGTTCCTCGCAAATAACCGAGAAAATCATATCATTCTGTGCTTCAGGAATAAATCCCAGCTTTTGCATACTCTGTCCGAGACCTTTTCCCCAGAAACCGCCGCTTCCGATTGCATATAACGCCTGCACTGTCTGGAACCCCGTTCTCTGCGCATACTTTTCAGGATTTCTCCAGGCAAGAATACGTACAAATCGGAAGTTTGTTTCCTCGTTGATTGACATATTAAAGATATAGACAAGCAATAATGCAACTACTGCTCCTCCACCGGCTGCGAGAGCTGCAAACTTTTTATATCCTCTTGAAGATACATAAATCATAATTGCTGCAATACCGGCAATAATAATCGCTGAACTAACATTGTTGGTTAAAACTGCTACCATACCAGCCGGTACAAGTGCTACTACAAAGCATATTCCCATTGCTCTCCACAAAACCATAACCTTATCAAAATAGCAAATCAAATAGGCCAATGCAAAAATAACTGCAATCTTCGCAAGCTCCGCCGGCTGCCAGGTAAGACTACGTCCAAACAAAGGGAGCCATCTTTTTGCACCGTGGGATTCAATTCCGATAAATGGTACTAAGGAAAGTGAAACAAGCGTAACAATTCCAACAATAACAACTACCCACTTTTTCTTATAAAAGCTATATGGGAAGAAGGTTGTCACCAGCATAAATCCTAGACCAATCAAGTCCGCCTTCAACTGCTTTACCAAATAGAAATTGGATTTTCCGGTCGTTTGATAAGCTTCATATGAGCTTACCGAATATATCATTACAAGACCAAAAGCTAACAGAAAAATAATAACAAATAATAAAGTACGGTCAATTCGCAAATCTAACCTTGCTTTTTTCTTTCTATTCTCTGCCAAATCTATCACTCCTTAATTCCATGTACATATTCTTTAAACATTTTTCCTCTGACTTCATAGTTTGGGAACATGCCCCAGCTAGCGCATGCAGGAGAAAGAAGAACCGCATCTCCCGGCTCGGCCAAAGAAGTACACAGCTGTAAACACTCATCAAAGGTATCAGCCATCTTAATCTGTGTAAAGCCATGTGCCTTGGCACATTCAGCAATTTTATCCCTGGTCTGACCTATCAGTACCAGCCATTTCACCTTACCCTCAAAGCTTTCAATCCATTCATCATAAGTGCTCTGCTTATCATAACCTCCGCCAATTAAGATTGTTGGAGTACTCATTGCCTTAATACCCTGAATTGCGGCATCCGGATTGGTTCCCTTGGAATCATTATAATATTTAACGCCTCTTTTTGTAGCTACATATTCAATACGATGTTCTACTGCATGAAACTCCTTAATTACTGCAAGAATTGTTTCCATTGGAACATCCATACCTCTTGCGATTGCAATAGCCGCCATTACATTTTCTATATTACATACACCTACAAGATTCATGTCAGTATGCACATTCATTAATGGTGTAGCTTTTCCGTTTTCTGCATAGTAGATTTCTTCGCCTTTGAAAAAATAACCATTTTCAAGTTCTGTGGCTGATGAGAAATATACCACCTTGGCGGGACACTTATCGCCAAAGGCTTTTGTATATGAATTTTCATAATTCAAAACACATACATCATCCTTCGTCTGATTCATAGCGATGTTCTCTTTTGCACCACTATAATTTTCCATAGTATGATGTCTGTTCAAATGATCCGGCGTTACATTCAAAATAGCCGATACCTTTGGATGGAAGGTTTCAACTGTCTCTAACTGGAAGCTGCTAATTTCACCAACGGTAATTGTATCCTTCGTCGTTTTATGTGCTTCCAGAGTATAGGAATTGCCAATATTTCCAACAACAAACGTGTGATCTTCACCTACATAGGCTTTCATAATATCTCCAACCAAAGTGGTTGTGGTTGTCTTTCCATTTGTACCTGTAATGGCAACTACGCTACCCTTCTCTAAAAGATAACCAAGTTCAATTTCACCTATAATCTTTGTACCCTGATTGCGAAGTGCATTTACAAAATCATTATCTGTAGGAACTCCGGGACTAAGTACTGCAACCTCTATACTCTTAAACACATCCTCCGGTAACTCCTTAACATAACAGTTAACCTTAACTCCCTCAGGAACCTTGCCCTCTAACTCTTCCAAAGTCATTTTCTCATTTGCATCAAAGAAAATAACTTCTGCCTCCATACGATTTAAAATTGATATTGCTCCGATACCACTGATTCCTGAGCCTACTACCAAACACTTTTGTCCCTTCATGTTGTTTGCCTCTTTTCTTTTATTCCATAGTTTTTTCTACTTCTTCTGAAATCCCTAAGTAGGGAAAGATATTTTCAAATAACTCTTTTACAACCGGTGCTGCCACCTGTCCTCCATAATACACCCCTGACGGGTTATGAACAATAGCTATCGCAATAACCTGTGGATCATTTGCGGGCGCAAATCCAATGAATGAAGCTATATATTTCCCGCTTCCTCTCGGAAGTGTTTGACTCGTAGCAGTTTTACCGCCGATTCTATAGCCCTCTATTTTACCATTTTTCCCGGTTCCGTCACTAACCACCTGTTCTAAGATTTCGCGTAGCAGTTCTGATGTTTCTTCAGAAAGAATTCTTTTTCCATCTGTTTTTTTATACTTTTCAATGACGTTTCCATTTTCATCTGCAATATAATCAAGCAAATGAGGTGTTACTTCATTTCCTCCGTTTATAAGCGCTGAAACTGTTGACAACATTCGAACAGGTGAAATCTGGAAGGACTGCCCAAAGGCAACGGTCGCCAGCTCTACAGGTCCCATTTTATCCTTTTGATGCATGATGGTACCTGCTTCCCCCGGAAGGTCAATTCCTGTTTTATAAAGGAGGCCGAATCGTTCAAAATATTCGTAGTACAAATCCCTTCCCATCATGAGTCCAACCGTAATCAACGCAGGATTGCATGAGTTCATCATGCAGTGTGTAAAATCTTCACTTCCATGTCCTTTTGTGTTAGCGCATCGAATCTTACGATCATCTACAATGGTATAGCCATTGCAAAAATAGTTAAAATCTTTTGTAATCGTCTTACTTTCCAACCCCGCTGAGGCTGTAATAATTTTGAATGTAGAACCCGGCTCATAGGTATCACTGATGCAGGAATTTCTCCATAGTCCATTATAATATGCACTCTTTTCATCCTCGTTCATCCCCATGGTTTCCCTACTTATCGTTTCATTCTCATATCCATACGGATCGTTCAAATTAAACTCCGGTACATCCACCATTGCCAATATGCTTCCATCCTTAGGATTCATTACAAGAATTTCCACCTTATCGGCATTTTTCTTTTCCTTCGTTGTTAACGCCAGCTGCGTGGCGTAGGCCTGAATATTTCTATCTAATGTTAAGTGAAGATCATATCCCTTGACAGGATCTATTCTTCGCTCTCCCTCATATTCCAATTCAATTCCCTTGGCATCTGTAACGGTCAATACTATTCCCGGACTGCCTTTTAAGTACTTCTCATACACCACTTCCAGTCCGATAATCCCCTGATTATCTCCACCTGTAAATCCCAATGTTTTCGATGCCAATTCATCAAATGGATAATATCTTTTATAATCCTCATCCACTTTGACACCTGCAAGAGACATTTCTCTGATTCTCTTACCTGTTTCTATATCAACATTACTTTTTATCTTTTCCATGGAACTAACTTTTTCCACTCTTTTACGAACATATTCTTCGCTTAGTCCCAGTTCCTTGGTCAGGGCCTCTATAACCTGCTCCTTATCCTCAATCTGATTATGAATTACCGATATAGAGCACACAGTTTTATTATCCGCCAAAACCGTTCCGTTACAATCAATTATTCGGCCTCTTGCAGCCTTAATTTTTCGTTCTCTTTCATGTAAATCTGTCGCTTTTTGACTGTAATATTCGCCTTTTTGTATCATAAGATATTCCAGTCTGACAGAAAGAAGCAAAAAGCACAGCACACACAGCAAAAAAAATACCCAAATCTTTTTCCGTTGCTCTACCTTGCAAAAAACCTTCGGCATAAATAATCCCCTGCAGTTCTGTTCCATTTATCCTATTCCAGACTTGCAGGGGATATGCAACTTATTTTTGTTAATCCATTCCCCCATAACCACCATTGATGGGATCTCCGGTATCCGGATCCAGGTGTTCACCTGTTTCAGGATCCACTCTGTGACCGGTAGCAGAATCAATAGGGAAACTCATCCACGCCGGTTGTCCTCCGGCATTATTTTCAGTAGGCTCTGTAGTTGTTTCCGGTTCTTCTTCCTCCGGTGTTGAATACTGCAATGTAATTGCAAGCTGACGTTCTTCCAATTCCTTAATTTCTGCATCTGACAGTTCTTCTGTCATATAAATATTCAGATATGGTAACACTTCAGAAAGAATATCTCTACAAAGAACTGTTGCCAGTCTTGCCTGATCCTGAGGAATAATATTCGCTCTGTCAACAACAACATAAATAGCAATCTTAGGATCATCCGCCGGTGCAAAGCCCATAAAGGATACAACATATTCTGTATAAGAACGTGTATGTGTATCTCTGTCAATTGTCTGTGCAGTTCCGGTCTTGCCACCAATTGCATAACCTGCAGGTCTTGCAGTACGTCCTGTAATACGTCTGTCATTCTCTCTCATAACAACGGCGATACAGTATTGTCTTATTTTCTCTGAAGTACTCTCTGATACTGTCTGACGAAGAACTCTCGGCTCAATATTTTTTACAGTAGCTCCACTGGAATTAATAATCTTATCTACAATATGAGGCTCATAATAATAACCGCCATTGATTAATGAACAGTAACCGGTAATCATCTGAATCATGGTTACGTTAAAGCTCTGTCCAAAGGAGTAGGTTGCAAGGTCCGTAGGTGTCATTAATTCTCCGGGCATAATCAAAGATACTGTTCTGGCTTCACCCTCCAAATCAATATTGGTCTTCAAGCCAAAATTGAATGCTCTTTGGAACTTTGCAAAGTTCTTAATACCAACTGCCTGTGCTTCATGCATCAAGGCAACGTTGCATGAATATGCTATACCATCCTCTACCGTTACAGCACCGTCACCAGTTCTGGTGTGGCATCTGATACGATATCCACCAATTTCCAAATAACCATTACACTGATATACCTCTTCCCCTGTAATCGCACCCGTTTCCAAAGCCATTGCTGTTGTAAATGGCTTTGCAGTAGAACCTGGTTCATAGGTATCTGTAATACAGAAATTCTTCCACAAATAGTTAAAATTCTGATAAAGAGTTTCCTCATCCATCTCTGCCAAGGATTCCTCTGTAATGTACTGTTTTGTCTTGTTTCCCTTCTCATCAACCATTACGTTACCGATCAAAGCCTGAGGATCACGAATATTATTCAAATCATAGAAAGGATAGCTTTCCATTCCCAAAATACGTCCGGTATCAACTTCCATAATGATAACGCCTACGTTTTCGGCACCATTACCCTGTCTTGCATTGTTCTTGTATTTCTCGTTGAATGCAATCAAATGCTTCTGAATGATTGCCTGAATGTTTGCATCAATAGAAGTCTGAATAGTATAACCATCCTCTGCGGGCTTAACGGTTCTTTCCAAAGTAGAATCATCATTTAAATAACCAAACTCTCTACCGGTTGTACCATTTAAAACATCATCGTAATATGCCTCCAAGCCTGAGAAACCAACGTTATCCTTGCTGGTAAATCCGATAACATCACAGGCAATGGTTCCAAGGGGATAATATCTCTTGTATTCCTTTTCAAACCAGATACCCTTTACTTTACTATCCTTTGCATTGATTGCATCCTGCAAACCGCTTATTTCATCATAGGTCAATCTCTTTGCAAGAACGTAATACTGTGAATCCGGATTCTGCTGCGCATAATTGCGTACCTTTTCCATATCCAGATTCAGATATAAATCCAGGGCTGCCATAGTAGGTCCCATATAATCTTCCTTGGCAACTCCTCCGGCATCATTGATAACATGTACGTCCAAAATAACATTGTACACATTCTCGCACACAGCAAGTTTCGTACCCTTACAATCGACAATATCGCCTCTTCGGTAAGGGATCGTCACACTATCATATTTTTGCTGGGATAAAATCTTCTTGGTATAGGTATCACCATCATGTGAAATAATCCAAAATAGTCTGAAACCTAATCCTGCAAAAGCCAGCAGTACTATAATTAATAATACCGCCAGCTTTCCCTTTAGTTCGTCCTGCGTGGGCGTGCCAAAACGTATTTTTCTTTTCTTTTTGACATTGGCCCTATTTTCAGCACCTCGTGCACCATTTCTCTTTTTGTTATTACTCACTCTTTATTTCTCCGTCTCAACCTTACGTACATAGTCGGTTCCCTCATTGGTATAGAGAATGATCTGACCCTCCTGAGGATAAACCATACCTAGTTCACCGATTGCAACTCTCTTAACCTCTTCCATATCTACACTACTGATAACGCGACTGTAATTCTCTTCATTCTTTACTCTGAGGTTATTTAATTCAATCTCCTGACTTGAAATAGTCTTTACCACATTGGTAAGATCTGTCTGAACCTGAATGTATTTTACCAAAACAAAGCCTGCAACTACGAGTGCTGCAGTAAGGAAAGCCACATATCCAAAGCTCATGTGCTGTGCTTTTTCCTTACGTCTTCTGCTTTCGTTAATCGCTGCTCTTCTGGATTCTGACTGAAGTTCTCTATCTATATCAAGCTTTGTAGCTGTATTTCCATATACGTAAGCTGTTCTTGTTCTGTTTTTGGTAGCATTTAACTCTCTGCTCATTGATGTTACCCCCAAATTCGTTCTATTTCAACCATATTTTTATACTTTTTCAAATACTCTTAATTTTGCGCTGTGGGATCTGTTGTTTTCTTCCAGTTCTTTTGCCGATGGCAAAATAGGTTTTCTCGAAACATTTCTTCCAAGCGGCTTTCTTCCGCACACACAAACCGGGAATTCCGGTGGACATATACAAGGATTTTCAGCATCCTTAAATTTCGTTTTTACAATTCTGTCTTCTAATGAATGGAATGTGATAATGCACAATCTTCCGCCCGGATTTAACATCTCAATCAAGTCATCCAAGGCATTTCTTAAAACATCCAGTTCATGGTTACATTCAATTCTGATTGCCTGATATGTTTTCTTAGAAGGATGTCCATTCTGTCTCATCTTAGCCGGGATCGCTCCCTTAATGATCTCGTTCAACTGTGTGGTGGTTGTAATTTCCTCTTTTGCTCTCGCCATCACAATGTGTTTTGCTATATTCTTGGCAAAACTGTCTTCGCCGTAATCTCTGATAATTCGAAACAAATCACTTTCACTATAGGAATTAACGATTTCCTTGGCTGTAAGGCTCTGTCTCTGGTCCATTCTCATATCTAAGGGTCCATCGAATCGGTACGAAAAGCCTCTCTCCGAAGTATCAAACTGATAAGAGGAAACTCCAAGATCAAGAATAATTCCATCCACGCCCTGCACGCCGTAGCTTTGTAATGCTGCCTTTGCATTGCAATAGTTATCTCTGATAAAGGTAACCTTACCTTCAAACTCCTTTAATCTCTCACCGGCTGCCTTGTGTGCATCACTATCCTGGTCAATTCCATACAAGTGACCTTGATCTAATCTTTTGCATATCTGATAAGAATGACCGCCACCGCCCAAGGTTCCATCCACATAAATCCCATTCGGCTTAATATTTAAATTTTCAATTGTCTCCTCAAGTAAAACCGAATAGTGATTGAATTCCATAACTTTTAACCCTTGCTAAATTGTCAGTCCTAAACCTTCCATTGTAGAAGTAATTGCATCCAAATCTGTATCTTCGTTTGCATTCTCCCAGTTCTCTTTGCTCCAGATTTCAATTCGACTTCCTACACCTACTAAAACTACATCTTTGGTTAGTCCTGCGAATTCTCTGAGTGTTGCCGGCAAAAGGATTCGGCCCTGCTTGTCCACTTCCACTTCAGCGGCACCTGCCAGGAAGAATCTTGCAAACTTTCTCGCATCCTTGTTAATCAGTGGTAAAGAAGTAAGTTTTTTCTGGAACTCATCCCAGTCATCGTTGGCATAGACAAATAGGCAGCCATCCATTCCCTTTGATACAACAAACACATCGCCGAGCTTGTCTCTAAATTTTGAAGGGATTATCAACCTGCCTTTTGGATCAATTGTATGATTGTATTCGCTCATAAATAACATATGCAATCACCGTCCAAATCTACCACTTTGTACCACTTTCATCCACTTTTCACCACTTATGAACCCATTTTAATACAAAAAAATGGAGATTGCAATAGTTTTAATCGAGTTTTTTGCAAAAAAAATCTCGGTTTGAGAATGGTCTCAAACCGAGATAAAATCGATGTTTTTCAGCGTTATGAAGTTGATTTTTCAGACATCTTTTTGCTATTTTTCGTTATTTTCTATTTTCTCCACTTTCGGATTGTTTTTCATTCGTATTCTCACCACTACATCCACCACAACAGCGAAAACAAACAATGAAATTCCAAGTACCTGTGATACCGCAATTCCTGTATCTCCCAAATGCAACTGGTCTGTTCTGATTCCCTCAACAAAGAATCTGATAATGCCATATCCACCTAAATACAAAAGACAAATTTCACCATCAAATTTTTTGTGTTGAAAATAAAGAACTATTGCACAGAACAAACAGAGATTCAAAAGACTTTCATATAAAAAGGTGGGATGAACCTGAATGAAATTATCCCCGGGCATCATATGATTTCTAATATTCTCTGTAATATCTCCGGCATCCCTTACAGCTTCTACGGGAATTCTCATAGCAAAGATATTATTGGTATATTCACCAAACACTTCTCTGTTCATGAAATTTCCCCAACGACCGATTACCTGTCCCATTACAAGTCCCGCCATACTGGTATCTCCCATTACAAGCGCTTTGGTCTTTTTAATCTTGTTATATATAAACAAGGTTGTGAATGCGGCAATGACACCACCATATATTGCAAGGCCACCCTGTCTGATTTTGAAAATATCTATTAGTTTATCTCTATAATCCTTCCACGAGAAAATAACGTAATATACTCTGGCACCAATAATAGAGAACACAACTGCATAGATTGCAAAGTCCCAATAATGATCCGGATTCTGTCCGCTCTTTTTAGCAAGATACGCAGCAATATTGATTCCGGCCAATACACCTATGGTGATAAACACTCCATAAAAAGCAATGAAGAAGTTTCCCACATAAAAGCCATAGGGTACATTACTTAAATAGATTCCTAAATTAGGAAACGAAATATCACCTACATTCATGTTCTATTCCCTTCCTACTCTGCCTATACATTGAAACGGAACAAAATAACATCTCCGTCTTTTACTACGTAGTCCTTACCTTCCATACCTACAAGTCCCTTTTCTCTTGCTGCTGAAAGACTACCATATTCCAAGAGGTCCTTATAATTAACCACTTCGGCTTTAATGAATCCTCTCTCAAAGTCGGTATGAATCTTACCTGCTGCCTGAGGGGCCTTGGTTCCCTTGGTAATTGTCCAAGCTCTACACTCATCCTCACCTGCAGTAAGATAACTAATCAGTCCAAGAAGATCATAGCTTGCTGCAACAAGCTTATCAAGGCCTGATGATTCTACACCAAGATCTGCAAGGAACATTGCCTTTTCTTCATCATCAAGTTCTGAAAGCTCCTCTTCCAATTTTGCCGAAACTGCAAATACCATGGAGCCCTCTTCCTTGGCCATCTCTCTTACCTGTTGAACATACTGGTTTGAAGCCGCATCATCTGCCAAATCATCCTCTGCAACATTGGCTGCATAAATTGTCTTCTTTGCGGTTAAGAGATTGTAGGATGCAAACCATGTTTCCATATCTTCATCCTCAGGAACCTCAAAGGTACGTGCCATTTTACCGGCTTCCAGATGCGCCTTTATAGCCTCTGCAAGTTCCAATTCCTTTGCATATGCCTTATCCATTCTAGCCTGCTTTGAAATCTTTGCGATTCTTCGATCCAAAATTTCAATATCAGAAAAGATTAATTCAAAATTGATAGTTTCAATATCTCTTGCAGGATTTACATTACCATCTACATGAACAACATTGGTATCCTCGAAACAACGAACCACATGCACAATTGCATCTACTTCACGAATATTTGCCAGAAACTGGTTTCCAAGACCTTCTCCTTTACTTGCACCCTTTACAAGACCTGCAATATCGACGAACTCAATAACCGCATGTGTAACCTTCTTTGTGTGGTAAAGCTCTCCGAGTTTTTCTATTCTTTCATCAGGCACCTGAACAATACCTACATTGGGATCAATCGTTGCAAAAGGATAGTTTGCAGCCAAAGCTCCTGCCTTTGTTAATGAATTAAATAATGTACTTTTTCCAACATTGGGTAACCCAACAATGCCTAGTTTCATATCTCTCTCCTTTGGGGACGGTTCTTTCGTATCAAGGTGCGTCCCTGTGTATCATTCTTATTCTATGTGTTTCACGCACACCCTTGATATTATCATAAGTCTTTTTTGCACTCAAGTCCTATAAAAGTAATTTTTAATTAATGATCTTCCTTCTTTTGAAAATCATTCGTTTTTCGCTTGAAACAAACAGCATGCCAACCATACAATGCCAACACTCGCATAAATGCTAACTCTTTTTTTCCATTTTCTTTACATCTCCGGCGTTTTTGTAAGCTCTTTTATTTCTTTCCTAACCTTGATTCTAAGAGCTATACCATAACCCCATACGAACCAACCACAGATTAATGTTACAATAAGCTGTGCCGTATTATCAGCAACAAATTTAGCAAGTGTTACCGAAATTATAATACCTATAACAATTAGAATCTCTGTAAGAATCCCAAATGTTTCTAACTGTGACTTTTTTCTTTCTACTGAATACTCTGCAATCTTGTTAAATGTTTCTTTTGATTCCTTGTTCATAATCTCACTTTTCCTTTCACCTTCAAGTAATTCCTTAATATCTACTTCATAGTAATCTGCCAGTTCTATCATCAAGCTGATATCTGGCAATGTGCTTGCTGTCTCCCAACGAGATACGGAGCGATTTGATACATTTAGCTTCTCCGCCAACTGTTCTTGTGTTAATCCTTTTTCATTTCTTAACTCTTTGAGAAACAATCCAATTTTCATTTGATCCATCTCAGATCCTCCTTTCGAACCAAGATTAACATCTTCCAATTATTTTATTAACGACACAAAGTGAGAAATGCCGTATTT